>JBCDAX010000018.1:0-64712 GCA_039184805.1 Bacteroidota bacterium | reverse complement strand
TACATGTAATTCTGACGAAAGCCAACGAATGGCCTTTATTTATCCAAAACTTAATGAGGATATTTTGATTCCGAAGGATTTGGGCAATCATGCCACTGAAGTCATATTCAAGCTAGCCCATCAGCAAGAAGAAGCTCGAGTACATTGGTATCTAGACCGAACGTATGTAGGCTCCACGGAAGAATTCCACGAATTGATTTTAAACGTTCAAGCGGGGAAATATGTACTTTCTGCAATGGATGATTTCGGAAATCGAATTCAACAAACAGTGAACATTAAACCCGCTTCAGGCCGCTAGTCTACTTTTTTCGCATAAAAATGGTGATAGGCACCCCAGAAAAGTCGAAATTTTCCCTCAGCTTATTCTCTAAAAATCGTTTGTACGGGTCACGAACGTATTGGGGTAGATTGCAGAAAAATGCGAACTGAGGATGTAATGTAGGCAATTGGGTGATGAACTTAATCTTTACATATTTGCCTTTGTAAGCAGGTGGTGGCGTATTTTCAATAATAGGCAAAAGGACATCGTTCAACTTTCGGGTTTGAATTTTTTTGGAGCGATTTTTATAAACGTCTACCGCAGTCTCTATGGCTTTATAAATACGCTGTTTGGTCAATACCGAAATAAACAAAATGGGCACATCAGTAAACGGTTCCATCTGTTTTTTGATTTTTTCCTGATAGTCCCGTACCGAATTGGTCTCCTTTTCCATCAAATCCCATTTGTTAACCAAAATCACAATCCCTTTATTGTTGCGTTGTGCCAACCAAAAAATATTCTGTACCTGACCATCAAAACCGCGAGTGGCATCCAAAACCAACAAACAAACATCACAATGCTCAATAGCTCGTATGGAACGCATTACAGAGTAGAACTCCAAGTCTTCCTTGACTTTTGCCTTTCTTCGAATTCCTGCAGTATCTACCAAGTTAAACTCAAATCCGAAGCGATTGTATTTGGTATCTATACTGTCTCTTGTAGTACCTGCAATGTCGGTAACTATATATCTGTCTTCTCCAATTAAAGCATTGATAAAAGATGATTTACCCGCATTAGGTCTACCGACTACCGCAAACCTAGGCAACTCGTCTTCTTCCTCTTCGCTTTCAGGAAGTACCTCTACTAAAGTGTCTAAAAGCTCTCCTGTTCCACTGCCGTTGATACTGGAAAGTGGATAGTATTCTCCTAGTCCCAGAGAATAGAATTCAACAGCATCTGAAGCACGTTGCGCATTGTCCACTTTATTAACAGCAAGAAAAACAGGTTTATCCACTTTTCGCAAAAGTCTGGCTACTTCCTCATCCATTCCAGTTACCCCTGACTCAACATCCACCATAAAAATTATAGCATCCGCTTCATCAATGGCCAATTCTACTTGCTTATCAATTTCCTTTTCAAAAATATCGTCGCTACCTACGACATATCCTCCTGTGTCAATTATTGAAAATTCCTTTCCGTTCCAGTCGCTTTTCCCATAATGACGGTCCCGGGTGACACCACTGACTGCATCAACAATGGCCTCTCTCCTTTGAATCAATCGATTAAAGAAAGTGGACTTTCCAACATTTGGTCTACCAACAACAGCTACAATGGCTCCCATGCGTTTCTATTTTCGGCAAAAATACCATTATTTATAAAGAAAAAATGCTACCTTTTTTGGTACATGTAATTGTACTATGAGCGACCTGACCAACGACATTGTACTCAGACCTCGGTTTAAAATCGATTTAACCGCTGATTTGGAATCTTTAAAGAAAAACTTTGATAGAGATTCAGAACCTCCTTTTGTTTTAAAACGTTTGGACGAGCACATTTATCTTCGATTTAAAAAGGAGCATACCAATTTTTGGTCCCCACAATTACATTTAGAGCTTACTTCTTTCGAAAAAGATAAAAGCACGATTCATGGTGTGTTTGGGCCCAACCCTACCCTATGGACTTTTTTTATGTTCCTTCATTTTGGCATTGGAACTCTTTTTGTAATCCTTGGAATCTTTGCTTACTCCAAACATTCTCTCGGAGATGATATCACTTTATGGATAGTAGGCATGTTTTTTTTAGTTGTGCTATGGTTTACACTTTATGCGTTTGGCAGGTATGGAAAATCGCAAGGTAAAGACCAAATGAAGCAATTAAATTCTTTTCTCGAAGATATGATACAGGACTTTCAAAGAGCCTAAAAATCAAAAAGGCGCAAAGAAATATTCGCGCCCTTCTGATAAATAGGTTTAATTTATGTGATACTAAAGAAACTAGTTGTTTTCGTAAATAGTTACTGTACCGCTTACTTCATTACTTACGATAAGGATATCATTTCCGGTTGGGCTGTCTTCCGCAGAAATAGGCAAAACACCTTCGGGTCCAACATCACCATCAGCAGATAATATCTGAATAAATTCAGGGAAACTTGGATTTGAAATATCATAGACCAAAACTTGGTTGTTGCGCTCCAATCCCACAAATAGGATTTGACGCTCACCAATTTCAAGGATGCTTACTGCCTCAGGTTCTGCACCTTTATCATCACTTCGGTTATCACCTCCGTTGAATACGTCCGGTGTTAGGTCCAAAGTGATTTCTGCGATGTCATTTCCACTGTCAAATATGAGTTGACCCTGTCCAGACCAAATGCTAAAGGAACGCGCACCGTAGTTGTACAATTCATCAAAGTCACCATCACCATCGGTATCCCCAAGTGTTGTGGTAGACTGCAATCTTCCTAAATTCTCATCCAACTGAAGTGTAGCGGCATCTGGAAAAGCAGTTTCATCCAAAACCAAATCTGCCATACGCTCTTCTTCTGAGAAACCATCGTAATCCCTTGCATCACCTTCGTTAGCCGTTACGATATAGTCCATTCCGTTAACGGTATAATATGCAATCGCGTCGGGTTGGTAGATTCCAAAAACAGGAACGCTTCGCAATTCAGTTCTTCCATCCTCATTGCTGGGGTCAATTTCATTACCAAGAGCAGCATAGTTTTTAAATCCTAAAGGAAGTATACTTTCAATTTGCATGCTTTGCAGATTCACCACGGCCACACCATTATTTTCTTGAAGAGTAACCCAAGCTTTGGTTCCATCATCAGAAATGGTCAAAAATTCTGGCTCAACATCAGTAGCTAAATCAGCTCCAGGTCCAAACACTCTGAAACCTGCTGATTCCAATGCTGCTTCTTGTGAATTGAAGGCAGTAAAGCCTAAAGTAGTTACCTCCATGGTTTCTACCTTGATGATGCTAACACTTCCTTCAGGGTCAACGGTATACTCATCATTAGGCTCACCTTCATTGGCTGTTAAAGCGTACTCACCATTGGGAGTGAAAGCCACCATATCAGGCAATGCTCCCACTTTAGCTACACCTATTTCGTTCAAAGTTGTGGTATCAAAAAATTCAACAAATCCATTGTCCTGAGGATTTGGGGATGCAATGGCCACAGCTAGAATTCCATTACTAACAGCTACACTATTTGGCGAACCTGGATTGGGGCAGTTCACCGTACCTATTCGTGAAGGAGAATTTACATTAGAGATATCGAAAACGGTGATTTCGTCCAATGCACCGTTGGTTACAAATAACCTCTGGGTATCTGGGTCATACGCAGAAATTTCTGCTGAATCTTCTCCATCAACATCAAAGGTATTCACGAAGTTAAAGTCTACGGAGGTCACAACGGGGTTATCATCCGTAGGTTGGTCGTCATCGGAACCTCCGTCGCCTAAAAAGTCGTCTATTTTATCACAAGAAAAACAGGTTAAAAGTAATAATGTGGGGAGTAATAGTGTAAAATAATTCTTCATTTTGATTGGTTTAAATTTCCTTGGAAGGTCCAAACCAAACATGAAGTAATGGTTATTCAAATACTAAAAAAAGTTTTAGTTATTGTAACCAAAACGTTTCAGTTGTCTCGCATTACTGCGCCAATTTTTATTTACCTTAACATAGAGCTCTATGTGCACTTGTTTTCCAAAGAATTTTTCCAAGTCTTTTCTCGCTTCAACACCGACTTTCTTTAAAGCACTTCCTTTATGCCCTATGATGATTCCCTTTTGCGTATCACGTTCTACCATGATTACGGAGCGAATTCTAATAATCTTGTCATCTTCCAAAAACTCCTCGGTCTCCACCTCAACCGCATAAGGAATCTCTTTTTTGTACTGTAACAGGATTTTTTCTCGAATGGTTTCGTTTACGAAAAAACGTTCGGGCTTATCCGTGAGTTGGTCCTTGGGGTAGTATGCTGGTCCTTCGGGCAACAATTCAAGGATACGATCAAATACTTCTTTCACATTGAAATTTTCCAATGCTGAGATAGGATAAATTTCCACTTTAGGCAATAAGCTTTTCCAGTACTGTATTTGTTCTTCCAAGTGTGTTTGGTCGGAAGTATCAATTTTATTTAATAGCAATAGAATAGGAATCTTGCTGTTCGAAATTTTATTAAAGAAGTTCTCGTCTTTGAGTCCTTTTTCACCTATTTCAACCATGTAAATCAAAACGTCAGCATCTTCAAATGCTGATTTTACAAAGTCCATCATAGAAGATTGTAGTTCATATGCCGGTTTGATAATTCCAGGAGTATCCGAGAAAACCACTTGAAAATCATCTCCATTGACAATTCCAAAAATCCGATGTCGGGTGGTTTGGGCTTTTGAGGTGATGATGGAGAGTTTCTCCCCTACCATAGCGTTCATAAAGGTTGATTTCCCTACGTTGGGATTGCCAATAATATTTACAAATCCTGATTTATGCATGCTTTTGCTTCATTTTGGAGAAATATACCTTGGCCTTCTCATTCACTTTAGGTGCCAAAAGTAGGACAGCTATCATATTTGGGATTACCATTAAGGCATAGGAAAGGTCAATTAGATTCTTTACTACTTCCAAAGAAGCTATGGCTGCAAAAACTATCATAATCACAAAATAGACATTATAGAGTTTGCCGATTTTGGCATTGGTCAAAAAGGAAAGGCTTTTTACGCCATAGTAGGAATACGTAAACAGCGTAGAAAGAGCAAAAGCCGAAACTATAATCATTAATAAATCATCTCCGAAGCTTCCTAGCGTTGTTCTAAAGGCTTGAAGCGTCATCACAATACCACTGGTGTCCTCTAAATAGGCTCCGCTTAAAATAATGACCACTGCTGTGAAAGTGCACACCAAAATCGTATCGATAAAAGGGCCTAACATAGCTACTAAACCCTCCCGTATAGGCTCATCGTTTTTGGATTGCCCGTGGTACATAGGGGCACTACCCAATCCCGCTTCATTGGAAAACATAGCACGACGCACACCTATAATCACTAAGCCCCAAAAACCTCCAGTGACTACTGTTTTAAAGTTCCAGGCTTCCGAAAGTATAAGTTTCAAAGCTGGGAGTACTTGAGAAGCATTCAAAACCATTACTACAACAACGGCGATTAGATATACTGCCACCATAAAGGGAACAATGGCAGTGGCTACTTTAGCTATATTCTTTAATCCACCAAAAATTACAAAGGAAGATATAATGGCCAATACAATTCCAATCGTCAATTTCCAATTGAACAAAGGGTCTGCCTCCGTTCCACCCATAGTAATCAAAGTCTCTTCTGGGACAACTACACTCATAAAAGTTTCTGTAAACTGATTGGCGGTAAAAACACCCAGAAAACCAAAAAGTCCTGCGATGCTAAAAAAAACAGCTAAAGGCTTGGCCTTTTTTCCCAATCCTTTGGTGATATAAAACATGGGGCCACCTTGCATTTTTCCATCCGAATCTTCACCCCGATACATAATGGAAAGACTACAAGAATAGAATTTAATGCACATACCAATCAATGCTGTCATCCAAATCCAAAAAACCACGCCGGGACCTCCATCATGAATGGCTATGGCCACCCCAGAAATATTTCCTAGACCCACCGTGGCCGCAACCGCCGCAGATAGCGCTTGAAGCGAACTAACATCTCCTTTTGCTTTTTTATCATCGTATTTTCCCGCAGTTATGGCTATGGCATGACCAAAAAATCGGTATGGCAAACCCTTTGAATATAGTACCAAAAAAAGGCCACCTCCAATAAGTAAGAGAAACATGGGCCATTCTGTTGCGGATATGGCGTTTACCAAAAAGTCATTGAGTTGCTCCATGCCGTCGAAAATACACATTTCTGGCCTGTAAATAATAGAAACCTAATTTGTGCAACATCATTTTGCCAAACAAAGAAACCGTTGTATATTTGCCGTCCACATCGCGGGGTAGAGCAGTAGGTAGCTCGTCGGGCTCATAACCCGAAGGTCGCTGGTTCGAGTCCAGTCCCCGCTACTAAAAAAGCTCCCAAAAAATGGGAGCTTTTTTGTTATATCTATTTTACCTCTTATCTAGGTAAGTAAATTTCCCTCATCATCCCATTCCGCTGCTATGTTTCTCTGGCTCTGGTCTACACATTTTGCTAACCATTCCTCTTCGTAAGCTACTCCGTGTTGTTGTAATACGTCCTCAGGAACTCCATTCCAAACATTGGGCATATTGCCTTTGTATCCAAGCTCTTCAATTCCAATTTTTGAAGTGTAGAAGCCAGTCATAGTCAGGTCACGTACCAAGGAAAAGAAATTGACCTCAAACGGTCGTTCTTCATGGGGAACCTTAGGGTCATAATATGCCATCAAATCCAAGATAGCCTTTTGCTGATTTTCTGCCGCCGCCTTAAACTCTACTTGAAATTCTGTATTGGACTTATGATCCAGCCACATCAATCCTCCTTTTAAATCCGTTTGGAATTGTTCAGACTCTGTGTCTCTTGCCATAAAGTCTATAAATGAAACCACATCTGCATCTGAGGCTCCTTTGTATTGG
Source organism: Bacteroidota bacterium (assembly GCA_039184805.1). Classification (GTDB taxonomy): domain Bacteria; phylum Bacteroidota; class Bacteroidia; order Flavobacteriales; family Flavobacteriaceae; genus Flagellimonas. The sequence goes on along the minus strand of JBCDAX010000018.1, from coordinate 57,876 downwards.
TCGCTTGGTGGGAGAATTAAATCACAGAGAATCATCATGGTCTCTTGTTGGTGTGGATTGAAAAAACCTTCTCCCTGGTCGATTTCCTCCAAAATCTTGTTTTCATAGTCCGAGCGCCATTTCACTGGCTCATATGTCTCTACTATGTTTTCTTTTGTAGGTTCTTCACCTGGTTTGCAACCATGGGCAGCCAAACCTGTAGCTACTGAACCGAGTACGATAGATTTTAAACTCTCTCTTCTATCCATATCTAAAGATTCTGTTTTTTTAATTGGTCCACGATGTAATCTGATGCGCGCCAAGAAAGCGCTAAAATGGTCCATGTACAGTTTTTATCGGCTTGAGAAGTAAAAACTCCCGCGTCTACTATAAACACGTTGTCGACGTCATGCAATTGCTGGTACGGATTGGTTACCGAAGTTTTGGCATTATTGCCCATCCGTGTGGTTCCGACCTCATGAATGATACGTCCTGGGGCATGCAAGCCATAATCTTTATCCTTTCCTGGTTTTTCACCTATTAGTTCTCCACCGATATTGGTTAGAATTTCTTCGAAGGTATCGTGTGCATGTTTGGCCTGGTTCCGTTCTAAATCTGACCACTTATAATGAAAACGCAATACGGGAATCCCCCATTCATCCACAACAGAGGGGTCAATTTCACAATAGTTATCTTTCAGTGCAATGGATTCCCCTCGAGCAGATACACCTATTACAGCTCCGTAATATTTTTTTACATCACTTCGCAGTACGTCTCCGTACCCCCCTACTTTGGTTCCAAAAAACCTATTAAAGTCATTGACATTGAATCCAAAACCATAATTAGGCATACCCATACCACCCCAAATTTCCAAGTGATATCCTCTAGGAAAGTCAAGTTTTGAGTTATCTCCCCACCAAGGTGAGTATACATGCATTCCACCCACACCATCTTCATTGTAGGATACATTACGGTTCATTAAATCCGGAATAAAAGCCATCCGGTCAGCTCCTGTGGAGTCATGTAAATATTTACCCACATGGTCACTACTGTTCCCAAGACCATTCGGGTGTTGACTGCTTTTGGAATTCAATAGTATTCTTGCCGTACTGCATGCCGAGGCGGCTAAAATCACCGTTCTTCCTTTGAGTTTGTACTCTTTTCTATCCTCTTTGTTGATATATGACACTCCTGTGGCCTTTCCTTCTTCATTCACGGTGACCTCCCGGACTACACAATTCACAAATAAATCTACCTGACCCCCATTCTTCTGTGCTGGAAAAATTAAACAGGTCCCTGCTGAAAAGTCAGCATAAACGGAACAAGCCCTTCCACATTGACCACAATAAAAACAAATCCCTCTTTCATTATTAATACGTTTGGTCAACATCGACATACGCGAAGGATACACAGGTATATTGGATTTTCGTGCTCCTTTGATGTAAAACAGTTCGTGTAGCCTTGGTTTAGGTGGTGGAAGAAAAAAACCATCAGGATCATTGCGAAGTCCTTCGTTCGTTCCGAATACGCCAATCAGTTTATCGACTTTATCATAGTAGGGCTTTACATCGTCATAGCCTATGGGCCAATCCTCACCGTAACCGTCTATGCTTTTGTGTTTAAAATCATCCGGGCCGAAGCGAAGCGAAATCCGTCCCCAATGGTTCGTACGGCCGCCCAACATGTGCGAACGAAACCAGTCAAATTTGGTACCTTCCTTATGAGTGTAGGGTTCTCCTTCAATATCCCACCCTCCATAGGCTGCATCAAAATCCCCAAAAGGCCTAAACCTTGTACTTGCTCCTCTGCGTTCGGATTCGTAAGGCCAGCGTAATTGGGTTTTTTGTTCAGGGTCAGCAGGGTCAAAAAAAGGGCCTGCTTCCACTACTGCAACTTTTAGGCCTGCCTCGGTCAGTACCTTGGTAGCCATACCTCCTCCTGCTCCAGAACCTACGATAATTGCATCATATATCGTAGCGCTTTCAATTATTTGCATTCCGAATTTTAACTTTTTAGAAATAATTCAATTAATCTACTAAAAAGTTACAGGATTTTTAGTCTTTTCCCTTTTAAATTCAGTCCAAATTACTGGCCTAGTATAGCGGATTCAAATGACACCAATTCATCGTGGAGAAACGTACAACTCACCTCAATTGGATTGCAACATACTTCGCAATCTTCAACATAGGTCTGATTGGAAACCGAACTATCCAAAAGGAACGATATTTCTTCCCAGCAATAGGGACACTGAAAAAAGTGTTCCAGCATATGCAATCAATCAAATGGATACGTTAAGTAATTGCCCTGTAAGTTGCAACAACTGAAGCTCCGCCAATTTCGCATTGTACTTAGCCAAATTCTTACTGGTCTGGGCGTTCAATAAGTTAATCTGCGCCTGGCGTAGTTCAACAGAAGTAATCTGACCCAATTTGTAGCGCTCATTGGAACGCCTGTAGTTATCGGTTGCGGTAATCACATTTTGTTGCTGTAACTCAAAAACCTTTAAACGATTCTGGAAATCCCCTTTGGCGTTCGCTATATCACGTTTGACCTCAAGTTCAATCTGATTTTGAAGCGCATCCTGAGATTGTAAAAGAATTCTAGCATTTTTTACTTGGGTAATTCCCCGACCGCCATCAAAAAGATTCCAAGTCAATGATGCCCCGAGACCAAAATTTCGAGTGTTGTTTACGTTAACCCCAGGGAAGAAAGGACCTGGTGCATTTTGGTTCAGGTTCCATCCGTAGAAGCCATTGAGGCCTATTGTGGGAAGAAAAACCGATTTGGCTGACTGTAATGTATAGTCATTGATAGCCATATTGGATTTCGCTTGGAGCATCCGCACGTTGTTCGCCTCTCCCTTCGATGCAAAATCTTCTAACTGAAGTTCATTGATGAAAGCAACTGTAGTATCCACAGCAAACTTTCTTTCCAAGTCTGCATTTAGAACAATATTAAGGTCTCGTAAAGTGTTCTCCAAAAGCTGACGTTCGTTCATAACATTGATACTGTCATTGACCAAGTCAACCTCAGCATTTAAAACATCAAGCTTATTTACTTGCCCAAACTCAAAACTATAATTGGCCCGTTGCAATCGATTTTTGGTATTTTGATACGTCTGCTCAAGCACCGTGATATTCTCCGAAATTCTCGCAGCTTCAAAGTATACACTAAATAGCTGAAGAATGGTAGTCTCCAAAGTCTCCCTAGCCTGCAAAGAAGACAAATTATACTCCTCTTTTAATCGTTTTAAGTCGTACCATCTTCCCAAACCGTCAAACAGTACATAATCTGCAGTAATTCTGGCATTATAGCGTTGAGCTTCTGCTTTGTATAAATCAGCATCTGGTCTAGGAATAGGCTCGCCTGTTTGATCATCAATCAAAACATTTCCCTCCCCATCATTTAAGAATTGTCCTGGAAACTCAAAAGTTGAATCATCCCTTTGATAGTTGGCTCCAGCAGTACCTGTAATTGTCGGAAGAAATCCTGAATTAAGCAGACTTTTATTGTTCTCGGCAATTTCTACATTGTTTTCAGCTATGAGGATACCTAGATTATTTTCCAATGTCAGCTTGATGGCTTCTTGCTTGGTAAGCACCTCCTGGGAAAATATAGAACAAGTGAACAAAAATGCTATTAAGAGGTTGGGCAGGTAGTTTTTCTGCATCATAATATCTCTTCTAATTCTTGTTGGGATTTGTTTTTGACAGGATTACTATTGGTATGTCCATTTACCGACATAACACTTTCGGATAGATAGGCTTCTTCATGTTGTTCTTTAATAGCTCGCTCCACTTCTTCCTTACTTACCTTGTCCCCTGTTCTTAACCATTTGGTGCTTACTTTGACACTATTACTGAACGACAAGAAAATAGGAAGCATGACCAGGGTGAGTACCGTTGCAAAACCAATACCATAGGCAATGGAAATTGCCATCGGTTTTAGAAACTGGGCTTGTCTGCTTTTTTCCAACAATAGGGGGGCCAAACCTGCAATTGTAGTAACCGAGGTCAAGAATATGGCCCTAAATCGGGAACGGCCAGCTTCATACAAAGCATCGTCGAAATTCATTCCGCGTCTTAAGTTTCCATTGAACTTTCCAATAAGGACCAAACCATCGTTTACCATAATTCCAATTAGGGCGATAATCCCCAACATGGACAGAATATTTACCGGGAATCCGTGTATCCAGTGACCCCAAGAGACCGCCGTTAAGCTAAATGGAATTAACAACAATAATAATAGAGGTTGACTAAAACTTCTAAATGTAAATGCGATTGTGATATAAATCAAGAATAGAACGACTAGGCCCACAAAATTTAAAGAATCAGTCAATTTATTCCGCTCCCGGTTCTGCCCTTCGTAGGAAGCCGTAACACTTGGATACGTGGACTGGATTTCAGGCATGATGTCGTTTCGTATCCAGGCCAACATATCTGGTGCGCTGGTGTTATCAGGATCCTTTAAGTCAGCGCTAATTCGGATTTCTCGCTGACCATCCAAGTGGTTAATGGCCACATCTCCTCTTTGTATTGTGTAATCTGCAATTTCTTTTAAAGGAACCCGAGAACCTGAAGGTGTGAGAATACGCATCTCATCCAAATCTGAAATAGAGGATCGGTTCTCTCGGTCATATCGTACCCAAACACGTATTTCGTCCTGCCCTCTCTGAAAACGTTGTGCTTGAGCTCCAAAGAAACCTGCGCGCACTTGATTCATAACAGTTCTCAAGTCTAGCCCCAGCAGGTAAGCATTGTCCTTAAGTTCCAGTTGAATTTCTTTGATACCGGCAGGGTCATTGTCAGCCACATCCTTGAGCAAGGAATTCTCCACCATGGCTCTTTTTAACTCTGTTTTGGCGGCTTTCAGTTCTCCAATATTATTTCCCAATAGGGATACTGAAACGGGATCACCTCCAAAATTTCCTCCAGAACCATAAATAAGGCTTTCCACACCAATAACCGGCCCTACCAATTCCCTCAATCTACCAGTCACCACATCAGCTCGAATGGCGTCAGGACGTTCTTCACCAGGAAGTAAATTGATTATTAAGGCAGCTGAAGAAGAACCTGGACCAACCGCTTTAAGCATATTTTCAAAGAGCTCCTTATCCGTTCCACTCAAATATTCCTCAGTTAGTTCTTGGTTAACAATAGCCGCTTTTTCTTGAATCATGCTAATGATGGAGTCGGTCACCTTCTCATTGGTTCCGTTGGGCATTAAGAGTTCTACGGCTACCCGGTCACTAGCAATTCTTGGAAAGAATGCGGTGCGGATAATCCCACCACCAATAGAGCCAAAGGTTAAAACCAGTGCCAACACAAAGAAGGAAAAGGTCAACATTTTATATTCCAAGGCAAAGTGCAATACCGGACTATAGAGCTTATCCCGCATCCAGGCCATTGCCTTATCTCCCATCTTATTAATTACACGCAACTTTGAAAACACTTTAGCAATTCCCGTTTTTGGGGCGTCACTTTGTTTTCTCAGCGCTTTGGAATGTGCTAAATGCGCTGGAAGTATGATCAAAGCTTCAACCAATGATACTACCAGTGTTAAGATTACTATGACCGAAACCTCTCCAAAGAAGTCTCCTATTCTTCCATCCAAAAAGAGAAAGATAGAAAAAGCAAGAATTGTAGTTACAATGGCCGATACAATGGGTGGAATAACTTCTAATGTACCGTCAATTGCAGCTTGGATGGGCTTTTTTCCTTTTTCATAGTGCTGATATATATTCTCAGCGATGACAATTCCATCATCCACTAAAATACCGATGACGATTATCATTCCAAACAATGAGAGTACATTAATCGTCACGTTCAACATGGGTGCAAATACGAACATGCCCAAGAAAGCTACAGGTAAGCCGAAAGCGACCCAAAAAGCCAAACGCGTATTTAGGAACAGACTAAGGAAAATCAATACCAAAATCATCCCCATAATGGCGTTCTCGGTCAACAGTTGTGTACGTTGCGTGAGCGTGGTGGACAGGTCACTTATTACATTCAACTGTACATTGTTGTACTTCTGGTTGAATTCTGTTATGTATTCTTTTACCCTTTCCGCAGAACCTATTAAATCCTCAGTATTTGTGCTCGTTATGGTTACATTTACGGAGAGGTTGTCATTATAATAGGATGTATTGGGAGTTTCAGAAAAGCGATCTCGAATTTCCGCCACGTCTTTCAGCCGAATAGTACGTCCAGAGACGTCGCCTCTCACCACAATATTGGAGAGTTCCTTACCATAATAGGAACGATTGTTAGCTCGAATTAGGTACTCTTCAGCATCCGTCTTAATGTTACCTCCGGTTACCAGTAAATTGGCATTGGCCACAGCTTGGGCCACTTCATTGAAAGAAACGTTGTATGCCAATAAATTATTCTCGTTCACTGCTATTTCAATTTCCTCTTCAGGATATCCGGAAATAGCAATCTGGGAGATTCCATCTATGGCCCTAAGGTCGTTCTCAACCTGTCGACCAATTTGTTTTAAGGTAGCCAAAGAGATATTTTCCCCACTTACGGCAAAACTGATGGTCTGACGTACAGCATCAAGTTTGGAAACCACCAAAGGTTCCATTCCAGTAGGAAAAGTAGGGACTCTGTCGACCGCGTTCTTCACTTCTAATAACATGAAATCGATATCGTACCCTTTTTCGATTTCAACGTCAATAGAACCAGTGTTTTCCCTGGAGGTTGAAGTCACCCGGTCAACGCCCTCCAAACCTTTTAGATTATCCTCAATTTTAAGAACGATACCCTCTTCGATTTCTTGCGGAGAAGCACCAGGGTATGTAATGGTAATCAATACATTTTTTGATTCCGTCAGCGGAAAAAACGATGACTTTAGAGAAAGAGCACCAACGATACCAAAAATGAAAAATGAAATGATGATTACATTTACGGCAACATGGTACTTAATGAAATAGGAAATTATCTTTTTCATTTCGCTGCAGTTTCATTGTTTGGAGCTCCAAAAACTTTTACCAACATTCCAGCGTAACCTCCTGAAACAGGTCTTGCTACTATTGTTTCGCCATCTGGAACATTCTTTAATACCACCTTCTTATCTGTAAAATAAACAGGATTTACTTCAATAACATCCAAAATGGTATCCCTAACCACGAAAATCTGGTCATTTTCCAATAATAACGACCTATCAATTTCTATGGCACTTTTCTCCGTCCTAGCATTCAAGTTGGCTTCCAAATACTGACCCTCCTTTAGATTATCACCTTTAACCTCTATAAATACGGTTATGGTCTGCGTGGTCTGGTCAACACGACCGTTGACCCGAATCACCTTTCCACTATGTTGCTGCGTTTTATCCAAATTACTGAGCTTTACCTCCTTGCCCACTGTTAAAAAATCTGAATAGGTCTTAGGCACAGCAACCTCTAGTTCATAGGTTCCTGTTTCTATAAATTCACCCAATTTCTGTCCTGACCGAACCAAGGAGCCTTCGGTAACCAACGCCTCTGTCAAAACCCCCGAAAATGGGGCGGTAATACCGTACTTTGCCAATCGCTGCTCCAAGTTCTTTACATTGTAGTAACTCGTATAAATACCTCGGCCTGTGATAAAATATTTTTCTTTTTCCGAAGTGACTTCAGGAAGCTGAGGTGTAGATTTTTCCAAATCAAAACTCACCAAATATTCCTGCCATTTGGAAAAATGTTCAGGATAATCCAACTGCAAATCCGGCATTATGGAGGTCACCAAGTTAAACAGATTGCTTTTGGCCGATTGCACACTCGCATAGTACTCAGAAGCATCAATACGAATCAAAGTTTGACCAGCGCGATAGGGTTGTCCTGCCTTAAACGCTTTGGCACCTGGTCTAAAAACTCCTTGAACCTCAGCAAAAAGTTCCACACGGCGTTTCGCGACAAGATTACCATTAGCCGAAATCATAATCGGAACATCGCCGTTGGCAACAGTGTCAACAAAAACGGTCTTCACTACTTTTTGAGGTCTAGGACGTCTGTCTTCCCTACTATTAACAATCACCTTTGACAGTACAAAAGCAATGACAATAATGGCAATCCCAAGAAGAACAGAAAGAATAGTTTTGCGCATAAACGGCTGATTAGTTCTGTGCAAATCTATTGTCTTGATAGTGGGGTCTTGGTTAAATATTTCATAAATGTTTATGCAAAACGGCTAATCATGAAACAAAAAAAGGGGATACACGCCTGTATCCCCAAACCAAACAAACTAAAGTATAACTAACTACTCATTATCGTTATCATCTTCAAATTTTGTGTCCGCCATGCGTGTGCGCTGCAGCTGTATCTCGTTAAATCTTGGTCTTAAACTTTTGTCATCCGTGTCAAAAACCAAAAACTGTTTGGTGTCCATAGCCTGAATCCCGGTAAAGGATTTAAATCGATTGTTTTGAAGTTGAAGTATTTTTAGGTTGTTCAATTGAGCAAATTCCATAGGGATATCACCACCCAATTGATTATTTGCCAAAACCAGTTCTTTTAGCTTACTGAGATTTCCCAACTCTGCAGGAATTGACCCATCCAAACTATTCTCGAATAACCCCAGCGCCACCAATTTGGTCAAATTTCCCAGTGATTTTGGTATACTTCCCTTAAGGTTGTTGCTGGAAAGGTTTAATTCTTTTAAATCTTGTAATTGCCCAAATCCGTCAGGAATCGTTCCATTCAAAAAGTTGTTGAACATAGAAAAGACCTGTAACTTCTTCAACTGCCCGATTTCTGAGGGTATGGTTCCCTTGATTCTATTCATTTCCAGACGAAGCACCATGAGGTTTTCAAGCTGGATAATTTCCTCTGGCAAAACGCCTGTTATATTATTGAAGGCAAGATTCAAATGCTGAAGATGTCTTAATCTACCTAAGCTGGCAGGAAGCGTGCCTTCAAGGTTGTTACGGAACAGGTTAATTCCAACAATATGATTATCCTTTATTGTGATTCCCTTCCAGGTATCCACGGGTTCGTTTAAGTTCCATGGATTGTTCCATTTAGCACCATTGGTACTCTCAAAGAGGTCAATTAAGGCCTTTCTCTCTTTTGTACTGATTTTACCTTTAGCCAATACAATTCCAAATGAAAAAAGGGCGATAAGGCTGATTGAGGTTAGCTTCATTCTTAGTTCCTTCTTAGATTTTATAAGAATTCACTTACAAATGAAATAAGAAGGAAAAAACTTACAAAAAATAATGTGTGAGTTCTAATAATTCTGTTGTGAAGTTCTTTAAATCTGTTGTGTAGGAATTATATTACCATTTGTTAATGGTTTCCATTTCCTCCGACAACTTCTCCCAATCCTCCATTAACACCTCCAATTCTTTCTTTTTCCCCTCATAGGAATCAAAAAAACCTTCCATAGCTATAGTAGCATCATAATTCATTAAAAGCTCATGGTCTATTTTCGCTATCTCCTTCTCAAGTGCTGAAATTTTCTTCTCGACCCCACTGAGCTTGTTTTTAAGGGATTTTAATCGTTTCTGTTGTTGATAGTCATTCTCCTTGGGAGCGGATTTAACTTCTTCCTGATTTTTTTCCTTTCGTTCAATCTTTCGAAAATCCTCAGCTTGCCGTTGCTCCAGATAAAAATCAATATCCCCTAAATACTCCTTTATTCCACCATTCTTAAACTCATAAACCTTATTGGTCAGTCCTTGAAGAAAGTCTCTATCGTGTGAAACTAGAATCAAGGTCCCTTCAAAACTTCGGAGCGCTTGTTTTAATACATTTTTGGATTTGATGTCAAGATGGTTGGTGGGCTCATCCATAATCAACACATTAAAAGGCTGTAATAGCATCTTGGCCAGGGCCAATCTATTCCGTTCTCCTCCGGAAAGGACTTTTACATATTTTTCCACATCATCTCCCCTGAAAAGAAATGACCCTAGAATATCTCGCACTTTACTTCGATTCCCCTCGTTTGCGGCATCAACCATAGTATCTAGAATGGTCTTTCCCCCATCTAAATAATCGGCTTGGTTTTGGGCAAAGTATCCGATTTGAACATTATGTCCCAACTTGACCTCACCTCTGTGCTCTAGTTCTCCAACAATTATCTTGGCCAAGGTAGTCTTTCCCTGACCGTTCTGTCCCACAAATGCGGTTTTACTTCCTCGTTCCACTAGCAAATCAATATCCCGAAGCACCTCTTTTGGGCCATAGTTTTTGGATAAATCCTCAAGGGTAATGACTACTTTTCCTGGGTTAACGGAAACCGGAAAACGAACGGCCATTACACTATGGTCGTCTTCATCCACCTCAATCCGGTCAATTCGGTCCAGTTTTTTGATTAATGACTGCGCCATGGAAGCTTTGGAAGCCTTTGCCCGAAACTTTTCAATAAGTCGTTCCGTCTGCTGAATCTGCTTCTCCTGGTTCTTTTGGGCACTGAGTTGCTGTTCCCGAATCTCTGCGCGTAGGGCAAGGTATTTTGTATAGGGCTTGTTATAATCGTAAATACGCCCTAGCGATATTTCAATCGTTCGGTTGGTGACATTGTCCAGAAACATTTTATCGTGTGATACAATCACAACAGCTCCTGAATAGCTCTTTAAAAACTGCTCCAGCCAAATAATGGATTCTATGTCGAGATGGTTTGTGGGCTCATCTAAAAGCAGCACATGATTATTTTCCAATAGCAATTTGGCCAATTCAATGCGCATACGCCATCCACCGGAAAATGTATCGGTTACTTTCATAAAGTCCTCCCGTTTAAAGCCCAAACCTTGTAAGACCTTTTCGGTCTCGCCCTGGTAATTATATCCTCCAATAATCTCATAGCGATGGGTCACTTCCGTAAGGTCAACCATCAACTGATTATAGGACTCACTTTCGTAATCCGTTCGTTCTGCTAACTGCTGATTTATTTTTTCCAGCTCCAGCTCCAGCGCTTTAATTTCCTTAAAGGCTTGATAGGCCTCATCCAAAACCGTTCTTCCCTGCTCAAAATCGATATCCTGCTTTAAAAAGCCTATTTGGGTACCTTTCTCAATGGCTATAGACCCTGAATCTGCTTCTTGTTCTTTGGATAACAAGCGAAGTAGTGTTGACTTTCCGGCTCCGTTCTTGCCTATAAGCCCAACGCGGTCGCCTGCTTTTAAACGAAAGGCAATTTCTTCAAAAAGGTATTCACCCCCAAAAGCGACTGAAAGGTTGTGGATATTAAGCATACTCCAAATAAGAATTCATTATCTTAAAATCAGCTTTTGGTATTATTTTCGGCGGTAACCATTGCTACAATTTCTACCTTTGCCAAAAGCCATGCAAATGTTAAAAAAAGGAACTAAACTCTACAGTATTTTAACAGGAACTTGTCCCAGATGCCATGAGGAGAGCATGTATGTGAACAAAAATCCATATGCTTTAGGAGATTTGTTCAAAATGCATGAGCGTTGTTTGCATTGCGGATTGAAATATAAAATTGAACCCTCTTTTTTCTATGGTTCCATGTATGTAAGTTATGGGGTTGGGGTAGCCTTCGCTGTAGCGGCCTTTGTTATTGCATTTTTGTTTCTTGGGCTGAACTTAGTGAATACTTTCATCGCCATTGTGGCGACTTTGGTTGTATTTATGCCCATTATTATTCGCCTTTCCCGAAATATTTGGATTAATCTCTTTGTAAAATACGAACCTCAGGAACTTAGAGAAGCTTCCTGATAACATTTAGAGGTAAACCTTTCTAAGTCCATCTCTGGGTCGATAGGTGTATCGTTTTCAATAAAATTAAAAAGCTGACCAGCCGCATATGGGGCAATCAGTACGCCACGGGAGCCGAATCCGTTTAGACCATATAGATTTTCATAAACCGGATGCTTCCCTACCAAGGGTCTTCTATCGACTACCGTTGGACGTACTCCTGCCACATGGTCCACAACTTCAAACTCACATTTTAGAAAAGTTTTGAGCTTGGTAAGCAATTCGTCTTTTGAAGCCTGTGTGGGTTCATTGGTTTTATCTTTCCATTTGTAAGTTGCTCCAACTCGATACAAATCTTCTCCTAAAGGGATAATAAACACAGAGGATTTTATTACGGATTTTTCCTTTAGTTCTGGAGCTTTTATAGTCAACAGCTCGCCTTTTGTACCGTTTAGTGGCAAATACTTGAAAAAAGGGTTGTTTTTGAGCCCATAGCCGTCCGCAAAAACTATTTGCTTGGACAATATCGATTTATAGGTAATATGGTCGGTATTGGTCCTTAAATGAGAAAAATCCAATGTTTCATGTGCAAAACGCCCTTTTTTGGTCAAATAATCTGAGTAGGCTTTAAGCAATGTTCGGGTATCCACTCTACCTGTATATAATACTTCGCCAAAACCAAATGGTGCCTGAAGATTGGGATTTCCGTTTTGCTGAATGTCCATGGAGAGGAAATAACCCAAACCAGGTTTGTCCGCTGCTTCAAACCAACTGTTTTGTTCTTCCACCGAGGCAAAAAGTCGCAACACCTGGAGCTTGTAATCCAACTTTACCTTCAACTTTTCTTCCAATTTCTGGTAAAACGGCATAGCTATTTCCATTTGCTCTCTAGCATTCCAGGCCATGGTAAATCGTTTTAGGATTACCGGATTATAAAGTCCCCCAGCTACCCAAGAAGCTTGTTGGGAGTTATCGGAAACCATATGAAATGACTTTCCGTTTCTTTCGAGCACTTCACAGAACGAGATTCCCGCTAAACCACAACCAACTACCAAATAATCTATCATAGCGCAAAAGTAGGCATCTCCTATTGATGTTGGCAATATGGCGCCAGACTACTTACAGTTTGACACGAATGGCGTGTATTGTCATTAATGTTTTTTATTCAGTTTTAAATTGGGGACTTTTAATTTGTTCAAAACAATCTGGTCTTGGTTTTTCAGTTGGATTATTAAAAAAATCATTGGCAGCTTGCATAGCACACGGATTACCCCAGTTAGTAGTTGGGCCGTGTTTCCACCCTTTAAAAATCAAGTGATAACTATTCTTAAGATTACTAGTCATGGATTCTGCCCACTTTACAGGCGTCAGTTCATCATATTCTCCACTTATTAATAGAACAGGTATATCGCTTCTTACAGCCTGATTCTCAATATCAGGCACTTTTTCAACGCTCCAAATTTCACATACCTCATTGTCAAAAACCGCTGGCGATAACCCCTTGACTGCTGGATACTTATTTGTTTCTTCTATGATTTTTTCTTGGGTATTAAAAGAGTTTTCTTCAGCACACCAAACCGATATACGCATCGCTTTTCCAATTCCAACTCCAGGCTCTTGGAACAAATACTGTAATTGTTTTTTTACGGAAGACAAATCATTATTGAGTATTTTATGTATTTCAAAAGGAATATTGGGTACACTTCCAGTAGAAGCAGAAGAGAATACGTTTATCAGGTCCTTCCCTTTGAGGTAAAAGGTTTCTAATTTCCCATTGTCAGGGTTTTCTACTTTTACCTGAAGTGGATGCATTGTTTTCTCTTCTAAATATGCGAGGAAGCGACTTTTAATACTCGGAAAGGCATTATTACAATCCGTATCGTTTTCGCAATCGGTAAGTAGATTGTCTAAAGATTCCAACAAGTTGTTTACACTTTCTTCATCATAGGAAGCTTCTAATGGTAGTGGTGAATCCATTACTACACTTCTAATTTTATCAGGAAAATCCCGAATTAAAACCTGTCCAATTTTCGTACTATATGACATAGTGAGTAAATTATACTCTTCAATTCCCAATACATTTATTAAGTCATTTATATCGGCTGAGATATGGTTGGTTGTGTAACTATTTAGGTCAATGTCACTTTCTTCCAACCTTTCTTTACAAGAAGCAGCCGCTTTTTGTAAAAGACTATCCTTTTTGGATACATCAAAATTTGGAAGATTGGATTGATAAACTGCTTTGGCCCATTCAGGACAGTCTAAACTTGGTTTTGCATATTGCGTTCCTCTTTGTTCGAATAAAATAAAATCTCTATCATCAAGGTATCTGTAATATTCCATATACTTTGATGCACGCATGGAAGTATAACCGGGACCGCCAACAGTATATACTATTGGGTCAGGTTTTGGATTTTTACTTCGGCTTTTAAAAATGTATACAGGTAATTTTATTGTATTGCCATTAGGCTTGTCCCTATTCTCGAGAACTTCCAAATATCCAAAAGTATAGTCCTGACCTTTGGGGATTTTATGGGTAGTCTCTTTAGAGACTGTAAAGGTTGGTGTAAAACCTGTCGCAGGATTAGCATTTGAAAGTGCCGAAAAATAAATGGGTATAAAAAAAGCCGCGATAATGTACTTCATGCAAAAGTGTTTTTTGTGTAACTGCAGCGTAAATTAAACACGGATAAATGACCTAAACATTCACAATTGTTAAGAAATGACGCTTTGTTTAATTCTGCTTAAACTTTGTTCTGAAACACCTAAGTAGGAAGCAATATACTTTTGTGGTACTCTTTGAATAAGGCCAGGATTTGTCTTCATCAAGAACTCATATTTTTCAGCCAAGTTGTATAGTTGCATATTGGCTAATTTCTCCACAGTTGCCACAAAAGCTTTCTCTGCAATTAGTCTACCTAATGCCTCCAACTGATGTGATGTAGCGTAGAGGTTTAAAAGGTCTTTCTTTTGAAATTCAAAAAAAACGGCATCTTCTAGTGTCTGAATATAGATTTGGCTTGGTTCAGCTGTTAGAAAACTATGGAAGTCTGTTGCAAACCAATCCGCAAAATAGAAATGATGGGTATGTTCTTTACCATCGATTATTTTATAACCTCTAAGAAGCCCTTTTTTTAGGAATAAAATTTTATTTGTCGGTTTATCGGGATGGAATATTAATCGATTCTTTCTTACTTCTCTTTCAGTTGCGATGTTTAACAAGAGGTTATAACTTTCCTCTGAAAACACTAGGTGAGACTGAATTATTTCTTTCATTTTTCCTTTAGAAGATTCTGTTTTCATTGTTTACAACGAATAAGATATGATTCGTTTTAATGAATGATATTTTCTGATAAGTGAAGTTACAGGTTTCAAGGTTAAAAAATCCAACCAAATTTGATGGATACCGGATATGGACTGACAATAAGCTTGGGGATATTTGCTAAGGCTATTTACGCTTTGATACAATTGTCGCGAATTGTAAGGAAATTCGGCAAAGGTTTTTGGTGAGGGGTAAAAAGTGAACGGATGAAGGTTCTTAGCTCTCCTTTTTTGTGTTTCAATCAAAATACAACTAGTCAGAAGGGGTTGAACTTATCAGTCTGGTTCACGAGAATGGCAGTCTTTCACTCATAAACCTCTCGCTTTTGCAATAACTTATGTTTTAAACAGATAATTTCACTTTATCACGTCAACCGCTATTTTTTATGCACATCGTTGGCAATTGTTCTATTTTACTAGTTTGGACGTAAGGGTTACGAATTCTGGAAAAAAATCAGTCTTGTAGTTGAAACCATTGAAGTCAGCACATCTCACAGCGATAATTTTAGTTTCTGGGATAATGACTAGATAGTTACCCCTATAGCCATCCGCATAGTACGCCTTTATTTCATTACCGTAAACTCTCTTACTGGTTGTTACACCAGCGGGTAATTTCTCATTCAAAACTTGATTCCAGTTTTCTCCCAATATATATTCTAAATCATTGTAGAAATCATACTTGGTCTCATATAGTTTCCCCTTTATGGGCTTCATTTTTTTTAGAAACTCTTTATCAACATTCTCCTCTTCCCATGAAGTCCAAATTTCATCGTCCACAATTCTTTTTTCATATTCTGGAAGCCGCCACCAAAGTAAACCCCAGATCGGCGTAAAATCCTGGCTTTGCTCAAAAGATTCATTTATCCATTGCTCGCTAATAATCCGGTGTCCATTGTACATCCCGTTATTAAGAATTAGTTCTCCAAACTTGATAAAGTCAGATGGCTTTATCACAAAAGCTCCATGAACCGTCGGATTTCCGGACTTATCTTTAATCCAATCATATTCTACGATGTTCATAGGTTTAAAGAATTCATCAACAAAAAATTGGTCGAACATTTTATCTGATAATTCTTGAACGATACCCCCTAACAAGGCGACCGCCTTATTGTTGTAATTTACTTTTTCTCCAGGTCTATCAGAAAGTTCAGCAGACAAGGCAAGTTCAATTATATTATTGACTTTGTAATCAGGTGCAGGCTCCAATTCTATGCTCGCGTTTGGGTTGTTTTGTAAACCAGAGGTGTGGTTAAGAAGCATTCTAACCGTTATATCTTTTTTGTGTCCTTGCTTCCATTGGGGGTAAATCGTATGTATAGGCTGGTCAAGTGAATCCAAAAGTTTTTTATCTATCAATTTACCAATGGCTAAACTTGTTAATGACTTACCGGCGGATGCTATATAAATTGGAACTTCTTTCTCACTTGAATGTTTTTGATATATTATTTTTCCATTTTGTTTTATTATCACTGCATTCGAATGAGATTCAATAGACTTATTTTTAATCTTTTCAAGTATTAAACTATCTATTTGCTGGCAATAACCAGAGGTTACTATTAATATTAAATAGATTGTAATTATTTTTCTCATAGTTCTAAATTACTGCTATCTACTAACATATAGATTGTATATCCCTCCCTTTTATATTGCAGGTTAAACCCATCGTTATACACCTGAGGTATTAACGATGGGGCCATTTATTGATAGATGAATTCCCTTTTTTCTTTTTAATAACCTAAAAGGGTTAGGGCCATTGAGGTCTTTTGATTACAATTGTTTCCTCTTATTAAGTTCTAAGCTCCTTTACCAAACATAATTAGTATTAATTCGCAGGGTTCATCAGATTCATTCCACCATTTGTGGTTTACATTCGCGGGAATAAATACTGTATTTCCTTCTGATACAGTTACGGGTACTCCATCCACAATCCCTTTGGATGTTCCTTTTATGATAACTCCCATCATAGGAAATGGAGCAGCTTGTTCCCGTGCATCATCACGCACCCTATCACCTGGAGCCATGCTCATCCAGCCACTACGCAGTCCTTTTTCATAATAGAAAATAGAAGCATTTCCTCCATGAGCCTTTCGAGTAGAACTTGGCCTAAACGGAATAACCTCAGGGAATCCCTTTGTCCAAAAGTGAAAAGAGAAAGCATTCATCTTACCGTTATCATCTTCCGTGGGTTCAAAACCCTCTGTTTCGTAGGTGTCAAGTGGCGCATAATCACTTGAAAATGCCTTTACCTGAGCCGTCATAGCATTTACTTTGCCTTCATAGATTGCTCTTAAAATGTCTGCTTCAGCGCGATAAATATATGTGGGGCCTTTTGGTAATCCTTCCGACAGGGAGACGTCCCATCTCTTTGGTTTGATTTCTTTGCCTGTAACGGTAATCGTCCACTTTCCATTTACTTCTGGAACATCGATTCCCACCACCCTGGCATTCGTGGCGTGACGGTCAGATTTGTAATCGTCAACAAAAGATTGAATTATTTTTTCAATTTCATTTTTATCCACCTCGGCGATTTCAATAAATCTTTCCGAAGAGGATGCTGAGCCATTCGTTTTTTGTCCGTAAGCATTACATACTAAGAGCACGCTAAATGCTAGGACACATACTGTTTTGATTTTTTCTAAACTTTTCATTTGAGTACAATTTGATTTTTTCAATGCTCAAATGAAATGAATCTTTAGCTCTCAAATATCAGTACCAAAACAATTTGTGATGAGTGAACACGTATTAGTGACGATTGATCAGTAGTTGGCTGATTTGTGTCACATACTGTTTGGAAACGGGAATGGTAGTTTCTCCATCTTTTAACCGAATAGTCATACTTCTACTACTGGATTCTACCACTTCAAAATATTTGAAATTAATCAAATATTTTCGATGACATCTGTAAATTGGCGAAATAGGATAAACCAACTGATCTTCAACATTCTTTAAACTTGAGCGAATGACTTCTTTTTGACGCTCTCCATTTTTAAGAAGGTGGACATCTACATAGTTTTCATCACTTTCTATGTAAAGAATCTCGCTGAAATAAAGCTGAATGACTTTGTCATTCGGAACCTTTATAAAACAGCTTTCATTAGCTGCTATTGAGGATATCTCACTCTTTTTCAAGTAATTGATAAGGCCCAAGACAAAAAAGGAAACTGTTATGCTTATCAAAAAGACCCTCCCACAAACGAAAAGATATTCTTTAAACGTGAAATCAATAAATCCCCCTAAATAGCTCTTGTATAGGAACATTAAGGCCCCCACAAAAAGCGTCATTAACGAGTACCATAAAATTGCTTTTCCTAAGGTCCATTTTTTGAATGATTTTGGAAGTAGCCTTGGAACAACAAATTCCCAGATATAAATGGAGGATGAAAAAAGGATACCTAATGAGAACAAAACCAGATAGTCACGGAATGTCCCCGTGGTGTTATTAATATTAAATGGCTTGAATATAATGATAAAAATACTGCACAAGATTCCTATCAGAAAAATCCAAAAAACGTTTGTTTTATTGTTCTTGGGTCTAGGAAAAGGGGTTTCAAAGTATGGAATCATTTGATTCGGGTATTCACTTTTTTTAGCCGTTCAAAATTTGGTTCAATTAGGAATTCAATGTATGTCAAGAATTAAGATATACTTCGTTTCAATAAGGTATATCGTCCGATAAGTGAAGTTACAGGTTTCAAGGTTAAAAATCCAACCAAAATTGATTGATATGCATGAAGTGACATCAACAAACAAAAAACGCCGCACTTTCGTGCGGCGTTATATGAATTGAATTGGAAATTATTTGTTGTGGGATTCCGAAACAAGTTCGAAATAGTTCAACCATCACCCCTTTTTTGTCAATGACTTCTAAGGGCTGGGTTTCATTAGTACGCCCACATATCCTGCTCCCGGTCGCGAATCACTTCTTTGATTCTATTGGCTTCCAAGAGTTGGAATAGTGCATTGTCAAAAATATAATCGTCTATCTCACGGTCACCGTGAACGTTTTCCTCCTTATAGATTACTCCGTTAAAACGTCTTGCGTTCAAGAGCATATCGAAAGAAATGGGGCGTGCTGAATTACGTTGATTATACACTTTAGCATCGTGCAAGATTTGTCTTGCACCAGGATACCAAACCCAGAACAGCTCTACCTTATTTTCTCCCGGGTCCACGGACTCGTCGTCAATAAAGTTTACGTCTGGTGCTACGGGAGCAATTCCCAGTAGTCTGTATTTCAACTCACCTTGACGCTTGTCAAAGTACCATATTCCCTTGATGCGATACTCTTCAATATCCGCAGCGGTCAAATCCCTTCTGTTAATAAACTCAGGGGAAATTTGCTCACCGGCATTCAATTGCTCGTATCCCAAATCCGTTGTATCTACTTTCTGTAAGGTAGCCGACAAGTCTTCCAATCTACGTTTTTCCGTAAAATAGGAATCTGCATATACCTCAGTCAGTTTTCCATTTCTGATGTTTTTCATCAGAACATGATACAAGGACCTTCTATCTAAACCGATACCAATGGTATCTGTTGGATAATAGAGAGGGAAGTTTACACGCTCGTCCAGGTCAATGATTTCCCAAGTGGTCTTGGACCAAAGGATATCCCGGTCGTCCACATAGCCATAGGCCAAGGGCGCGTCCGCATCCTGTGCGATTTGTGCTTCAGTCTTTTTACCAATCTCTTCCGGCATTTTGGCATTTAGAATGTTTGCCTGAGCCATCATTGATACGGGCAAAAGACTTAAAACTCCAATTACGAATACATTTTTCCAATTCATGATCTTCAGTATACTTTATTTTAGTTTGTAAGCTCAACTACCACCGGAGAAACCTTCTTCAACTTGTAGCTTCTGTTGTTGGTAATGTAAGCGTTGATGTCAAAAATCTGAACAGCTGAACCTCTTTTAGCTCTTTTCAAAGCAGATTTGGCTTGAGCGTTCAATTTGTTACCATTTACTACGATGGTAGGTTGACCAGGTACTTTGAACTTGAATCCGGCAACAGAAAGGTTCAAATCAAAGTCAAAGTCTTCCAACATAGCACTGATTGTAGAAATCTCAAGGTTACGCTTTGGCATTTTCACACTACCTGCTTCACCACGTACGGTTCCGCTAGGTCTTGGAATATCCTTGATTCTAAACTCAGATTTAGTTGAAATTGGCTTACCATCAGGCAACGTACCAGAAGCAGTAATAGTTACTGTTCTACCTTTTCCTGGGTTCATGATGTAGTTACTACCGCTTCTTTTGGTCAAACCAGCAGCGGAAGCTCTAACTTTATTATCAGGAATACCAGGAATAGAGATAGTCATTGGGTTAGATACACCGCGGTAAACTACATTCATCTTATCTGCAGAAATTACAGCAGCGTTAGGCTTAGTAATTGTTGCAAAAACGTTGTTTACTTCAACTGGAACTTCCTTACCATCTTGCATAAAGTACATAGTACCTTTAATCTCATGGTCACCAGCTGCACCAGCACCAATCAACATCTTGATTCCACCTGCCTCAAGAACATAGTCTTTACCGTCAGTCAATTTTCTTCCGTCCAAAGTCAACTCAGCCTTAACAGGAGTAGAAGTCTTGTCAGTTTTACTAACAATGATTTTACCATCGTACTTCTCACCTGTATAGTATGCTGTTTTTGGAGCATCTAAAGAACTTACAAAATTTGTAAGTGAGACGGCAGCTGTCAAGTTACCTTCCAATAAGCTTTTCAATACTTCTTGCTCAGTAGTCTTAATATCTGCTTGAAGCTGTGTGATTTTAGTCAAAGAAGCTACCAAAGGAAATCCTTCATAGTGATAGTTGATCCAATCTTGACGAGTCCCGTCTCTTTTCTCAACCTTACCTTTTTCATCGCCTGTAGAGAATCTAGTCTTCACAGATTCCTTGATTTCATTAAACTTATCCTTAGGTAAAGAGTTTACCACACCATCGCGGTATCCTTCAATTTGCTTCAAGAAGTTTTCACCTTCTGGTTTTAAATTATCTCCTTGAAAGAATAAGTTGTCTAGATAATCTGACTTATCCATTACTACATAATCCTTAGGATCTTCCAATCCTTCAGTCATGCCTTTTTTGATTCCTTCCAAGTAGCTATAATACGTATCCGAAAGTTGTTTTACCTCTTGGGCGTTTTTGTATAGCGTACCATACTCTTCCTCATTCTCGGAAGCCTTAGTAGCCAAACCTTCAAGGAAACCTTCGTTACTTGCGGTCATTTTAGTATTGGAAGTCTCAAGTTTTTCGTTCATAAGACCGAAAGCTGCAAGTACTTCCTTACTCATATTCAGGGCCAACATCGCGATGAAGATCAAGTACATAAGGTTGATCATCTTCTGACGTGGTGTTTGTTTTCCTCCTGCCATGTTTTATTTTAATTAGAGTTATTGATTAATTTAATTTGGGGTTTGGTATAGTCAAATACCCTAATTAGTTTCTGCTACCCATGGCAGATAGCATATTTCCGTATACGCCGTTCAAAGAAGAAAGATTGGTAGCCAAAGACTCCATTTGCTCTTTCAACGCACCAGCATTTTGCACTACTTCTTCGTTGATAGAAGCTTGACGGCTAGCACTTTCCAATTGAACTTTGTACAAGCTGTTCAACGATTCCATTTGAGCAGCAGCATGAGACAATTCCTCAGAGTACTTCTTAGTATGCTGAATCGCATCTGTAGTAGGAGCAATATTTTTAGCTGCACCTTCAAAACTCTTGATGCTATCACCTAAGCTAGAGAACAACTCAGAATCGATGTTAGCTTCTTTCAATAAGTCATCTAACTTTCTAGAAAGAAGACCTTCAGCTTCTTTAGCTTGCTTAGCATCGTTCTTGTTTCCTTTAGATTGACCGTTAGCCAATTCTGGATACACCAAAGACCAATCGTACTCGTCGTCTACTGGTTCAAATGCACTGATGGCAAAAATCAATGCCTCAGTAATAAGACCTACAGCAAGAAGCAAACCACCTGTAAGCGGTCCGAACTCCCAGTGAAGGATTTTAAATAGTGCACCAATAATTACCACTGATGCTCCAAGCCCGTAGGCCATGTTAAACAGTTTTTTTGTTGATTTTGACTGTGCCATAATTCTAGTTTTAATTAAGTTATATAATAAGTATTTGGTTACTGGTTAAAAATACTCTCTTTTTAGTCTCTATGATTAGTTGGGAAGACCTCTACGTCCGTTGGTAGAATCCTCTTCTCCCATGAAATCCTGTACGGTTCTGAAACCAATATAGCTTCGTGCTGAATCTTGATATTCATAATCCCTGGTACTTACCTGAAGGAAGTATGCTACGTCCTTCCAAGAACCGCCGCGAATTACTTTTCTTTGGTTTTGTCCTGAACCAACATTCGGGTTCATGGTAGACAAATATTCATAAGCTCCTGGGTCAAAGCTAGAGCTTGTCCATTCCGCTACATTACCAGCCATATTATACAAGTTGTATTCATTAGGCTCGTAAGACTTAGCTTCCACTGTGTATAATGCAGCATCCGCAGCATAATCACCACGTTGTGGCTTAAAGTTGGCCATGAAACAACCGGTATCACTGATTACATAAGGACCTCCCCAAGGATACGTTCCTCCTTCAATACCGCCACGAGCGGCATATTCCCATTCAGCTTCGGTAGGCAATCTAAATTGGTTCACGAATTGTCTACCTCTACTTTTTTGGTCGTCGTTCTTGAACTTGGTTCTCCAGTTACAAAACGCTTTGGCCTGCATCCAGTTTACACCCACAACTGGGTAATCACTATATGCGTCATGCCAGAAATAATCGTTGTGCATGGGTTCGTTATATGAATATTCAAAATCACGAATCCATACCGTTGTATCTGGATAGATTTCCAATTCCTCTTGTCTTATAAAGTCCTTTCGTCTACCATTTTTAGCACGGGCAGCTGCTTCAATGTCCATCCAATTGTAGCTATACTTCAATCGGGTAACATCCACAGTGCGTTGTCCGTTATAACTTTCTTCTTCAGGAATGTAAAGAGAATCCATTACCTCAGCGTAATATTCATCTGGGTAGTCAGAAGTATCCCATATAAGGTCAACATCCTTATTCAAAGCACGACCTTCATATCCTGTTTCACCAAGACCTGCGTAGTTATCCAACATGTATCTTTCGTAAACCGAAATTTTTGTGGTATCGGTATCCTTAAAGGCGTATTCACCAATTCCATCGTCTTCAGAACCTAATCCTAACTCATCGGCTAGGATGGCTAATTTCGTTCTGGTAATGGAATCTTTTACCCATTCTACAAACTGACGATACTCACTATTCGTGATTTCTGTATCATCCATATAAAATGAACGAACCGTTACAGTACGCGTGGGAGCGTTCTGAACTTTCGCTTGGTCTTCCTCGGCTTTACCCATGACAAACGAGCCACGGGGAATCAATTCCATTCCATAGGGTTTTTCTGGATACCATTTCTTACCCTTTACCCCAACTAGTTCACCTTTTGATCTTGATTTAGAACCGCAACTGGTCAGCAAAAAAACAAGGGCCAGAGATGAAAAGAATAGCTTTCTCATACTTTAGGTTAAATTATTCGATTTAGATTTCTTAAGCTTGCGCAACACAAATTCATATTTTCAAAACTGTTTTTCATACAAATTATTGTATAAAAACAATTTATCCTCTAAAATTAATTTGTTCAGTTTAGGCCCTTTCTGTAGGCCTTGAACCACCGTTCTGGAATATTTTGGTTACAAGCTTCCAAATAGTCCCCTTCGGTGCATGGTAATAACGCTGGTGAATTTGTTTTAGTATGTTCAGGCAAAATTGAAGGAACTTCTACCCACCATCTTTCAGTCACATGGCTTTTGTAGAAGATAAGCTCTTCTGTGTCCGTGGGCACGGTAAACTTGGTAAAGTCTTCACTTTTAGAAGTTGGATGTTCTTTGACCCGGAAAGTAAGCCCTTCTATAAAGTACCAGATAATCTGGGCAATCATTTGGAAACCTTGATGCGAATTATCCCCTTCATAGATACCGAACAAGGCTACCGAATCACTTAGGCCAGCATAGCGGGCAATGCTGCATATCTCCCTACCCGTAAATCCATTGGGAGAAAAACTTTTGCCCATGCCCATTTCACTCGCTCGTATCGAAGTAAGGTCCAAGCTTACGATATGTGCATTTCGCAGAACAGGCTCAGCCAAGGAAATATTTGCAGCAATATCTCCCAAACGATATGCATCGAAAAATAACCTTTCCATCAAATCCAATTCTTCCTGGGCGTTGAAGTAACTCTGAAAACCCAAATTGGAAAAATTGAAAAGATTGTTGGGTTTATCCGTAATAATCTTACTCATATAGGAATGAGAGGAAATCAATTCATCTGCTTGTCCAAAATCAAACCGACTATCAATACTTACCAGATTGACCATATCCTTGATCTTATCAAAGGCACGATAGGTAGGAAAAGTAATGTCTTGGGTAGCCCCTATTATAATAGGTATGATTTTTTCTTCAAGTAGACCGGCAACTATTTCTCTTACCAC
Source organism: Bacteroidota bacterium (assembly GCA_039184805.1). Classification (GTDB taxonomy): domain Bacteria; phylum Bacteroidota; class Bacteroidia; order Flavobacteriales; family Flavobacteriaceae; genus Flagellimonas. The sequence continues at coordinate 33,412 of JBCDAX010000018.1, read as the reverse complement.
GAAGTAAGTATCCTCCACCGTCTCCCCTTCTTCTACATCGCCAATATCCAATATAGTAGCATCCCAATTTCCTTTCATCAATCTATACAATTGGATGCGTATTTCATCCACGTCTAGCGGAATTGGTTTTTTCTCTACCGCGTTTCGGGATTCCAATACCCCAAAAATGGCTACGGTAGCATTGGCAAAAACAGGAAATCCTTTTTTCTCGGTATGTTTATGAATGTTTTTTCCAAGGGATTGGGGTGGCAATAATTCTGAATATGCCAAGACCTTATCCTTAACGGGAACCAAAAAATCGAATGCCATCTTATTTTTTCGTCTTAGCCTTGGTCTTTTTCTTTGGAGTTTTCTTGTCGATAAGGGCTATGGCCTCTTCCAATGTTACCTTGGAGGCATCCACATCTTTGGAAAGTTCAACCTTTATTCTACCCTTGATGATATTGTGCCTACCCCATCTTGCTTTCTCGATACGAATTTTTTCCTCGGGCCATTCTTGAACCAACTTTTCGGCTTCTTTGATTTTTTTGGCTTCAATCAATTCGGCAACATCGGTATTTGAAAGGCTATCAAAATCATATTTCTTGTTGACATTGATAAACATACCATCCCATTTAATAAAGGGACCAAACCTTCCTTTACCCTTGGTTACTTCCTTCCCCTCGTACGTTGCAATAGGAGCATCTGCTTTTTCTTTCTCTTGGATAAGTTCAATAGCTCTATCCAAATCTACTTCAAAGGCATTCTCTCCAGCACTTAAGGAAACGAACTTTTTACCAAACCGTACATAAGGTCCGTATCTGCCCACATTCGCTTCTATTTCTTCTCCTTTGTAGACGCCTAGTTTTCGCGGAAGTTCAAAAAGTGACATGGCCTCTTCAAAAGTGATTGTGGTAATAGATTGGTCAGGAAGCAAACTTGCAAATAAGGGTTTTTCCTCTTCTTCAACAGTACCTATTTGAACCATTGGGCCAAATCTTCCTAAACGTGCCGCTACCTGTCTACCCGATTTTGGGTCGGTTCCCAAAACGCGTTCTCCACTCGCGCGCTCCGCATTTTCTTCAACATCTTGTACCGTTGGATGAAAATCCTTGTAAAACTCATCCATCATTTTTTGCCAATCCTCAACCCCAGCCGCAATCTCATCAAAGTTTTCTTCCACCTTGGCCGTAAAGTTGTAATCCAAAATGTTAGTAAAATGACTCACTAGAAAATCATTTACAATCATTCCTATATCCGTTGGCACTAGTTTTCCTTTATCAGAGCCTACCAGTTCGGTCAATTTCTTTTCTGCAACTTGATTGGATTCCAAAGTAAGCTGAAAATAATTTCGTTCAGTCCCTTCAACCGTACCTTTTTCTACATATCCTCTATTTTGAATCGTAGAAATGGTAGGTGCATAGGTTGATGGTCTTCCGATTCCCAACTCTTCCAACTTTTTCACCAAGGAAGCCTCAGTATAACGATACGGGGGTCTTGAAAAGCGTTCTGTTGCCGTTATGTAATTGTTGGTAAGCGATTCACCAATGGTCATAGCGGGCAACATACCTTCTTGTTCCTCTGCTCTATCTTCTTCATCTGTGCCTTCCAGATAGACTTTCAAGAAACCATCAAACTTGACCACTTCACCATTGGCAACAAATTCTTCTTGGTGCGAACTTGATTTTATTTTGACATTCGTACGCTCCAAAATTGCATCACTCATTTGGGAAGCTAAAGTACGTTTCCAAATCAATTCATATAATTTGGCTTGGTCACGTTCCAAAGAAGGAGATTGCAATTTCATATCCGTAGGTCGAATAGCTTCGTGCGCTTCTTGTGCTCCTTTAGATTTACCGGTATAATTTCTTGTTTTGCTGTACGATTCTCCGTAATTCTGAACAATGGCATCTTTCGCAGCATTCAAAGCTTCATTAGAAAGATTGACACTATCCGTTCTCATGTAGGTAATAAGTCCGGCTTCATATAGGCGTTGTGCAACCTGCATGGTTCGGCTCACCGAGAAGTATAATTTGCGTGAAGCTTCTTGCTGTAAGGTAGATGTCGTAAACGGAGCTGCTGGCGTTTTTTTAGCGGGTTTTTTATCTAAGTTACCTACCGAAAAATCTGCTCCTATGTTCTGCTGCAAAAATGCTCTGGCTGTATCCAAACTTGGAAAAGTCTTGTTCAACTTTGCTGAGAAAACATTGCCATCCTTGGTTTTGAATTCGGCTCGAATGCGATAGGACGCTTCTGGATTGAAAACTTCAATCTCACGCTCTCTTTCCACAATCAAACGCACAGCTACAGATTGCACTCTTCCTGCAGAAAGACCCGGTTTTATTTTTTTCCAGAGGACGGGTGAAAGTTGATACCCGACCAAACGGTCAAGAACCCGTCTGGCTTGTTGGGCATTTACCAAATTATAATTGATTTCCCTTGGGTTTTGAATCGCCTTTTGAATCGCAGACTTGGTAATCGAATTGAATACGATTCTTTTGGTTTTGGATTTGTCCAATTTTAGTTCCTCGGCCAGGTGCCAAGATATAGCCTCCCCTTCACGGTCTTCATCACTGGCCAACCAAATTACTTCGGCCTTTTTTGCTAAATCCTTCAGCTTCTTTACGAGTGCCTTCTTTTCTTTATCAACGGTGTATTTGGGTTTAAATCCATTCTCCACATCCACTCCTAATTCCTTGGAAGGAAGGTCGGCAATATGCCCAAAACTGGATTCTACTTGATACTCCTTACCCAAAAACCGTTCAATAGTTTTTGCCTTGGCAGGCGACTCCACAATAACTAAATTCTTTGGCATGCAATTCGTTTTTCAGCTAACAAAAGTATATCAAATTTTGGATTTTGGATTTGGAGCCTAGTATTGCACAAAAAAATATCCCGTGTTAAACGGGATATTTCAATGGGAAAATGCGCAACTTTAATTCAAGCCTATTTGGCTAATAAGCCTGATAGTATCGTCTAAATATTCATACTGGTACAAGGTTTCATCACCTACCATTATCAAATGACTTTCCATAGGAATGACATCAAACGTAACAATATCTTTAAAATGGTTTAACAAAGAGAGTTCTTCAACATTGGTTTTATCATACACCTTTAATCCTGAAGACCCGTCACACACAAATAGCTTCTCGTTACGAACGCCCAATCCAAAAGGTTCATCCATAGGATACGAAATAGTAAGTTCTGGGCTTTGTATGTTGGAAATGTCCACAATAAAAAGACCACTTTCTATAGCGCCACAACCATTACCTCCTCTTAGGGTAACGTAAGCATAATCTCCATCTACTACCACTGGGTCGCAAGCAGTGCCATGTTGAAACTCAGAGACAAAAGTGGGTGTCGCGGGAGATGAGATATCATATATGTACATGCCTCTCATGCTACCCAAAAACAAATGCTCTCCTCTATTAAAAATAGTTTCAATATCAAATCCAGCATATACATCTTCCAAATCTTGGGGATTCTCTAAATCTGCAATATCAAATACATTAATTGTATGACTATCCACAGCGTACAAAAACTCACCCACGATTTTAAAGCGGGCCAATGACCCTCCTTCACCAGTTTGGCTATCATTAGCTGCCTCCGCTACGGCTATATCACCAAAAAAGTCAATCCGTTCATTTTGGACTTCCTCTACTAATCTTCTTTCAGTGACTGTTTCCCAACCAACTAGTACTTCAGTTTCATAATCATACGCGTCATATTCAACAATATCCACCCCAAAAGGAAAAATAATCCCTTCGCGAAGCACATTCTCCAATCGATTCACTTGTTGAATATTGTTAACATCAGAAATATCCAAGACAATTAGGTCCATAATACTGTCTGCATACAAATAGTTGTCTTTAACCGAAATATCCACGTTTCCGGGTATTTCAATAAATGCAATTTTAACCGGTCTTTGTGGGCTGCTGTTATCAATAACATGCACCCCTTTGCTCTTATCATTTATAAAAATGTAATCTTGGTAAGCATAAACCTTACCTGATTCATCTATGGGACGCGGAGGAACAATATCCACTCCATTAGCAAAATCGGCCTTGCTCATGACCAAAGGACGCGCCACTAAAAATTCGGCATATCCATCATCTTCGTCATTGGAATCACAGGAAATAAAAAATAAGGCTAAAAGGGATAAAAGAAACAGGAGATGCTTTTTCATTGGTGTTTAAGTTTTTTGGATGAATAACACCTTTTAGATAAAAAAGATTAAACAAAGTTGCGTTTCATTTTGTTTAAATTCAACTGCCAAATTGTCACTAAATCAGATTATGCACTATCTTTGCCCTCCATTTGAGACATGATGAGCGAGAAAGAGCATTCAGAAAAAATAATCAACGAAGAACAACAGGGCAACACATTGACACTTGAACAAGTTCAAGACAATACCCGAAAGCTTTATATTGAAAGCTACGGGTGCCAAATGAATTTTTCTGATAGTGAAATTGTAGCATCCATCTTGGCAAAAGAAGGTTTCAATACCACAAACCAATTGGAGGAAGCAGATTTGGTTTTGGTGAACACCTGCTCCATTCGCGAAAAGGCCGAATTGACTGTTCGCAAGCGTTTGGAAAAATTCAATGCAGTAAAGAAAATCAACCCTGGAATGAAGGTGGGAGTTCTTGGTTGCATGGCAGAGCGTTTGAAAAGCAAATTCCTGGAAGAAGAGAAAATAGTGGATATGGTCGTAGGCCCAGATGCCTATAAAGACCTACCCAACCTGATCCAAGAAATTGATGAAGGTAGAAATGCCGTAAATGTAATTCTATCCAAAGATGAAACCTATGGGGATGTCGCCCCTGTACGCCTAAATTCCAATGGAGTTACAGCTTTTGTTTCCATAACTAGAGGTTGCGATAACATGTGTACCTTTTGTGTGGTTCCGTTTACCCGAGGTAGGGAACGTAGTCGAGACCCACAATCCATTTTGGAAGAAGTCAATGACCTATGGGAAAGAGGGTTTAAGGAAATTACGCTTTTAGGTCAAAATGTGGATAGCTATCTATGGTATGGCGGTGGTTTGAAGAAGGATTTTGATAAAGCTACGGAAATGCAAAAAGCGACTTCCGTGAATTTTGCGAAGCTTCTCGATTTGGTTGCCTTTGCCCAACCCAAAATGCGTATCCGTTTTTCCACCTCCAATCCCCAGGATATGACTTTGGATGTGATTGAAACCATGGCGAAACATGAGAATATTTGCGACTACATCCACCTACCTGTTCAAAGTGGAAGCAATCGAATCTTAAAGGCGATGAACCGCTTGCATACGCGTGAGGAATACTTTGAATTAATTGATAACATTCGGAAGATAAATCCGGAATGTGCCATAAGCCAAGATATGATTACCGGTTTCCCAACCGAAACGGAAGAGGACCATCAAGATACGTTGAGCTTAATGGAATATGTCAAATATGATTTTGGTTTTATGTTCGCCTACTCAGAACGTCCTGGAACTTTAGCCGCACGTAAATTAGAGGATGACGTACCAACGGAAACCAAAAAGAGGAGGCTCCAAGAAATCATCAACCTACAGCAAAAACATGGGTTATTTCGCACCCAACAACATATAGGCAAGGTCGAGGAAGTGCTCATTGAAGGGCCTTCCAAAAAATCAGATGCTCACTGGATGGGAAGAAACTCCCAGAACACCGTAGTGGTATTCCCGAAAGAGAGCTATCAAGTTGGGGATTTTGTCAATGTAAAAATTAATGATTGTACTTCTGCCACACTCATCGGTGAAGCAATTGAATATTCAAAGAACAACTAGAACATGGAGAGCATTCAGTCTATAAAACAACGATTTGAGCTCATTGGCAATGATACCCAACTGAATCGTGCTATAGAGAAAGCTATCCAAGTGGCTCCTACGGATATTTCGGTATTGGTCACCGGTGAAAGTGGTGTGGGGAAGGAGGCCATTCCAAAAATTATACATTCCTTATCCCATAGAAAGCATGCCAAATACATCGCTGTGAACTGTGGTGCTATTCCCGAGGGAACCATAGACAGTGAGTTGTTTGGTCATGAAAAAGGAGCCTTTACCGGAGCAACACAAACCAGAAGTGGTTATTTTGAAGTAGCTGATGGCGGAACAATATTCTTGGATGAAGTTGGAGAACTTCCCTTGACAACCCAAGTACGATTACTACGTGTTTTGGAAAATGGAGAATTCCTCAAGGTAGGTTCGTCACAAGTACAGAAGACCAACGTAAGGATTGTAGCGGCCACCAACGTTAATATGTTTGAAGCCATTAAGAAGGAAAAGTTCAGGGAAGACCTCTATTATAGATTGAGCACTGTAGAAATAAACATTCCCCCGCTTCGAGAAAGACAGGAAGACATTCACCTGTTGTTTCGCAAATTTGCTTCAGACTTTGGTCAGAAATACAAAATGCCGACTATACGGTTGGAAGAAAGTGCTATCGACCTTCTTTTAAAGTATCGATGGCCTGGTAATATCAGGCAATTACGAAATATTGCCGAACAGGTTTCCGTATTGGAAGAAAATCGAAGTATATCGGCTTCAACGTTAAGTGGGTACCTACCAAATTCAACAAACTCCAACCTACCTGCAGTAATAGGGCAGGAAAAAAAAGAAAGTGATTTCAGCAATGAGCGAGAAATCCTTTATAAGGTGCTATTCGACATGAAAGGGGATTTGAACGATTTGAAAAAACTGACCTTGGAGCTTCTTCAGAATAGTGATACGGAAAAGGTGCAAGAAGAAAACGAAACTTTGATTCGAAAAATCTATGGAAATCAGGATGAAAGTTCGGTAGAAAGGGAAGAAACCCTGCCCACTGAAGTTCTACATCTTCCAGAACCTGCCGTGGAAAATCACAGCACTCAGATTTCGAGACCTTCTGAGGACCGGTACCATTTTGCTGAAGAAATCCAGGAAGAAGAAACCCTTTCTTTACAGGAAAAGGAAATTGAACTTATCAAAAAGTCCTTGGAAAGAAACCGTGGCAAACGCAAAGCAGCTGCTTCCGAGCTGGGTATCTCTGAACGAACTTTGTACCGAAAAATAAAACAGTACGATTTATAATCTGTAAATCCTTAAATTGGACAGATGGGAAAAAGAATAATGATAGTAGCACTGCTCACGGGCATGCTAAATTTAGTGGGATGCGGAGCGTATAACTTTTCAGGGGCGGATATTGGAACTGCTGAAAGTTTCCAAGTGGATTTTTTTCAGAATTATGCAGACCAACGGCCAGGTTCCATTATTGTTCCCAGTTTGGATAGAGATTTTACCTTGGCCCTTCAGGACCAGATTAATAACTTGACCAGTCTTTCGTTGACAGGTAGTAATGGTGATTTGTTGTACGAAGGAGAAATCGTGGAGTATCGCGTGACTCCCATGACTGCCACATCGGACCAGCTTACCGCTCAAAACCGATTGACCATGAGTGTCAACGTTCGTTTTTACAATAGAAAAAAAGAAGATGCTGATTTTGAGCAAAGATTTTCCTTCTTCTTCGATTTTGACGCAACAGCTTCATTGACCTCTATTCAAGCCCAGGCTCATGAAGAAATTTTTGAACGCTTGACCCAAGATATTTTTAATGCCTCTTTAGGGAATTGGTAGCAACCATGAACGTATCGGATTTTTTACATATTCTTCGGAAATCGAATACCATACTTTCTCCCCAACAAACTAGGGAGTTAGAGGATATTATTTCTGAATACCCGTATTTTCAGGCAGCTCGAGCCTTACATCTTAAAGGGTTGAAAAATCTTGACAGTTATAAATACAACAGTGCCTTAAAAGTTACCGCCGCCCATACGGCAGACAGGGATGTTCTTTTTGATTTCATTACTTCCAACGATTTTGTACAAAATGGAATTGCGGATTCCATCGCTGGAAGAGCACCCAAATTGGAAGAAAAAAAGATTGTTTCCGAAGAAATTGAACCCAACCCTGATGCCGAAATTTTCATTCCAGAATCTGAAGAGAAACCTCTTCCACAAAACATACAAGACGCGGAGCAGATTTTAGACCCAAAACTTTTTGCTTCCAAAGAACCAAAACCAGAAACAAAAGAACCAGACGAAGACAAGAAGGAGGCTGAAATTCAATTGGGCATAGGCAAACCTCTACCGTTTACCAAAAACGAAAAGCACTCTTTTGTAGAGTGGTTGCAGCTCACATCTGAAGAAACCACCAAGGAAATTGATGTGGTGGAACCCATAGAAATTGATAAAAAAAGAAAGTTTGAGCTTTTGGATAAGTTTATAGAGAATAATCCCAAAATTGTTCCAAAAGAAGAACTTCAATCTAAAGTTGACATCAAAGAATCAGTTCGGATGGACAAAAACGAACTGATGACCGAAACACTGGCCAAAGTCTATCTTGAACAGAAGAAGTATAAAAAAGCGATTCAGGCCTTTAAGATATTGAGTTTGAAATATCCAGAAAAAAGTGGTTTCTTTGCCGACCAAATTCGAGCGGTCAAAAAACTGCAAAAAGAAAAGAAATAAAATGAGTACGTTTTCTATATTTTTGATTTTAATCATTATCGTTTGCCTTCTTTTGATGTTGGTTGTTATGGTGCAGAATCCAAAAGGTGGAGGTCTTTCTTCCTCTTTCGGCGGTAGTGGCAATCAAGTTGTTGGCGGTGTCAAAAAAACAGGAGATTTTCTAGATAAAAGTACGTGGACTTTGGCAACTTTATTGATTGTTTTGATTTTGTTGTCCAATGTATCACTAAAAGGAAATTTTGGTCAAGCTGAATCTAAAGTCTTGGATGGGAATGATGTTGAGAATACCATTCCAGAAACTGTACCTGAACAAATTCCGGAACAAGTACCAGCAGCAGAGCAAACCAATCCTGCAGATACTATCAATTAAAAGATAGATGACATAATTTTAGATGAATGCCAGCTTAGATGACAAGCTGGCATTTTTCTTTTAAAAGAATGGCAGTTTTTTGGCAATGGCATAATTTCTGTCCTTCCAATCGAGAATTTTTAAAACAAATACTTAAAAACTAAGAATATGGCTAAAGTTAACATCAAACCATTAGCGGATAGAGTTCTTATCGAGCCCGTAGAAGCAGAGACCAAAACTGCCTCCGGAATCATAATCCCTGACACCGCAAAAGAAAAACCTCAAAAAGGAAAAGTAGTTGCCGTTGGTCCAGGAACCAAAGATGAGACTATCACTGTAAAAGTAGGTGATACTGTTCTTTATGGTAAATATGCTGGCACCGAGCTTAAACTGGACGGTGTCGACTATTTGATGATGCGCGAAAGTGACATTTTAGCAATTGTATAATTATAAAATCAACTAAAAGAAAATGGCAAAAGATATTAAGTTCGATATAGAAGCACGTGACGGTCTTAAAAGAGGTGTAGATGCCTTAGCCAACGCTGTGAAAGTGACTTTGGGACCAAAAGGTAGAAACGTAATTATCAGCAAATCCTTCGGTGCACCACAAGTCACCAAGGATGGGGTAACCGTAGCCAAGGAGATTGAGTTGGAAGATGCTTTGGAAAACATGGGCGCTCAAATGGTAAAGGAAGTCGCTTCCAAAACCAATGATTTAGCCGGTGACGGTACAACTACGGCAACCGTTTTGGCACAATCTATCGTAAAAGAAGGCCTTAAAAACGTAGCTGCTGGTGCAAACCCAATGGATTTAAAACGAGGAATAGACAAGGCGGTTGACGCTATTGTTACCAACCTTGCCAAGCAATCCAAAAAAGTAGGTGACTCTTCCGAAAAAATTAAGCAAGTTGCTGCTATCTCTGCAAATAATGACGAGACTATTGGTGATTTGATTGCCCAAGCTTTCGAAAAAGTGGGTAAAGAAGGTGTTATCACTGTAGAAGAAGCTAAGGGAACTGATACTTATGTTGACGTAGTGGAAGGTATGCAGTTTGACCGAGGGTATCTTTCTCCATACTTCGTAACCGATTCTGAGAAAATGATTGCGGATTTGGATAATCCTTATATCCTTCTTTTCGATAAGAAAATTTCTTCCATGAAAGATTTGCTTCCTGTTTTGGAACCTGTTGCTCAATCTGGAAAGCCTTTGTTGATTATTGCTGAAGATGTTGATGGTGAAGCCTTGGCTACTTTGGTAGTGAACAAACTAAGAGGTTCTCTTAAAATCGCTGCTGTTAAAGCCCCTGGATTTGGTGACCGTAGAAAAGCCATGTTAGAAGACATTGCCATCTTAACCAATGGTACCGTAATTTCTGAAGAAAGAGGATTCTCTTTGGAAACTGCTACTGTTGATATGTTGGGGACAACAGAAAGAGTTACCATCGATAAGGATAACACCACAATCGTAAATGGTGCGGGTTCTGCCAAAAATATCAAGACTCGTGTGAACCAAATCAAATCTCAGATTGAGACCACCACATCGGACTACGACAAAGAAAAGTTGCAAGAGCGCTTGGCTAAATTGGCCGGTGGTGTTGCCGTTCTTTATGTTGGTGCTGCTTCTGAGGTAGAAATGAAAGAGAAGAAAGACCGTGTAGATGATGCTTTGCATGCCACAAGAGCTGCTGTTGAAGAAGGAATCGTTGCTGGTGGTGGTGTTGCCTTGGTAAGAGCGAAATCCGTTCTTGCTAAAACAGAAACTGCCAATGCCGATGAAGATACTGGACTTCAAATTGTGGCTAGAGCTATTGAGTCTCCATTAAGAACCATTGTAGAAAATGCGGGTGGTGAAGGCTCTGTGGTTGTGGCTAAAGTGATGGATGAAAAAGGTGATTTTGGATATGATGCCAAAGCGGACAAGTATGTAGAAATGATGAAGGTTGGTATCATTGACCCCACCAAAGTTACAAGAGTGGCATTGGAAAATGCCGCTTCAGTTGCAGGCATGATTCTTACTACCGAATGTGCTTTGACAGACATTAAGGAAGATGCACCTGCCATGCCTCCAATGGGTGGTGGCGGAATGCCAGGAATGATGTAAAAGCACATCCTTTATAATGTAAATTAACCGCACTTTTAAGTGCGGTTTTTTGTTGTATATACTTGTTAAATCATTCATAAAGTGACTACTGCGCAGGGCTCTTTTTCGTATTTTAAGAGAAAACAATATGAAATTAATCCGCTATTGTTCCCTTCTGTCGTTCCTCTTTTTTTTCAACTCCAATCTGGAGGCTCAAGAGCAAGAAACTGTCAAACTAAAAGAAACCTACGAATCCCATTTTCGCCATTATAGAGAGTCTGTTCATTTGCATGTGAACAAAACCACCTTCATTGAAGGAGATGAAATTTGGTGGACAGCTTATGCCTACAATAAAAAGAGCAATCAACTGTCAAATCCGACCAAAAACCTGTATTGCGGTTTATATGATTCCAACGGAAATCTGATTACCGAAGACCTTTTCCTATTTGAAAGAGGCGTGTCCAACGGCAGCTTTAAAGTGGATTCCACATGGAATTCTGGCATTTACTATCTCAAAGCGGGGACCAAATGGATGAATAATTTTAAAGAAGATGTTCCTTTCATAAAAAAAATTAGGATAATTAAGCCTTTGGATGACGAAGAATCATCAACCACACAAGAAAGTTACGACTTACAATTACTCCCTGAAGGAGGACACCTTATAGCCGATACGGATAATATGGTTGGCTTACGGATTATTAACGGGCAAGGAAGAGGTGTTCAGATTCAAAAAGGGGGAGTATTCGACAATGAAAACAATCAACTAACTGAGGTTTTCACCAATGAAGTAGGCTTGGGTCGATTTGAATTACTTCCAGAAAAACAACAAACCTATACCTTAAAGGCAACCCTTGAAAATGGCACCACTATAGAAGAAACACTCCCGGAAGCAAAGAATAATGGAATTGCCATGGCGGTCAACAACATCTTAGACGAGAAGTTGGTGGTCTCCTTAAATACAAACGCTCAAACTCTCAAAACTATCCAAAAAGACTCTTTTCATCTGGCCGTTCATCGTGATGGAATAATGACGTTGAATTCCTTTGTCTTTGATAGTTTATCAAGAAACATTAAAGTTAATAAGGAGAATCTCCTACCCGGCACAAACATTATTACCCTGTTTAACCAAAACTTGGAGCCCATTAGTGAACGATTGATTTTCAATTTTAAAGGACTTGGATTAGCTCAAGCATCAGTAACAAAAGAGAAGGAAAAGAAAGATTCAGTTTATCTGAAAATAAAAACGTTTACCTCTAAATGCACACCTGTTTCATTAAGCATTTCGGCCTTACCTGCTACAAATGGTCATAACCTAGAAGATTCCAATATTTTTTCCTCCTTTCTTTTGCATCCTTATCTCAAATCAGCTGTTGAGAATTCTTCCCGATATTTTTCAGATTCAGATAGGATAAAAGAATATGAACTAGATTTGGCGATGCTTACCCAAGGCTGGAGCAGTTATGACTGGGGACTTATTTTTAGTGGAGAGCCTGAAATCACATATCCTTTCGAACACGGAGTGAGCGCCCAACTTAAACTAAATTCTGAGCTGAAAAAAGAAGAGCGTTTGGCATTAGTTCCAGATGGCATCAGTTCCATGGTTTTCCTCGATTTGGACGACTCCCAAACCCTAGAGTTGACAGACCTATTCTCAAAAAACGGTGACACCCTTAAATTTGCCATTCGAAAGAAAAGAGGCGGACTAAAAAAACCCAATTTAGAAGTTAAATTTCCTGGCATTATAGAACGTAATGATTCAACGGATTTAGCCAAACATCTCTTACCTGAAAGTTTGTTTTTGAACTCGTTATGGAATGAACCTTTGGCAACTATCCCGTTTAAGTTATCAACGGATATCATTGAATTAGACGAAGTCGTACTTACAGAAGAAAAAAGCAAACCCAAACTCGTAAGAAAATCGGCCTTAATAAATGATTCCTTTACAGGTTTCAAAATCGGAGAGAAAGAAATTAAACACAACTTGTTTTTACTTGATTTTATAGCAAAAAACGGGTTTCTAGTGGACTTCGTGGTACAAACAGGACAAGTATCAATACGTAACAGTAGACCCGGGTTTGGAGGCGGAAGGGCAATTCCTACCCCTACCACGGATAACCCCACAGCAGCCAATGGCTCGGGATTAATAGCTACTTCGAGTTCCGCAGGAGCTGGGGTTAGGATTTACGAAGATGATTTTTTGGTCAATGACCTAAGACAACTCCTCAATGTACCCATGAGCGAAATAGACGAAATCTATTTTGAACGAAATGGAGCTGCTGGTGACACATTCAATTCACAAAACGGGGTAATTCGGATTTACAGGAAATTAGGTCCTCGTGAGCGATCAAGCTCAATTCATTTTGCCGAAAAATTAGTGGAAAACAGTTTTTCTAGACCCAAAACCTTTTACAGACCAAAGTATGTTGCAACAGGAGGAGAGGCCTTTGAAAACCATGGCATTGTGCATTGGGAGCCCCAATTAACGACGAATAAAAAAGGTGAGGTCGAACTGAAAATTCCAAAAGACAGCATTTCTTTGGTCAAAATTTTTATTGAAGGTATGGGAGAAGACGGCTCCCTAATCTCCCACACTGAGGAAATCTTATTGAACGGTTCCACCGAAGACAGCGGTAGTTATCGACTAAAGGATAGTTACGAGAACCACTTTTCGGATGATAGGGAATCTATTCATTTGCACTTGAACAAGGATGTCTTTTTTGTGGGGGAAGAGATTTGGTGGACAGCTTATTCATATAATAGAGAAGCTCAAGAGCCTTCATTAAAAACGGCCAACTTGCACTGTGCTCTTTATAATGCTGATGGAAATCAAGTAAGTAGCGGAATGTTCTTGGTAGAAAATGGATTTACCCACGGAAGTTTTGAACTTGACAATTCCTTCAAAAGTGGGGTATACTACATAAAGGCAGGTACAAACTGGATGCAGAATTTTAAGGAGGAGAAAGATTTTTTAAAAGAGATTACTATCATCAATGAAACAATTACAGAGAATGAACCTTTCCCTGCCAAACCCTATAACCTACAAATTCTTCCTGAAGGCGGACATATCATAAAAGGGGGCGAAAACACCTTAGGTGTCAAACTTGTGGACAACAACGGAATGGGAATGGAAATTACGGAAGGAAAGGTTATAGCTCCAAACGATGAGAAAGTGGCTGATGTTGTTACTAACAGTTACGGCGTTGGTAAATTCATACTGCCAGAAAACGTTGAATATCCGCTGACGCTTGAGGCGGTGTTGCCAAGTGGTGAAATCCTTAGCAAAAAACTCCCAGAACCAAAACGGAAAGGGATAGTCATAAACGTCAACAATATTCTAGAGGATAAAATTGTCATTTCCTTGAAAACTAACCCATTTACACTAGAAAAAATATCGGGTAAGAATTTCCATATTGCAATTCACCGCGACGGCCTTATGAACTTAAAAACTTTTGAAATAGATGAACTGAAAAAAGTCATCAAAATTGATAAGAGCAGATTGCTTAGTGGAACCAATATCATTACACTTTTCGATGAAGAATTAAACCCAATCTCAGAGCGATTGATATTCAATTACCAAAATTTAAAACTAGGTAAGCTCGAAGTTGAAACGCCCCAACGAAAAAATAAGGATTCCGTTTCCGTATTCATCAACGCATTTTCAAAAAACAACACGCCTATGTCCTTAAGTGTTTCAGCACTTCCCTCAGAAACTACTGCAAAAAATACCCACTCAAGTATAGTTTCCAATTTTTTACTCACTCCCTATTTGGGGTCAGAAGTTGAAAACGCTGCAAGATATTTTGAAGATATTGATAGAACGAAAGCGTATGAACTTGATTTAATCCTATTGACACAAGGATGGAGCAGTTATGACTGGACTGCCATTTTTGATGGCCCTCCAAAAATTGAACATCCATTTGAAAATGGGATTTCGATCTCAGGTAAATTAAATTCCAAAATACGGAAGGGAGACCAATTGGTCATACAGGAAGGGAATATGTTCAATATGCAGTTTGTGGAGCTTAAAGACTCTACGAATTTCCAAATAGACAATTTTTTTCAATTTAACGGAGATACTTTGATGCTTTCGTTAAGGAGCAAGAATAAGAAACTGAGAAAACCAGAAATAAAAACTAACTTCTTGTCAACCACCGTATTTGGAGATTCTATTACCCATGATTTTGTTGGAAAGAAAATCCCTTTTGACATCTCTAAAGATATCAACAATCAAAATGATAGTACCTCTGACAAACCACTCTTTGAACAAGACAATACTATTTTTCTAGAAGGAGTAACGGTATCGGAAGAACGGATTGAAAAGAAGCTGACACGTGCTTCGCCCCTTATAAATGGCTTATTCAGTGGTTTCAAAATATCGGATGATGATGTTAAAAGAAATCCTTTATTATCAGATTTTATTAGAAGGCAGGGGTTCCGTGTTCAAGAAGACTTTGTGAATAATGCTTTGTTTATATCAAGCCCCATACCATTCTCAGGACCGGTAGCTGTGTATGAAAATGATATGTTAGTCACAGATGCTAGTCAGTTGGCAAACACCCCTTTGTATCAAATTGACGAAATTTACTTGACAAAAGACGGGCTTTTTGAAGGACCTGATTTTGGAGGGGGCACCATACGAATTTATAGAAAAACAGGGGGTTACTTCACTACCACGTCAAGCTTTGCTGAAAAGCTGGTTGAAAACAGTTTCACAAGACCCAAAAAATTCTACCGCCCTCAATACGATTACTCGAACGAGAGTTTTTTGAGTAATGGTATTGTGCATTGGGAACCCAATTTAGTTACGGATGAAAAAGGGAAAGCTACCTTAACCCTACCTGACAACGGTGTTAGCAATGTCACCCTATTCTTTGAGGGAATGGCTGATGATGGTACGCTAATTTCACATAGTGAAAAAATATCACTGGATTAGCATAAAACCTGCCATTACCAACATCACAGCGTTTTCAATAAATGTGGCTTCCGTCATAGGAAGATTCAATGCTGTCCCTAAGCAAGCGCAACGGATGGATTTTTTATCCAACAAAGCCTTGGTCACTCCAATGGTGGTTATTCCCAAAATGATTATTGTTACCCAAAGTGCTATTGAAACTTGGATTCGCATTAAAAACATAAGTCCTAAACCTAGTTCAATAAAGGGATACACCCAACCATAAGCGGGAAGTGCCTTGGCAAGGGGGTCATACATTCGGAAGCTTTCAGGAAATCCTTTTAAGTCCAAAAATTTGAAGAAGCTGAATACAATGTAAAAGAGACCCATAAAATCCAGCATCGCTTGGGAAGTACTCCAGTCTTTATAGTTGAGCAAGAATGCTGAAGCAAAGAGGTACCCAAAAATCAAGAAAAGGGGGCGCAACTGCCCCCATTTTGATTTCTTACTAGTTGCCATAGTATCAAAAACCGCTTTCCCTTCTTCTTCAATCCTGTATTTTTCAGGTAAAGCCCCTTTTAGTTGAGCTAATGGAATGGGATTCGCCAAATTGAGTTGTGCTTCTCCTCTCTCCAAATCGACCAGTACATCCAAAACACCATCCACTTGGGACAGTTTTTCTTGAACTGAGGCCACACAGCCTTGACAAGTCATCCCTGTTACAGAATACGTTTGTTCCATCTAGTGTTTTTTATTGTGGTCTGAATCAAGCTCACGGTATCTACAGCAAGGGTGAACACTTTCATACGCTTCTTGTGTCGCTTTCAACTCCTTGGTATCGTGTCCTACTTGCGCCATAGCAGACTTAATCTGCATACTGTTCGTTTTGCGTTCATCAATTATTAAAGACAATTCATGGCTTGCGATATCCCAAGTCGCGTATTTAACTCCAGAAACGTTCAGCGCTGCTTTTTCAATACGCGCTTTGCACATTTCGCATACGCCATCTACTTCAAAAGCCATTTTTTTGTTTTTCTCTTGGCTATATGCAGCCAACGCAATCAAAAGGCTTGCTAAAATTACTATTCTATTTTTCATTTTTTAAACTTCTTTTTTTGTTTTTTAAGACTTAAATCGAAACCCCAGATACACCATTCTTCCAAGGATTGGGGCAAACACAATGGAAGTATCAAAATTTGGTCCAAATGGATCTTGTGCGCCCAAAACCGGATTATCTTGCCGCACTGCAGTTAGGTTTTCTCCACCCAGATACAATTCAAATTTTTGGGAAAAAACCTTGGTTACCTGTGCATTCATCAAACTATAGCCATCAGCAAAATCTCCTAATTGAAACTCAACCGGATTGGATGCTGTACTAGGTAACCGCTGCCTTCCTAGGGTATGTAGGGTGTAATCAAATCGCCATTGACTTCCATTTTCCTTTGGAACGGTGTTATATCCAACGTTGGCAAAATACCGATGTTGTGCCTGTAGGGGTCTTTGCAACAATCCTGTTTGATAGGTCGTTTCCACATCGTAATACTTATAGGCCATCCGTAGTTCCACATGAGGTATCACTTCATGGTTGACCTCAACCTGAAAACTATTGGCAAAACTTTCGCCATCAAGGTTTGAAAATCGGACCGCATTGGGGTTTTCCCAATCCACAACCACCTGATTTTGGAAATCAGTTCGGTAAAAATCTATAGAAAGTGAACCTGGTCGGTTCAACCAAGTAAACCGTTGAAGAAACCCAAATCCAAAATTGACCGCTTTTTCAGCATCAAATCCATAAATATTTCCACCATTGCCGGCTAACTGAATAACCCGACTGGAAGCGAACAATTTTTGATTTTCCGCGAATATGTTAGCCGCTCTCCTACCCAATCCAAAAGAAGCTCGAAAACTCCCTCTTTCCCATGGTGTATAGCGAACATGCAGTCTCGGCGTAAAAAAAGTTCCCAAACGGTTATGGGTATCCACTCTAACCCCTGCAGTAAGGCTCAACTTTTCCAAATTGGTATAACTGTACTCAAAAAAAGCACCCAGAGATTGGTCAGTTCTACTAAACCGTTGCGTATTGACCAATTCATCATATCCATCATAAGCAAAGGCTACTCCAGCTGTGAACTTATGTTTTGTATTCCCAATAATGGAATTGAACAAAAAGTTGGAGTAAACGCTTTCATGATCTATATCGTACACATTGAATCCGTAAAACGAATCTTGTGCATGATTGCTATAGGATGCCTGAAATCCAAAACTTTGAAATGGCAATTCTGGAAAGACATAGCCCAACTTAACTGAACTGTCGAACCTCCGGGTGTCAATTTCACTACCCCAAGAATTGGTGGTAAAACGGTCAGTATCCGGATTAAAATCCGATTGACCCACCTGTTTTTCATCATTCAAAAAACGAACGTTGACAAAGCTTACCCAACCTGTTTCCGGATTTTGGTATTGCCAACGGTTCATCACATTGATTTGATTGGCCAGGGGAATATCCAGAAACCCATCATCATTATTGTCGACATCTACATCCCTACGGTTTCCATGAATATACAGCCCTGTGCTCCATTTGTCGGAAAGCTTTGTATTGAGATGTGTATTGAGTTCCAACCTTCCGTTTAGATTGGCATACCCATTCACAAAAACAGGCACATCTGATAAGGGCTTTTGCAGTTCCGTATTGATCTGCCCGGAAATGCTCTCATATCCATTGGTCACGCTACCCGCGCCTTTCGTGATTTGAATGCTTTCTACCCATGTACCTGGGGTAAAGGTTAGACCATAGGCTTGTGACGCTCCGCGTACCATGGGAATATTCTCTTGGGTAATCAAAAGATACGGGCTTGTAAGACCGAGCATTTGAATCTGTCTGGTTCCTGTCAGCGCATCATTAAAATTGACATCTATGGCCGGATTCGTCTCAAAACTTTCAGAAAGGTTGCAACAAGCTGCTTTCAATAATTCTTCGCTATTGACGGTAATCAAGTTTTGCGCAGAGAAAAGCGCTTTTTCAACGGTTTCTTTTTTCTGCTCTACGACTACCTCATCCAATTGGTTCGAAGGTCGCAGAAAGTGATTCACCATACGAGGCGAATCAATAGTCAAAGTATCCGTTTTGAAACCAATATAGCTTATGACCAATTTATTGTATTCGGGTTCGTAGGGAATAATAAAAGTTCCATCTTCTTGGGTTATCGTCCCCAAGGGAGAGTTTAACCAGTACACATTGGCCCCTGAGAGACCTATGCGTTTATTTTCGGTATTGGCTTCCATGACCTTTCCCTCTACAATGTCTTGGGCAGTCATAAGTATAGGAAACCAAAAAAGTAAAATGCTAATTTTTTTCATGTATATATTGAATCCTTAAAAAATTAAATAGTGTACTCCCTGACTTGCTTGAAGTCAAGGCTATTCATTTTGATTCAATACATCATATTAAGAAGACTTGGTCCAGAACATGGATGTCCTTGACCAGAACGGGAGGTGGGTATTCCTTATGAGGAACAGGCAGCTCTTCAAGAGGAACAAATAAGTTCAGATACGAGGTGGAAAAGGTAACTAGAAACGCCTGTTGCTCAAAATCAAAGTCAGACCAAGTTAGTTTGAGGTCGTCTTGGCCCGTTAAAACAAAGGATTCATCATCGCAACAGCCTGGTTTTTCAAAATCTTCTTCCAACAAAGAAAGTGCTACTTCCATACCACAATCATCGGCATGTGAGAAGAAGGATATATCCATAACACGTCCCATACACAGGTGTTTGTCTACACTCCACGAAATCGTGGAAAGCAGTACTAGGAGGGCCATTGCCACGGAACAACTTTGTTGTAAAAACCTTTTCACACTGCAAAAATACAAAATATGCCATTTCTACATTTAATTTGGTATGAAGCTTAACCAAACTTTAGGGAATCATCTCTGAAATTTTTTCGATTTTTGTATGACTATTTTGGACTCTAAACACAAACGAAATTCCATGTTTGACGCTTTAAAACCGCAGGTAACCGAAATTCTCTCCCATGAGGAATCAGTAGAAAACCGTCTTCAATTCATATGTGACCTTTTAAGGAAGGAAGTCAAGTATTATGATTGGGTTGGGTTCTATTTTAAAAATGGAGATAAGGAAGAACTAAAACTTGGACCTTATGCAGGCGAGTCTACGGACCATACCATTATCCCTTTTGGGAAAGGGATTTGTGGTCAAGTCGCAGTTAGTAATGAAAATTTTGTGGTACCGGATGTTGCCGCTCAGGACAACTACATCGCCTGTAGCATTACAGTAAAGTCGGAAATCGTGATTCCATTATTTAAGAATGGAGAGAATATTGGTCAAATCGATATAGATTCCGACACCCCAGACCCTTTTTCTGAAGAAGATGAACGCTTTTTGGAATATGTGAATGAAAAAGTGGCTGAAATTCTTTAAAACTCCATCCTTTTTGTTGATAACCCTTCTCTGATTTTCATAACAAAAAATTTACTTTTGTGTGCTTAAGAAATTGATTTTTAAGACACCAGATGAGCACTTCCAAAAAAGCAACCAGCGCCCTAGTTTCGGTATTCCATAAGGACGGGTTAGAACCTATTGTTAAAAATTTACACGAGTTGGGGGTGACCCTTTACTCTACTGGAGGCACTGAAAAATTTATAAAAGAATTGGGGATTCCCGTAGTTCCCGTTGAAGAGGTGACCAGCTACCCATCCATTTTAGGGGGAAGGGTTAAAACGCTGCATCCTAAGGTTTTTGGTGGGATTCTTAACAGACAGGACCATGAAGGTGATGTGGCACAAATGCAAGAATTTGATATCCCTCAACTGGATATTGTGATTGTTGACCTCTATCCTTTTGAAAAAACTGTGGCCAGTGGCGCTTCTGAACAAGATATTATTGAAAAAATAGACATCGGAGGTATTTCCTTGATTCGAGCCGCAGCCAAAAATTACAAGGATGTGCTTTGTGTATCATCAATGGAAGATTACAAAGACTTTTTGAATGTCATTACCCAAGGGAATGGAACTACCTCGTTGGAAGACAGAAAACGATTTGCTACAAAAGCATTTAACATTTCTTCCCACTATGATTCGGCTATTTTCAATTATTTCAATCATGACCATGAAATAGCTACTCTAAAAATCAGTGAAACCAAAGGAAAAGTGCTTCGGTACGGTGAAAATCCGCACCAAAAAGGCTTCTTCTTTGGGGATTTTGAAGCCATGTTTGACAAATTACATGGAAAAGAGCTCTCCTATAATAATTTATTGGATGTGGATGCCGCTGTCAATTTGATGGAAGAATTCAAGAATGATGACCCCACTTTTGCCATTCTCAAACATAACAATGCTTGTGGTTTAGCCACACGAAGCACTATCAAGCAATCTTACGTAGATGCACTTGCTGGTGACCCAGTTTCAGCCTTTGGGGGAATTTTGATTGCCAATACCGAAATCGATTTGGAAACAGCTGAGGAAATTCATCAGCTTTTCTGCGAGGTAGTAATTGCTCCAAGATATACTTCCGATGCTCTGGAAGTATTGAAGGGCAAGAAAAATCGAATCATTTTGATTCAAAAAGAAATTGAACTTCCTAAAACCTTGACAAGAACATGCCTAAATGGTGCATTAGTCCAAGAAAAAGATTTCAAAACGGACAGCAAAAGTGACTTGGAAGCGGTTACTAACAAAAAAGCAAGTTCCCAGGAAATTGAAGATATGCTGTTCGCATCCAAATTGTGCAAACACACAAAGAGCAATACCATCGTATTAGCTAAGAACAAACAGCTTTGTGCGAGTGGAACAGGGCAAACCTCTAGGGTAGATGCACTGAACCAAGCCATAAACAAGGCCAAGTCTTTCAACTTTGATTTAGATGGTGCGGTTATGGCCAGTGATGCTTTCTTCCCATTCCCTGATTGTGTGGAAATTGCCCACAAAGCGGGAATAACAAGTGTGATACAACCGGGAGGTTCAATCAAAGACCAATTGAGCATAGATTTTTGCAACGAAAATGACATGGCCATGGTTATGACAGGGACTCGACATTTTAAGCATTAATTTTAGTACTTTAGCCGATATTTTTACCGTTAAACCGAAAAACTAACTCTTTTTATGGGATTTTTTGATTTCATGACCGAGGAAATCGCGATAGACCTCGGAACTGCAAATACCCTCATCATTCATTTAGATAAAGTTGTTGTAGATAGTCCGTCGATAGTAGCCAGGGACCGGGTTTCTGGCAAAATCATAGCGGTGGGGCGAGAGGCCAATATGATGCAAGGAAAAACCCATGAGAACATAAAAACCATTCGTCCTTTAAAGGATGGAGTGATTGCGGACTTTGATGCTTCGGAAAAGATGATCAACATGTTCATCAAAAACATTCCTGCCCTCAAGAAAAAGTGGTTTCCCCCAGCTTTGCGTATGGTTATTTGTATTCCTTCCGGTATCACTGAAGTGGAGATGCGTGCCGTGCGTGAATCCGCAGAGCGGGTAAATGGCAAAGAAGTATACCTCATCCATGAGCCAATGGCAGCGGCCATAGGTATTGGATTGGATATTATGCAACCCAAAGGAAACATGATAGTTGACATTGGAGGTGGTACTACGGAAATTGCCGTCATAGCGTTAGGGGGTATTGTATGTGACAAATCAGTAAAAATTGCAGGAGATGTCTTTACCAATGATATCATTTACTATATGCGCACCCAACACAATTTATATGTTGGGGAAAGTACGGCTGAGGCTATCAAAATTGAGATAGGCTCCGCTACAGAAGACTTAAAATCGCCCCCGGACGATAAATCCATTCAAGGACGAGATCTTTTGACGGGAAAACCGAAGCAGGTACAAGTTTCGTATAGGGAAATCGCCAAGGCATTGGATAAGAGTATACTTCGCGTTGAAGATGCAGTTATGGAAACTTTGTCCCAAACCCCTCCAGAGTTGGCTGCGGATATTTATAATACCGGTATTTACCTAGCGGGAGGAGGCTCCATGCTTAGAGGATTGGACAGAAGGCTTTCCCAAAAAACCGACTTGCCTGTTTATATTGCCGAAGACCCTCTAAGAGCTGTGGTACGTGGAACCGGTATAGCATTGAAAAACTTGGAGCGGTACAAAAGCATTCTTATAAAATAGACGCGTATTGAACATTTTGGTGGGAGAAAAGACTTCCGCTTCCATTCTAACCCAACGATTGCATGCAACGCATCATCAATTTTATACTCAACTATAGAAACTCATTTCTCTATGGTTTTTTGGCTTTGATTGCGTTGGTTCTTACCATTCGCTCACATTCGTATCACCAATCCCGGTTTTTTAACTCCTCAAAATGGGTCACAGGGAAAGTATATGGCAGTGCAGCTAATATCTCGGGCTATTTTTCCCTTCGTGAAGAGAATTCCAGATTGGTTGAAGAGAATGAACGTTTGCGGAAAATGTTGTTCAATTCTCCAGATGTAGTACAAACGGCTTTGGATACTACTGAACTGGAGTATAGTGTCATGAACGCCAAGGTGATTAAAAATAGCTTTTCTTCACCTAGAAATTACCTGACAATCAATAAAGGAAGTAATGCTGGTGTGGAACAAGACATGGGAGTGATTACCACATTGGGTATTCTCGGTATTGTGGAGAATACATCTTCCAATTTTTCTACAGTTCAGAGTGTCTTGAACACCAAATCAAATATTAATGCCAAAATAAAGAATACGGATTATTTTGGTTCGTTGGTATGGGATGCTAGGGATTACCGGGCCGTTCAATTGGTAGATATCCCGCGATTGGTTCCACTTGTAGTCGGTGATACTATAGTTACAGGTGCCATGTCCAGTATATTTCCAGAAAATATTCCTATAGGAATTATTAAGAAGTATGACCTAAATGCTTCCAGAAGCTTTTATAATATTGAAGTGGAGTTGTTCAATGATATGGCCAATATCAAAAATATCTACCTCATCAAAAACAAGAACAGAAGCGAGATTAATGAGCTTGAAGAATTAACTGTAGATGAATAATGTTGTCTTCTTAAATATTCTACGATTTGTATTACTTGTGTTGACTCAGGTTCTAATTTTCAACACTCTTAATTTTTTGGATTCCATCAATCCGATGGTTTATGTCATATTTCTGTATTGGTATCCCATTAAGGGGAATCGGGCCGTTTTTCTACTGACCGCTTTTTTACTCGGTCTAATTGTTGATGTTTTTTCAGATACCTTGGCCCTACATGCTTTTGCCACATTGACATCGGCCTTTATCAGACCCCTGATTATGCGTTTTTGTTTTGGGGTCAACTATGAGTTTCAAAATTTCAGCTTTAAGAATACCACCAAAGTGCAGCGACTCACTTTTTTAGGTCTGTTGGTATTGGCACATCATCTGGTATTCTTTTTCCTTGAGATTTTAAGTTTATCACATATCCTATTAATTTTGAAAAAAATTGTAACCACTAGCTTGGTCACATTTTTTCTGTGTGCCATGTTTAGTTCACTTTTTAGCCCCAAAAGCGAATAAAACCTTCATATTCCCGTTAGGAAAATAGAGTAGGTTTCTTATTAGGTCTGACATATGAAAAAACTATTACTTTCTTCCGTAGTCGTGATTATCGGTTTTGTTTTTATAAGCCGACTTTCCTACTTGCAGCTTTTCAGTTTTTCACCGGACCAAACATTGGAAGACCCCGCTATAAAAGCTATTTACGATTACCCTGAGCGTGGTTATATTTATGATAGGCATGGAGAACTCGTGGTTGGAAACCAGCCAGCTTATGATGTTATGGTGATTCCCAGAGAAGTAAAACCTTTAGATACCCTTGAATTCTGCAGTCTTTTGGGAGTAGAAAAAGAGGACTTCATCAAAAAAATGAAAAAGGCTCGAATATATTCTCCTAGGCTACCTTCGGTTTTGGTTCCGCAATTGTCCAAGGAAGACTATGCCAGACTTCAAGAAAAAATGAGACACTTCGCTGGGTTTTATATCCAAAAAAGATCTTTGCGTTACTACGCTACCAACAGTGCCGCCAATGTATTGGGCTATATTTCCGAGGTCAATGAAAGGGATTTAATGAACAACCCCTATTACGTAGCTGGCGAATTGAAGGGAAGAACAGGGATAGAAAAACAATACGAAGAGGTCCTGAGAGGTAGAAAAGGGGTAATGTTCATACAAAAAGACCGATTTAACCGAGATATTGGCCCTTACAAAAATGGTAAACTTGACACACTACCTGAACAGGGCAAAGAAATACACATTACCATTGATAAGAAACTCCAGGAATATGGAGAGCGTCTTATGCATGGCAAAAGAGGTGGAATTGTGGCTATTGAACCCAAGTCGGGTGAAATTCTAACCATGATTTCAGGTCCCACCTATGACCCTGCCTTATTGGTTGGCAGGAAGAGATCCAAAAATTATAGCAAGCTACATTATGACACCATCTCCAAACCCACTTGGGATCGATCTATTCTAGCTGAGCCCTCTCCTGGCTCTCCTTTTAAAACCCTCAACGCCCTAGTAGCCCTTCAAGAGAATGTAGTTACTCCGGACACCAAATTCAGATGTTATAATGGTTTTTATGTGGGTAGCCAGAAAAAAGGATGCCATTGTGGCGGAGGTGTTCGCAATATGAAATCGGGCATCTATCAATCCTGCAACGCCTACTTTGCAGGAACCTTTAGAAAAATCTATGAAAAGTTTCCTACTACAGATGAGGGCATGGAAGTTTGGGAAAAGCATATGAAAAGTTTTGGTTTGGGAGGTTATTTAGGAACCGACATCCCAACGGGAAGGCCGGGAAGAATCCCTGGTACATCCTTTTATGATAAGTGGTATGGTGATGGGCGATGGGCGTCTTCCACAATCATTTCAAATTCCATTGGACAAGGAGAAGTAGCGGCAACTCCCTTGCAATTGGCCAATATGACTGCTGCCATTGCAAATAGAGGCTATTTTTATACGCCACATCTCATCAAACGGATTGGAAACAATAGCTCCATAAATCCAAAATATACGGAACCGAGGTATACCACAATTGATAAAGAGCATTTTGAACCCGTAATTCAGGGCATGGCCGATGTTTACACTTATGGTACCGCTCGCTGGGTTCAAATCCCAGACATAGCAATTGCAGGAAAAACAGGTACCGTTGAAAACTTTGTTCGAGTAAATGGAGAACGTATGCAGCTAACAGATCACTCAGTATTTGTTGCTTTTGCCCCTGTAGACAACCCCAAAATAGCTTTGGCCGTATATATTGAAAATGGGTATTATGGGGCTAGGTATGCCGGCCATATCGCTTCTTTGCTTATTGAAAAATATATTAAAGGAGAAATAACCCGAAAAGACTTGGAGAAGAGAATGTTGGAGAAAACTTTGGAGCACGAATACGCAAAACCGTATAGTGGGGAACCTTTCAAGATAAACGAGTATGTCTGGTAGAGGACTGGTCAAGAGAATAGATTGGATTACTGTCTTTTTATATGCCTTTTTGGTTTTTATTGGTTGGATCAATATCTATTCCACAACCCTTACCAATCCCGAAGTTTCCATTTTTGATTTTTCTACGCTTTACGGAAAACAGTTGTTTTTTATGATGCTCTCCGTAGGGGTAATTGTGTTGGTTTTGTTTGTAGAAACCAGTTTTTTTGAACGCTTTGCTTCCATCTTTTACATCATATCCTTAGCGCTTTTGATAGGGCTTTTTCTATTCGGAAAGACCATTGCCGGTGCAACATCTTGGTATGATCTGGGCTTTTTCAACCTACAACCTTCAGAGTTGGCCAAAGTGACAACGGCCCTGGCGCTAGCTAAATACCTAAGTGATATTCAAACAGATATACGGAATAAAAAGCATCAGCTTTACGCATTGCTTATCATCCTTTTACCTGCTTTACTAATAATACCGCAACCTGACCCTGGGAGTGCCCTCATTTACTTTTCACTTTTCTTTGTGTTGTTCAGGGAAGGATTTCCGTTGTATTATTTGGGTATTTTATTGATTATTGTTGTCCTTTTTGCGACTACTTTGATGTTTGGCACGGTCTGGATTGGCATTGGTTTGGGAATGCTTACCGTACTTACTTTTCTCTTCAAAAAGAAATCTACTAAAATTCCTTTGTTGCCTCTCAGTATTGCGCTCATTGTGGCCATTCTCTTTTCATTATCTGTGAACTTTGTGTACGAAAACGTATTTGAACAACGACACAGAGATCGTTTTGCATTGTGGTTGAGTTTGGAAAAAGATGAGAATAAGTTGGAAGAAATCCGAAAAACCATCGGCTACAATACCTATCAATCTGAAAAGGCTATTGAATCAGGAGGTTTTTTTGGCAAAGGTTTTCTTGAAGGTACCCGGACTAAAGGAGATTTCGTACCACAACAGCACACTGATTATATTTTCAGTTCCGTAGGAGAGGAATGGGGTTTTATGGGAACCACTAGTGTAGTCATTCTTTTTTCTCTTTTCTTTCTGCGCCTTATCTATGTGGCGGAAAGACAGAAAAACGATTTTTGTCGGATATATGGCTATGGGGTAATTTCTATTCTACTCATGCACTATTTTATTAATATAGGTATGGTCATCGGTTTGTTGCCAACGGTTGGGGTTCCTTTACCGTTCTTTAGTTATGGCGGGTCGGGACTAATGTTTTTTACCTTGCTACTATTTATTTTCCTCAAATTGGATTCGAATCGATTACGGGACGGTATTTAAAATCGCCAGTTAGAACTAGTAATTTTCGATTCCATTTGAGTCTGCCATGCTTTTGATTGCTTGGAAAAGAAATCAATCCCTGTTTGTTCCTCAATTTTATCTATGGTTACCACAAAGTTTTGAAGAGGTTCATTGCTTTCTTGATTGGGTATTAGAAATGAAATGGTTTCTGTTCCATTTTTCGTTTTCCGATAAATGATTTTGTAAAAAAACCTGGGGAACATCGACATCTTCATCCCCTATTTCTTCAAGGTTGTTTTCCAGAACCCCACCAGTGATTATTACCAAATCGCCATACCGTTTGCACCAATAGCGGACCTTTTGTTCCAATCGGTTCCAGACGCCGGCATTAAAGTCCCTATCCTGAGGACTAATGTTACTCGTATAAAAGGTTTCATTATATGCCTGTTCCGAAAACCTGCGATCACCTGCTGGAACCAAATGCCCACGGTCATACCCTGAACCTCGGTAGTTTCGCCAATCCGCAGATTTTGATTTTACCTTGGGGTCTTCAATAAAATACGGTCGTTTTCTATCATCATCCGTAAGATGTTTTCTTTCTAAAGGATACGCTACCCATTCGGCCTGTTCATGAGGCTCACTATATGACAAAATATAGTATTCATGCTGAACAATACTTCCATAGGTTGAGCTTGGCAGTAAATCTCTAGCTACAACCTTTGAACTTTTCTCTTCTTCTTTTTTTGGGGAGTAGGTAGCGGGGGTATAAAAGTTTTCAAAAAGCCAAAACCCAATAATGCAAAGGGTGAATAGAAAGGTGTAAACCGCTTTTTTACTCATAAAGCACAAAGTAGAAAAAAGCGATGGTTTAAAAACAAAAAACCGGTCCAAAGGCCCGGTTTTTTTACATCTCTAGGTTTATATTTTATCCTTTAACACTGGCCAACTTGCGTTCCGAACTCTTAATGTTGTTCAATTTTAAATCTTGCAACACATTAATGGCTTCTTCCACATAAATGTCTTTGGCCAAGCTCTTGTGCCAACGATTTCTTTTTTCACGAAGCACAGAATCTTGAGTGAAAAGTTCAGTTTCATATTTCAGTGATTCGAAGGTAAGCTCTGAATCATAGTCCCGTAAGCTTTTGAATTGATCGGATTTCTTTTTGGCTAGCTCTTCACGCTGCTTGTAATCTTCATAGTTCAAAGAAACCGTAGTTTCATCCTGTTGTTCCTTCAACCATTTCGCATTCTCCTCAATCAACTCGATATACGGATTTTCAGCCATTCGCTTTTTGCTATTGGAAATGGTGGTCTCAAAATCAATATACCCGTCCCATGCTTCATAATCGGCAGCGGAAATTCTATCCCACTCCAACGGGTTTTCTTGATCTCGCTCCCCCAAATCGATATAACTGTATCGGTCTGGAACCACAATATCACTTTTCACACCTTCGAGTTGTGTGGAACCTCCGTTAATTCTATAAAATTTTTGGGTCGTTAATTTAATAGCTCCCAAATTTCCGTGCTCGTTGCTTCGAACGATATTGTCTAAAGGAATTACATTTTGTACCGTTCCTTTTCCGAAAGTTTGCTTGCTTCCAATAACCACAGCTCTTTTATAATCTTGCATGGCCGCTGCTAAAATTTCAGAAGCCGAAGCCGATAATTCATTTACCAAAATTACAAGAGGACCATCCCATTGAATTCTTTCATCTTTATCTTCGTGAACTTCTTTCCGTTGTCCGGATGACCTAACTTGAACGATAGGCCCATCTTTAATGAAAAGTCCAGCCATATCAACCACGGTCTTGAGTGAACCTCCGCCGTTATCTCTTAAATCTAGGATAATTCCTTCTACTCCTTCTTCCTTAAGGCGCTCCACTTCTTTGGCTACATCGGTTGCCGCATTTCTTTCAGTGTAGTCCTCAAAATCTACGTAAAACTTAGGGAGGTTAATCAAACCATACTTGTTTCCCTCATCTTTTACAGTAGCCGATTTCGCATAGGATTCTTCCAGCATAACTACGTCTCTGGTGATAGATACCACTTCGATAGTTCCATCAACACGTCTTACCGTCAAATCTACGATTGAACCTTTTGGGCCTTTTATCAGCTTAATAGCATCGTCCAGACGCATCCCTACAATATCTGTTGGTTCTTCGCCGTCCTGTCCTACTTTCAAAATTTCATCCCCTACTTCAAGGCTTTGTTCTCTCCAAACTGGACCTCCAGAGATGATTTCAACCACTTTAGCGCCTTCAGGCTTTTTCTGTAACCTAGCTCCAATACCTTCAAACTTCCCAGACATTCCAATATCGAATCTTTCTTTATCATCTGGTGCGAAATAGTAGGTATGCGGGTCAAATTCATCAACAATGGTATTGATGTACTGTACAAACCAGTCCTTACGTTCCAAATCATTTACAAAGTCAAAGAATTCACCCAAAGTATTTCCAGTGGTTTTTCTCGCCTCCGCTTCCAACTCAGATTCTGGTATGTTATCTTCGTTCTCGCTTAACTTGTTATCATAAACACCTAAAGTATTGTATTTCAACTGCTGTCTCCATCTTTCACGAAGTTGTTTTTTATTCGCAGCGAATTCTTGATCTTTATAATCAATATTGATAGTTTCCTGTTTGGCGTAGTCAAAAGGCGTATCTAAAACATCCTTGTAAATTTCTTCAGCTTCCGACATACGCTTCATCAAACGTTGGTACACGATATTGAAGAAAGTAATGTCTGTATTCTTGATTTCGTCATCAATCATAAATCGATATTTCTCAAACTCTCTGATATCACTGGCCAAGAAATAGCGTTTGGTAGGGTCCAACACATCAATGAAATCATCAAAAACGTTCGAAGAAAAGCTATCATTCAGATTTTTGGGCTCATAGTGTCCTTTTTCCAGCACATAGGTGATCAAATCCAACAACAATTTATCCTTGTCATCATTTTCAAAAGATTTGTTTGTAAAGCTACAAGATGCTACAGCTACTAAAATCACCAAAAAAGCCAGAGTGAAATTCTTTTTCATAAAAGTGGTATTTGTTGGGTGCAAATACGATGGGTTTACCTCACCAAATCCGCGTTACATTTATCTTTTTTCTTTTTCTATGAATTCCCTAAGATACTGAAAAAACCATGCCAGACGGGAAGAGCCCGTATAATTTTTTGTTAAACGAGCTCATCTTCATATCCTTATGAAAACGTATTTTTGGACCGTTAATTATATAAAATGGATAAACCGCTCATTTTGGTGACCAATGACGATGGAATAACCGCTCCGGGCCTGCGTGCTTTAATCAAGACCATGAAGGAAATAGGTGATGTTATCGTGGTTGCGCCAGATAGCCCACAAAGCGGAATGGGTCATGCTATTACGATTGATAATACGCTGTACTCAAAAAAGGTTGTAATTGATACGGAACAGGGTGCTCCTTCCGAGTATAGCTGCAGTGGAACTCCGGCTGACTGTGTAAAACTGGCCCTTCAAGAAATTTTGGACCGAAAACCGGATATCTGTGTAAGCGGAATAAACCACGGTTCCAATTCATCCATTAACGTTATTTATTCTGGAACCATGAGCGCCGCCATAGAAGCCGGAATCGAAGGTGTTCCTGCCATTGGTTTTTCGTTATGTGATTATTCTTGGGAAGCGAATTTTGAACCTGCCCTTGAGTCAATACAAAAAATAGTAGTTCAAGCGCTGGCCAATGGAATTCCTAGAGGAACCGTACTCAATGTCAATATTCCTAAATCAGATAAAGAACCTAAAGGAATCAAGGTATGCAGACAGGCTCGCGCCAACTGGAAAGAGAAGTTCGATAAAAGAACAAGCCCTACCGGAAAAGATTATTACTGGCTTACAGGAGAGTTCGAACTATTGGATAAAGGCGAGGATACAGATGAGTGGGCCTTGGCAAATGGATATGTTTCCGTGGTACCTACCCAATTTGACCTCACTGCACATCACATGATTCCGCAAATCAACAATTGGAGTTTAAATGAATCGTAGAAAGGAAATTATAATAGGTTTTGTAGTAGGGATTATTGCAAATACCGTAGGTACTTTGTTGTATATCCTTTTGTTTTCGGACTTAGGAATTGTAGAAACCTATAATGCCGCTGTAGAGCAGGGACATATTGGTAGTCTTCTGGCACTGGGAGCTATTTTGAATTTGGTCGCCTTTTTTGGTTTCTTACGACTAAAACGGGATTACAGGGCAAGAGGTGTAATGATAGCTACCCTACTTACTGCTCTGGTAATCCTCTATTATAAACTAGTAGGTTGATATTGAATAAACTTTGGGATGAAGTACTATATTATTGCTGGTGAGGCTTCGGGAGATTTACACGGTTCCAACCTGATAAAGGCTCTTAAAAAGCAGGATGGTTCAGCCCAAATTCGATGTTGGGGTGGAGACTTGATGCAGGAAGCGGGTGGTGAATTGGCCAAGCATTATAAGGATATGGCCTTTATGGGGTTTCTGGAGGTCATCAAAAATATTCCAACTATTTTCAAAAACATCAGCTTTTGCAAGGAAGACATTCTGCGCTTTGCTCCTGATTTAATCATCTTCATCGATTTTTCAGGCTTTAATCTTCGGATTGCCAAATGGGCTAAAACGCAAGGCTTTTCCATCAATTATTATATCTCTCCACAAATATGGGCTTCCCGAGAAGGGAGGATAAAGGCCATCAAAAGAGATATTGACCACATGTATGTTATCCTGCCCTTTGAAAAAGAATTTTATGAAAAAAAACATGGATATCCTGTTCACTTTGTAGGTCACCCATTAATTGATGCCATCGCAAACACCCAAATTGAGGATGAGACCACATTTAGGGAGAAGAATAATCTGGATTTGGCGAAACCCATCATTGCATTGTTACCTGGAAGCCGTAAACAAGAAGTTCAGAAAATGTTGTCCATCATGCTTTCAGTTCAAAAGGAGTATCTGAATTATCAATTTGTAATCGCTGGAGCACCCAGCTTGCCCAACGAATTCTATGATACTTTTAAAGAGGCAACTAACGTGGGATTTGTATCCAATCAGACCTATGCCCTGCTCACCTACGCCCATGCTGCGCTAGTGACCAGTGGGACTGCCACTTTGGAAACCGCCTTATTTAATGTGCCTCAAGTGGTGTGCTACAAAGGAAATTGGATTTCATACCAGATTGCGAAACGTATCATTACTCTAGATTTTATTTCTCTGGTTAACCTGATTATGGATAAAGAAGTGGTCAAAGAATTGATTCAAGGGGACTTAAATTCAAAAAACCTCAACACCGAACTTCACAAAATTTTAGAGGGACCAGATCGAGAACGTATTTTAACTGATTATGCGTTGTTAAAAAAGAAATTAGGAGGAGAAGGCGCCAGTCAAAAGGCAGCTCAATTACTCATTAAAAATGCTTAGATTTACGTTCCAAGAAGTAAATTGTATTCTTGGATGTTGCAAAAAATCATTGGTTTGCTCTGTATTTTTGCAGTGATTAGCTGTGGAACGAGCAAAAAACGAACGTACAGCAAGACCCGAACCGTCACGGTAGAGGGGTCATCCGAGGAGACTAACCTCACTCCTACGATTTCCAAAAAGGAAAGAAAAAAGAACCAAAAGGCCACGGACATTATTGCCACGGCTATGACCTTTAGTGGTACCCGATATCAATTTGGAGGGACCACTCGAAAGGGTATGGATTGTTCTGGACTTGTTTATGTAAGTCTGAAAGAACATGAGATTGTTTTTCCTCGTACGTCATATCAAATGGCCGAAGAAGGAAAACGAATTAAAGTTGGACAGGTTCAGAAAGGAGACCTGCTTTTTTTTAAGACCAGTAAAAGCGGAAAACGCATCAACCATGTTGGATTGGTAGTCGACGTAAAGGGAGACGATATCAAGTTCATACACTCCACAACCTCACGT
>JBCDAX010000017.1:0-68112 GCA_039184805.1 Bacteroidota bacterium | reverse complement strand
GTGCGCAATTCGGTGCACACGTTTAAACTCTGAATTTTAACTTTTTGAATATCAAACGATTGGGTCGTAAGTTCGAGCCCCAGTCAGGTCACAAAATGTTAGGCAAGGGCTTAACTTTTTGTGTTTAACTTCGTCCCAATGTGAGCCCACGTGGTGGAATTGGTAGACACGCTACCTTGAGGGGGTAGTGTCCTTACGGACGTGCTGGTTCGACTCCAGTCGTGGGCACAAAACCGCAAAATATGCGGTTTTTTTTGCTCTTTTGTCAGCTCCTAGCTTAAAAATCAAAAGAATAACCAAATTTTAAGACTTCATATTAGGACAAGCAAAGATTAATTGTAACTTTGTTTAACGTTTATATTGAAAGGATGAACAATGTAAAGAAGTCTTTTAGCATTAGGGATATGGAGAACCTCTCCGGTATTAAGGCCCACACGATACGCATTTGGGAAAAAAGATACAATCTGTTCACTCCCGAACGAACTACCACAAACATTCGCTACTATAGCCTTCAAAGTCTTCAAAAGCTGTTAAACGTAACGCTCCTTTATAACAACGGCTATAAGATATCGAAGATAGCTAAGTTGGATGAGTCCCACATACCCATTATTGTTAGGGAGATAGTAGCGAACAATAGTGAAAAAAATCATGCCATCAATGCATTCAAGCTGGCTATGATAAACTTTGACCAGACACTCTTTTTAAATACCTATAGCAGTCTTCTTTCAGAACGCTCTTTTCGGGATATTTTTAATGAGGTTTTTATCCCCTTGCTCAACGAATTGGGTCTTTTATGGCAAACAGATACAATTAGCCCCTCACACGAGCATTTTATCACTCATTTGATTAAACAAAAAATCTACATCAACACAGAAAAGCTTCAACTGGTTGAACCTATAAAAAAGGATAAGGTTTTCGCTCTTTTCCTTCCTGAAAATGAAATTCACGAGATTGGGTTGCTCTATCTGAATTATGAAATAACTTTGAGAGGATACAAATCAATTTATTTGGGTCAGACCATGCCGATAGAAAGTTTGGTTGATTTACTCAAGTATTACGACAATATTCATTTTGTATCCTATTTCACGGTCTCCCCTACTAAAGATGACCTCAATACATACTTTGACAAATTTGCGAAGACGTTAAATTTTTCGGGAAATTCCAAACTTTGGGTTTTGGGCCATCAAATCCAGTACATCACTGAAAATAGGTTACCGTCTTCTATTCAAACTTTTAACTCTATTGAACACCTGATTTCAATCTTGTAAACCGTCACAAATGAAAAAGATTGCAATCATCGGTTCCGGTTTTTCTTCGCTTTCCGCATCATGTTACTTGGCTAAGGCTGGTTATCAGGTGGATGTGTTTGAAAAAAATGAAACCGTGGGCGGAAGGGCCAGGCAACTCATAAAAGATGGATTCACTTTCGATATTGGTCCCAGTTGGTATTGGATGCCCGATATTTTTGACAAGTTCTTTGGGGATTTTGGCAAGAAAACTTCGGACTACTATCAACTAGATAAACTAGACCCTGCTTACAAAATTTTTTTTCAAGACGATGTAATCACTATAGGTGATTGTATGGAAAAGATATGTGAAGAGTTTGAGCGTATTGAAACGGGAAGTAGTACTCATCTTAAACAATTCATAGGAAAGGCTCAGAAAAACTACGACATCGCTATCAACAAGGTGGTCCTTAGACCTGGTTTATCTCCTATTGAATTAGTAACTAAAGAAACCGTACTCCGTGTTGACCAATTCTTTAAGAGTATAAGCCAAGAGGTGCGAAAAAAGTTTAAAAACCCAAAACTGATTTCAACACTTGAGTTTCCCGTGCTTTTTCTAGGTGCAAAACCAAGCAAAACTCCTTCCTTCTATAATTTCATGAACTTTGCCGATTTCGGATTAGGAACATGGCATCCTAAAGGAGGTATGTATGAAATAATAAAAGCTATGAAATCCTTGGCAGAAGAGTTGGGGGTTAAATTTCATATGCAAAGTGCAGTAGAGTCAATTGAAGTGGAAAACGGTAAGGTAATTGGCATCAACACTAATGGAACATCCTACATGGCGGATTATGTTATTAGTGGTGCGGATTATCATCATTCGGAAACCCTATTGAATAAAAAATACAGACAATATTCTGAATCCTATTGGGAAAATCGAACCTATGCACCCTCTTCCCTACTTTTTTATGTAGGTTTCTCCAAGAAATTAGCAAACATAGAACACCATAACCTGTTCTTCGATACCAATTTTGAACGCCACGCAGAAGAAATCTATGACGAGCCACAATGGCCAAGTCAGCCCTTGTTTTATGTCAATTTTCCATCTGTAACAGATGGCTCAATGGCTCCCAAAGACCATGAAGCAGGATTCTTTTTGGTTCCCATAGCTCCTGGACTGGAAGATACTCCAGAACTAAGAGACCAGTATTTTGACATTATCATAGACAGATTTGAAAAGCGCACCGGGCAAAGCGCCAAAGACCAGATACTTTTTAAAGAAAGTTTTTGTGTCAACGATTTTATTGAGCAATATAACTCTTATAAGGGTAACGCCTATGGTATGGCCAATACCCTGAGACAGACTGCATTTTTGAGACCTAACCTGAAAAGTAACAAAGTAAAAAATTTGTATTTTACAGGACAGCTAACCGTTCCAGGCCCTGGAGTCCCTCCATCCTTGATATCCGGAAAACTTGTATCCGACCTCATTCTAAATAACGTTTAAGACCATGAAAGCTATTTTTGACAATGTATCGTATACCTGTAGCAAGATTGTAACCCAATCCTACAGCACCTCTTTTGCTCTAGCCACTAAAATGCTAGATACCTCAATACGCTCGGATATCTATAACATTTATGGGTTTGTTCGTTTTGCCGATGAAATCGTGGACACATTCCATGACTACAATAAACAAGAGCTTTTCGAGAATTTTGAAAAATCACTCGAAGATGCGCTTAAAAACAAAATTAGTCTGAATCCCATATTAAATTCATTTCAACATACCTATCACACCTATGATATTCCTAAACATTTGGTTGATGCTTTCATGAAGAGTATGCGGATGGATTTATCTAAGAAAAAGTACGCCACCCATGCAGAATACAAGGAATACATTTATGGCTCAGCCGATGTGGTTGGCCTGATGTGCCTTTGTGTTTTTGTAAAGGGAGACAAGGAAAAATATGAGGATCTAAAAGAATCGGCTATGGCTTTGGGTTCTGCTTTTCAAAAAGTGAATTTCTTACGCGATCTTAAAGCAGATTTTGAACAGTTGGAACGCACCTATTTTCCCAATACCAATCTTATGGAGTTGGACGAAGCTTCCAAACGACGAATCGTAGATGAGATTAAAGCTGATTTTGATTTAGGTTATTCCGGTATTGTAAGACTCCCTGAAGAGGCTAAATTTGGAGTTTATACTGCTTACAAATATTACTACAAGCTCCTTCAAAAATTACAGGGTACACCACCATTAGAAATAAAAAATACTCGAATTCGTGTTCCAAATTATCAAAAATTCGGACTTTTGGCACAATCCTATGTCAATTACAAACTACAGCTTGTCTAAATGAAAATAGCCCTTTGGATTCTAATTTTTTTGGGAACCTTTTGCATCATGGAATTTATGGCATGGTTTACGCACAAGTATATTATGCATGGCTTTTTGTGGAGTCTTCACAAAGATCATCACAGAAAAGACCATGATTCTTGGTTTGAACGCAATGATGCCTTTTTCATTTTTTACGCTGTAGTGAGCATGTCTTTTATAGTACTGGCAGATAATACAGCTTTTTGGTATGGCTGGCCATTAGGTTTTGGAATTTTAGCTTATGGAATAGCGTATTTTTTTGTTCATGACATCTTCATCCACCAACGTTTTAAGATATTCCGCAATGCGAATAACTGGTATGCACGTGGTGTACGTCGGGCACATAAGATTCATCACAAACATCTAGGTAAGGAAGACGGTGAGTGTTTCGGGATGCTTTTTGTTCCTTTCAAATATTTTAAAAAATAATGTCCAAAGCCATAGTGATTGGCGCAGGTATTGGTGGTTTGGCAACAGCTATTAGGCTTAAAGCCAAACACTATGACGTTGAGGTATTTGAAGCGAACGATTACCCAGGAGGGAAACTACACGGGAAAACGGTCAATGGCTTTCGTTTTGACTTAGGCCCTTCCCTTTTCACCATGCCTCATTTTGTAGATGAGTTATTTCTTCTACATAATAAAAATCCAAGAGATTACTTCAACTATAGCCGTAAAACAACGATTTGCAATTATTTCTGGGAAGATGGCAAGAATTTTTCGGCCCATGCGGATAAAGACATTTTTACCAAAGAGGCGGCCCAGTGCTTTGAGGAAACTGAGGAGCATATTTCTCAGTATTTGGCCAACAGTAAAAAAAAGTACGATTTAACAGCCCCCCTTTTTTTAGAAAAGTCCCTACATAAAGCAGGAACTTACTTTTCCAAAAATACCATAAAGGCCATTCTCCAACTCGGCCAATTGGGGGTCAATTCTACCCTGCACCAAACAAATCAGGAAGCATTTTCCAATCAAAAAATAATACAACTATTTAATAGATATGCCACCTACAATGGTTCTTCTCCATATTTAACTCCTGGAATTATGTCCATGATTCCCCATTTAGAAATGGATTTTGGCACATTCTTTCCAAAAGGCGGAATGCACCAAATTACTTTGTCCCTATTTCAATTGGCCAAAGAAATTGGTGTGAAATTCAATTTTAGCCACCCAGTTGACGCAATAGTAGTAAAGAAAGGAACGGCGAAGGGTATTCGTACCCAAAATGGAGAATATGAATCGGATTATGTTGTTTCCAACATGGATATTTTCCCTACATATAAGAAATTACTCAAACAGGAAAAACAACCAGAAAAAGTACTGCAACAAGAGCGTTCCAGCTCCGCTTTAATTTTCTATTGGGGTATTTCTAGATCTTTTCCAGAGTTGGATTTACATAACATCCTATTCAGTAATGACTATGAAAATGAATTCAAACACATTTTCAAGACAAAAAATCTGCATGGCGATCCTACAGTTTATATCAATATTACAAGCAAAGAAGAACCCAATGATGCACCTGCAGGGCAAGAAAACTGGTTTGTTATGATTAATGCTCCAGGCAATCATGGTCAAAATTGGGATGAATTAAAACAGGAAAGCAGAAAAAACATAATTCGCAAAATCAATGCATGTTTGAACACCGATATTGAAAAATATATCGTATCCGAATTCATTTTGGACCCTAATGGAATTGAAAATAGCACAAGTTCACACAAAGGAGCATTGTACGGTGC
Organism: Bacteroidota bacterium; assembly: GCA_039184805.1. Taxonomy (GTDB): domain Bacteria; phylum Bacteroidota; class Bacteroidia; order Flavobacteriales; family Flavobacteriaceae; genus Flagellimonas. The sequence continues at coordinate 62,779 of JBCDAX010000017.1, read as the reverse complement.
TGCCAGCAATTCAAAATTTGCTGCGTTTTTAAGACATCCAAACTTCAGTAGTAACATAAAAGGTTTGTATTTCTGTGGAGGTTCTGTTCATCCTGGTGGGGGAATCCCGCTATGTTTACTATCTGCTAAAATTGTAAGCGATTTAGTACCATGAAGTTCATCAAAGCTCATATCATCACCATCGCAATTGGAATCATTTGGTTGTTCCACATCTCTGGAATTGTTGGAATTACCATAGGTTTTAAAGACTGGTTTTTAACCAAAACCCCATTAAACCTATCCATCTGCCTGGTACTTTTTGTGTTCTTATTCCCCGTGAACACATTCAAAAAAGTAGGCTTATTCCTCCTATTTTTTGCAATGGGCATGTTCGCAGAGTGGTTAGGAGTCAATTATGGTCTACTCTTTGGGGATTATAGTTATGGCGCAAATTTTGGGCCTAAACTCGATGGTGTCCCTTGGCTGATAGGTTGTTTTTGGGCGTTATTGGCGTGCATTACTGCGACTATGGTCTCCACCTTCAAAATACCTTTATGGGCGAGAGCGATAATGGCTTCTATACTCATGGTGATTTTGGATTTTTTTATGGAACAAAATGCCCCAAATTTTGACTTCTGGCAATTTGAAGGACACGTCCCCCTGCAAAACTATGTAACCTGGTTTGTCTTGGGGCTCTTAATGCAATTGATGATTCTTAAGTTCAGGTTTGAAGGCAATCAAAAGCTTTCTTACCATATCTATTTTGCCCAACTAGTTTTCTTCGGATACTTTGTCTTAGTCCAGGTCTAACTTAGGCAATGGATTTTTTCCGCCCCAAGTTCCTTTAGACTTGTAGGGTTGAAACCTGGAAAACAGCTCCTCCTTGTACCATTTTAAAACTCTGGTATTTTGAATTGCTCCCACATGGGGTTTGTTCTGATATGCAAATTCATCCAGATACTTCTTCGCCTTCCACACGCTAAAAGTGGCCATTTGTTTAATGGGGACTTCACCAAAGCCTTTTGTATAAACCAAGCCATTGTTATTATAAAGATGCCCTTGTGATTTTGGAACATATTTCCAAAAGGTAAATAAAAGCTTAGTTTTAATGGTTGCCCTGGTTATAGCTACCACCATTGGATTTTCTTTGTCTAAGGAGTCACTTTTTTGAAAGGGGTTTCCTCCAGCCCATTCTCCCCTGCTGATAATATTTTTCAAATATAGGGTCCAGTGTTCTGATACATGATTTTCGTACTTAGCCATCAAACTTGAAGATGTAATGAAGGTTGTTGCACTATGTTCATCCTGCCACACTTGGAGCAGGGCATAAACACTCCAATCAGGTCTTGGATCAAAGTTTTCTTTACCACTTCCCCATAACTTATAAAACTGTTGCCCCTTTACATTCTTAAGATGACGGTGCGCGAATTGCATCATACCAAAAGCCCAAAGTTTATTCGAAAATCCTTTGTACTTAAAAAGTGTTATAGTGGTAATTTGAGACATCTCATTCAGCTAAAAGGGAGTCCAATAATTCTCGAGTGCTTTGGGAGTTCCAGTCCGCTACTCCGCGTTCATCTACCACAATTTCACCTCTCTTGTTCAGGATAAAGGTAGCGGGGATGCTTTTTGAAGTAAGCATCTCGGGGGCTCTAGAGTTTTCATAGTAGACTGGAAGTTGATACCCCTTTTTTTCTAGAAATGCCGTGACTTTGTTTTTCTTATCGTTAGCTATAAAAAAGAAATCTACTTTGTTGCCATAATCGTTGTATAACTTTTGAAAACTAGGCATCTCGGCAACACAGGGTGGACACCAAGTGGCCCAAAGATTTACCAAAACAACTCGGTTTTGATAGGACTCAAGGTTTACTGAAATACCTTTTGAATCTTCAAGATTCCATCGGTAATCATCCAGTTTTTTTCGCTCTTCAACCTTGATAACATCAGCATCAAAAGCAAAAATCTTTCCAGCCAAGACCCTGGCATGAAATCCTACTGGAGTGAATAAAATAAGTAGTATGACCGCAATCCAAACTAAATTTCCTATTTGTTCTTTGGACAATTTCATTTTTACTCCGCAATCAAACTATCCAAAAGTTTATACACTTTGGAAGTATTCCAATCAGCAATTTTCTTTTTATAAATAACAATATTCCCAAGTTTATCAATCAAATAGGATGATGGAACTTCATCTGGATCGATAGGCATCTTTTCACCAATTATTAAATAGGTCACTGGGAAAGTAAATCCTTGTTTTTGCATAAATTCTTCTACCGGGGGTCTATTCTCATTGGTGATTATGTAAAAATCCATCTTCCCCTGATATTTGTCGTACATTTTTTGAATACTTGCCAATTCTGCTTCCGAAGGTAGCTTCCAAGACGCCCAAAGATTAATAAAAACTACACGACCTTTTGACTTTTCAAAATTGAAGAAGTTCCATTCTTCATCTTTTAGTTTCCAATCGTAATCTGCGATTTTTTCTCGGTTGGAGGCTTCAATGACAGGAGGGGAAAACGAAAAAAGACGGTTTAATAATACTTTTCCATAATGACCTAGAGGAGTAACAAAAAAGGAAAGTATAAACAGAATAAGTGCAATATTAAGTATGGTCTTCCTATTGATTTTCATTTGGTGGGTTTTGGGCAAAAAATAAAGAACTCTTGATATGTAAACACCAAGAGTCCCTAAATTATTAACTGTTATTTGTTACGCATTCTGCTTTTTAATCATATTCAGCGCAGAACCTTCATGGAACCACTCAATTTGTGAAGCATTGTATGTATGATTTGCAATAATAGTATCCTTGGAACCATCCGCATGAACTACTTCCAGGGTTAAGGGTTTTCCTGGCGCAAATTCCCCAATATCTAAGAAATTGAAGGTGTCATCTTCTTGAATCAAATCGTAATCATTTTCATTGGCAAAGGTCAACGCCAACATTCCTTGTTTCTTCAAATTGGTTTCGTGAATTCGAGCAAAGGATTTCACCAACACAGCGGCAACTCCTAAATGTCTGGGTTGCATAGCGGCGTGCTCTCTTGAAGAACCTTCCCCATAGTTGTGGTCTCCCACAACAATACTCCGAATACTCTCTTTTTTATAAGCACGTTGGGTATCTGGTACCGCTCCATATTCACCAGTCAACTGATTTTTGACAAAATTGGTTTGCTTGTTATACGCATTTACCGCTCCAATCAATGTGTTGTTTGCAATGTTGTCCAAGTGACCACGGTAACGCAACCAAGGGCCGGCCATAGAAATATGGTCAGTTGTACATTTTCCAAAAGCCTTGATAAGCAATTTTACCCCTTGTAAACTTTCCGGAGCAATAGGTACAAAAGGGTCTAGCAATTGTAAGCGTTCAGAAGTAGGTGAAACTACGACCTGTACTCCACTTCCATCTTCTTCGGGGGCAATAAACCCTGCATCTTCAACTGCAAAACCCTCAGGCGGAAGTTCGTAGCCTCTTGGTTCATCCAACATAACTTCTTCCCCATCTTCATTGATAAGCATATCTGTAACTGGATTAAAATCCAATCTTCCTGAAATGGCAATCGCCGTTACCAATTCTGGCGACCCCACAAATGCGAGGGTATTCGGATTTCCATCCGCTCTTTTAGCAAAATTCCTATTAAAAGAGTGAACAATAGTGTTCCTAGGTCCATCCGCCGCTTTATCACCGTAACGGTCCCACATTCCGATACAAGGACCACAGGCATTTGCAAACACGGTAGCACCTATATTATTGAAGGTTTTTATAAATCCATCACGTTCAATGGTGTAACGAACCTGCTCAGAACCTGGGGTAATTGTAAATTTTGATCTAGTCTTTAAATTTTTGTCTGCTACTTGTTTTGCCAAAGAGGCGGCACGGGAGATATCTTCATAAGAGGAGTTGGTACAGGAACCTATCAATCCTACCTCAACGTTTAAAGGCCAATCATTCGTTCTTGCCGCTTGACTCATTTTAGAAATTGGGGTAGCCAAATCCGGAGTAAAAGGTCCGTTCAAATGAGGTTCCAAGGTATTGAGGTCAATTTCAATAACTTGGTCAAAATACTTTTCTGGGTTATCATAAACGCCAGAATCCGCGGTTAAATGCTCTTTCACAGCAAATGCGGCATCAGCTACATCTTCCCTACCCGTAGCTCTTAAATAGCGGTCCATGGATTCATCATATCCAAAGGTTGACGTGGTAGCACCTACCTCAGCACCCATGTTGCAAATAGTTCCTTTACCCGTACATGACATTGATGTGGCACCTTCACCGAAATATTCGATAATTGCTCCTGTACCCCCTTTCACTGTTAAAATATCGGCAACCTTGAGGATAACATCTTTGGGCGCTGTCCAACCTGAAAGCTTTCCAGATAACTTCACTCCAATCAATTTTGGGAACTTAAGCTCCCAAGCCATACCTGCCATTACATCTACCGCATCAGCACCACCTACACCAATGGCAACCATTCCCAATCCACCAGCATTTACGGTGTGGGAATCTGTACCAATCATCATTCCACCGGGGAATGCATAATTTTCCAATACTACTTGATGAATTATACCTGCTCCCGGCTTCCAAAATCCGATTCCATATTTATTTGAAACCGATTCCAAAAAGTCAAAAACCTCATTACTTGTCTCGTTAGCCCTTTTTAAATCAGCATCAGCACCAACTTTAGCCTGAATCAAATGATCGCAATGCACCGTGGTAGGTACTGCAACCTTTGGTTTACCGGCATGCATAAATTGCAGTAAAGCCATTTGAGCAGTAGCATCTTGACATGCCACCCTATCCGGCGCAAAATCCACATAGTCTTTTCCGCGCTTAAAGGTTTGGGTAGGTGTGCCTTCCCAAAGGTGGGAATACAATATTTTTTCGGACAGAGTCATAGGTCTATCAAGAAGTTCTCGGGCTTTACCAACCTTTTCTCCCATTGAGGAATAAACTTCTTTAATCATCTCTATGTCGAATGCCATAATTTTTTAAGTCTTGTTTAATATTTACAATTTACAAACAATTTAAAAAATTCCTTGAAGCTCCGAGTAAATATCTCTTATGATTCGATTTAGATTTCCTATTACATTTTATAGAATCGATGCCATATTTTAAAAAAAAGTCATAGAAAAAACCCGAGTAAATTAACTCGGGCTCTACTGCTTAAATGTTATTAAAAGGATGCTAAATGACCAGGTTTAGGAGGTTTTACCGTCATCTTTCTTAAAGGAGGAGCAAACTGGGTCAACTCAATTCCTGCCACGGCAATCTTATACTCTTCTAGTGTAGGTGTTCTTCCTAAAATAGCGGATAATACCACTAATGGTGTAGAACCTAATAAAGATTCTCCCTTTTTTCTGTCAGAGTCCTTCACGACCCTACCTTGGAACAAACGTGTAGATGTGGCTAAAACAGTATCCCCTTTTTCTGCCTTTTCCTGATTCCCCATACATAAGTTGCACCCTGGTCTTTCTAAATAAAGAATGTTATCATATTCCGTACGTGCCTGGGACTTAGGTGCACTATCATCAAACTCAAAACCTGAGTACTTTTGTAGCAACTCCCAATCTCCCTCTTCTTTTAACTCTTCAATAATGTTGTACGTTGGGGCTGTAACTACCAAAGGAGCTTTAAACTCAACCTTACCATATTCTTCTTCCAAGTTTCTTAGCATTTTAGAAACTATTTTAATATCGCCCTTGTGTACCATACAAGATCCAACAAAACCTAAATCTACTGCTTTTGAACCTTGGTAATAAGATAATGGACGAATGGTATCATGGGTATAACGCTTTGATACATCCTCATTGTAAACATCGGGATCTGCAATCATGGGTTCTTCAATGATGTCTAAATCTACCACAAGTTCCGCATAGTATTTAGCGTTTTCATCCGGCTCTAAAGGGGTTACCTTTCCTGATCTAACCTCTTCAATGCGTTTATTAGCCAAGTTTATTAATCCACGAAGTACCTGTTTTTCGTTATCCATTCCTTTTTCAATCATGATTTCGATTCTACTCTTGGCGATTTCCAATGATTTGATAAGAGTATCTGATTGAGATATACAAATTGAAGCTTTAGCCTTCATTTCGGCCGTCCAATCAGTAAAAGTAAATGCTTGATCCGCTAAAAGTGTACCTATATGCACTTCAATAATCCTTCCTTGAAATACATTTTCTCCCCCAAAATGATGCAGCATTTGGGATTGTGTGGCATGAACAACATCCCTAAAATCCATATGCTGTTGCATTTTTCCCTTAAAGGTTACTTTAACCGATTCCGGAATTGGCATAGACGCCTCACCTGTAGCCAGAGCTAGAGCTACCGTCCCAGAATCTGCCCCAAATGCGACTCCTTTGGACATCCGTGTGTGTGAGTCTCCGCCTATGACGATTGCTCTATCATCAATAGTAATATCGTTTAGCACTTTATGGATTACATCGGTCATGGAATGATATTCCCCTTTTGGGTCTCGAGCAGTGATTAATCCAAAGTCATTCATAAACTTCATCAATCTAGGAATGTTGGCTTTTGATTTGTCGTCCCAGACAGAAGCGGTGTGACAGCCGGATTGGTATCCTGCGTCTACTATCGGGGAAATAACAGTTGCTGCCATCATTTCAAGTTCCTGCGAGGTCATTAATCCTGTTGTATCTTGAGATCCAACTATATTAACCTCGACACGGACATTTGAACCAGCGTGTAATATTTTACCTGGTGTTGTTCCTACTGCATTTCTGTTGAATATTTTTTCAACTGCAGTTAAACCTTGTCCTTCTATGGAAATTTCCTTTGAAGCAGCGTAAACCTGGGGAACCTCGATATCTAAGATCTTACATGCAAACGTTTGTAGCTTTTTGCCAAAAACTACAGCATAAGAACCCCTAGCCCTAATAAATTCCATTTTTTGAGGAGTTAAAGCCGCCGAAATATCTTTTAATTCGACATCCCCATGGTACAGTTTCTTTTTCTTTGTATTTATAGTGAGTATGGTTCCAGTATTTACGGAATACTTTTGTTCTAGGACAGGATCTCCATTTTCATCTATCACCACATTACCATCCGCATCTTTTTTCTTTACCCAATTTTTCAAGTCAATCCCAATTCCTCCAGTAACTCCCACAGTGGTAAGAAATATTGGCGCAATACCATTGGTTCCCGCAATAACGGGAGCAATGTTGATGAATGGCACGTAGGGACTAGAAGGTATACCCGTCCAAAGTGCCACATTATTAACTCCAGACATCCTTGAAGAACCCACTCCCATAGTTCCCTTTTCTGCAATCAGCATAACCCTTTTATCTGGATGTTGTTTTTGCAGTGCGAGTAATTCATTTTGCATATCCTTATTGTGTTCAAACATGCACTGACCATGAAGTTCCCTATCCGATCTGGAATGTGCATCTGCACCAGGAGAGAGTAAGTCTGTTGAAATATCACCAACACCGGCTATAAAAGTCACTACTTCAATTTCCTCATCAACATCAGGTAGTTTGGTAAAAAACTCAGCTTGTGCATAGCTTTCAATAATTTCCTTAGCAATTACACTACCACTTTTATAGGCCTTTTCCAAACGCTCTGTATCGGCCTCATATAAGAAGACCTGTGTCTTAAGAACTGTGGCTGCTTTGTTGGCAATATCTGCATCTTCCCCAAGAGCCAAGTCCAACAAAACTCGTACAGAAGGTCCTCCTTTCATATGCGATAATTGCTCAAAGGCAAAATCAGAAGATATCTCTTCAACTACGGATTCTCCAAGAATAATTTCCTTTAGAAATGTAGCCTTTACCTCTGCTGCACTTGTAGTTCCAGGCAGTGTATTATAAATGAAAAACTTGAGGGAATCTTGTCGATGCTCATTCCTTAAATCCTTGATTTGAGCAATTATTTCACTCAACAACTCACCGCCATCAATTGGTTTGGGGTGCAGCCCCTGTTTTTTTCTTTCTTCAATCTCCTTGATGTAATCCGCATACATATTCATAAGGGAAGAGGGTTTTAAATTTTTCGTTCAATAAAATCAAGTAATCAGTTGATATTGGAGTCCCAAGCTTACAAAACTGGTAAAATTAGGCGTCAGATGCATCACCGACGTGGTAATATAACTGTATATTCTCGATTTAATTTTCCAACGATTTTCGCGTTTCTGCAAAAATAAGAAAACAAACAGGTTTTTTCTGCGGCAGATGGTTCCAAATACAATTTGAAATCATTCTATTTTAAAAGTTCTGCAACGATATCTTCTTCAGAAATACCCTCAGCCTCGGCTTTGTAGTTTTTAAGGATACGGTGTCTTAATATTCCTGTAGCTACTGCCCTAATGTCTTCCATATCTGGAGAGAACTTTCCATTAATGGCAGCGTGGGCTTTTGCTCCTAAGACAAGATTCTGAGAAGCCCTTGGTCCCGCTCCCCAATCAATAAAGTTGTTCACAAAATCTGTTGCTCCATTGATGCCGGGCCTGGTTTTATTTACTAGGCGAACCGCATAGTCAATTACATTATCTGGAACTGGAATTCTTCGCACCAAATGTTGAATCGCAATGATTTCTTCTGCGTTGAAAAGTGTGTTAACTTGAACTTCTTCATCATTTGTGGTGGATTTAACCACTTGTATTTCCTCTTCAACGGATGGGTACTTTAATTCTATGGCAAACATGAAACGGTCCAATTGTGCTTCTGGAAGTGGGTATGTACCCTCTTGTTCAATCGGGTTTTGTGTGGCCAAAACGAAATAAGGCAAATCCAATTTGAATTGATGTCCAGCAATGGTTACCGCCCTTTCCTGCATTGCTTCCAACAGGGCCGCTTGGGTTTTTGGCGGCGTCCTATTTATTTCGTCTGCAAGGATGATGTTGGCGAAAATTGGGCCTTTTACAAACTTAAAATTACGGTTTTGGTCCAATACTTCACTACCCAAAATATCGCTGGGCATCAAATCCGGAGTAAATTGAATCCGTTTGAAATCTAGTCCCAAAGTCTTGGCAATCGTGTTCACCATTAAGGTTTTTGCCAACCCGGGAACCCCGATTAAAAGGGAGTGTCCTCCCGTATAAATCGAAAGAAGAATCTGTTCGATTACTTTTTCTTGACCAACAATTACTTTGGCAATTTCAGCTTTAAGGTCTTGATGTTTTTTTACGAGGTTTTCAACCGCAGTAACGTCTGACATGTATTTATTCCTTTACCCAATTGTTTGCAAAAGTGCAACCCCTACTGTCTTCATCGACATGAATGTAGGTATCATCAATATGCTCGTCCATCCATTCTTTTATGGACTTGAATTGTTTTTCCCGTAATGCCAGTTCCTGAATCTTTAAATAGTCTTTTGCAAAGTCCGCTTCATGTTCATCGTATCGATTGGTAATCTGCATGATTTTAAACTTGGGCGCCCCTCCTCTTTGATCGTCTTGTCTTAGCGGTTTGCAAATTTCATTGTCCTTCAAATTTCTGACCTGATTATATAAGGTTGGGTCCATCTTGGTCAGTTCAAACTTGGAATCGAAGTTAATTGGATTTCGCAATAAACCACCATCATATTTAGTTTCCTTTTCGTCCGAAAAATTCAAAGCAGCTTCTGCGAAAGTGTATTTTCCATCCAAAATCTGTTGCCTAATGCTATCCAATTCTTTGACAGCAGCTTCTATGGCGCTCTGGGGAATTTCAGGAATCAACAGGATGTGGCGTAAATCCAATTCTTGTCCTCTGATTTTTTCAATGTAAATGATATGATATCCAAAAGTTGTTTCGAAAGGTTCGGAAATCTCTCCTTCCTGCAGGCTAAAGGCAACATCCTTAAATTCTTTTACAAATGGAGTTTCTCTAGTCATGCTATAAAAACCACCCTTAGATTTAGATCCTGGGTCTTGGGAGTATAAAATGGCCTTTACATTAAAACTTGCATCGTTCTCCTCAACATCTTGCTTTATCGTTTTCAGTCTATTGATTACCTTTTGCTTTTCCTCTTCAGGTGCTACGGGTTGCTTTACGATTTGGGCAATCTCCAATTCTGCTCCGAATGTAGGTCTCTCTTCTTCTGGGATTCTATTAAAGAACTGGCGTACTTCTTCTGGAGTAACTTCTACACCTTCTACAATTTTACCTTGCATTTTTTCAGAAAGCATTCGTAGTTTATTGATTTCGAAAAGTTCTTTTCTGAAACTTTCAATGTCTGGTTTCTTATAGAATTTCAATACTTTTTCCATAGAACCTACCTGGGCTACCAACTGCTGAATTTGTCTATCACTTTGGGCATTTACTTGATCGTCTGAAACCAACAAACTATCCTGTACGGCCTGATGCGCATACAATCTATCTTCCATTAACTTGCCAAGAAGACTGCAACGTGTAATATCCTGGGTAGAAGCCCCTTGACTTTTTAAGTCAATAAGGGTTTTCTCAATATCTGATTCTAGAATTACGTAATCTCCAATTACAGCCGAGATACCATCGAGTTTTACTCTTTTGGTGGGTGGCGTTACCGAATCAACTCCGGTAGCTACAGCCACATCTTGGTCCTGTGCGACCATTACTGTTGTTGCACTAAAGAGTAGGCACAACAAAAACGCGTTATTTCTTTTCATAAATCTCAAATTCATTTTTCTGGATAGCTTCGTCAATGATTTCTGTTTTCAGTTTTTTCACATAATCCAATCTTCTCCGATTAATGATTAACTGGCGTATTTCAGGAAGGATATATTCAAAAGGTGCTACATCATTGATTTCCAAAACACCCATGACCTTTCCCAAATATACCTCTAAGGAATCTTGCAATTCAAAAAATTGTGATTTTTTTAAGTAGTCATCCTCATTGAGATAGGTCATTGGTGGAATTTCCTCCATAACCCTGGAAGCACTGACCCAAACCGAATCATTAAAGTGTATTTTGTTGAATTGTACCGCAATGGAGTCCAAATATTCCTTATCCTCAGGCGTCCAATTGTCCATTCGCTGCTTGACCCCCTCTTTATCCAAAAATTGTGTGGGGATTTCCACAAATCGAAGCTGAATCAGTTTTTCACTTAAACGAAAGTTCTCTTTCTCCCTTTCGTAATAACTTCTTAGTTGGCTTCTGGAAATTGATGTATCCTGTGCATTAAATACCAGCGCCTCAACATAAGCCCTAGTATACAAATCCGACTTGTAATCGTCTACCAATCTGTCGAACTCCGATAACTTCTCTTCAGGCAGATTTAATTTTGACTTGGAAAGCAGCAACTGCTTGGAGGCCCAATTATTGATATAGTTGGAAACAAAAACGGCACTGTCTTGCTCAGATATAGAATCGTCCAATAAAGTTGCAATATCCTCTCTATACAGGAAAACGTCTCCAACTCGGGCTATAGGTTCTTTTTCTTCATCTTTTTTGAACAAACCATCACATGAAGCTAAAAATGCCATTGCCAAAAGGCATAGCAGATAGTTCTTATTTCTTTGGAGGCAAAGCATTGGGCAAAAATAAGAATTACACCTTTCTGCACAAATGGGTTGTATTTTGATTAACAGAATTCGCAGCATATTCAATTCCAAGATTTTAGTACATTCGTGTAAAGCCAACCTAATGAAATACATTTCTGAAATAACCGTAGATATTCCACGTAAAGACTTTGTCGAGAAGCTGGACAACCCTGAAAACATGAAACATTGGCAAAAGGGTCTTGTTTCATATGAACTACTCTCCCAGAATCCTGGAAAAGATGGCAGTCAAATGCGTTTGAGCTATAAAATGGGAAAAAGAGACCTTGAAATGGTCGAAACTATTATCGCCAACAAACTACCAGATTCCATGCATGCTATGTATGAGACCAATGGAGTGAAGAACATACAGAAAAACTCATTTGTTGAGGAGGATGGAAAAACCAAATGGGTATCTGAAAATGAATTTCAGTTTTCTGGTCTTGGCTTGAAACTTATGGGTTTTCTTATGCCTGGAATGTTCAAAAAACAAACTATGAAGTACCTTGAAGATTTTAAGGCGTTTGCCGAAGAAGGCAAATCCCTATTAGACGGATAACCATGCAAAATATTTTGGATAAAAAAATAAAGCTGATTTGGGATTTTAAAGGACCCGCAGCAGAAAGAACGGCAGAGCACTATCAAAAACATCTAGCTGAATTTATTGTCTTGGAAGAATTGAAATATGATATTACGGGCTTCCAACATTTTTCTGATATGCACAGCATTGCCTACATGGTGGTTGCTGAGTTTGAAATGAAGGAGATTCGGGACATGTTGAGGCCCAATCGAGGGGAAATTTACGACGGAGACCACTGATTTATATTAACCATGCTAAACAAAAACCTAACCGTCTTTTGTCTTCTACTTCTACTAATCTCCTGTAATGAGTCCAAGGACAAAAATCCTTTGGAAAAGGCGCTATCGTCTGAAAATCATAAAATAAAGATGGTAATGGACAGTTTGGACCAGTATGAGGTTCAAATTAGGTATACCCAAATTGATTGGAAAGGAAAGGAAATTGTTTTTACCGATTTTGATTTCCAAGTTGATGAAAATCGATATTTCTACCCCGCAAGCACTGTTAAATTCCCAGCGGCGATTGCTGCATTCGAAAAGATTAATGAAATCGATTCTTTAGATATTAACACTCGGTTTTATATTGAGGGGGATTCGGTTGAAACCACCTTTGCTAGGGCCATTTCTGAAATTTTTGCAGTTTCCGACAATGCTGCAAACAACAGACTTATAGAATTTCTAGGGCAAGACAATCTGAACGAAAGAATTATGAAGAGAGGCGTTGGGAACATTCGGGTCGCCCATCGTCTGTCCACCTCAAATGCAGATGAATTGATGACAAAACCTTTAGTCATCTATTTAAATGATTCCACAACTGCAACAAGCGAGCCTATTATTAATAGTGCTGCTGTTTCACTAGCGTTGGACGGAACTCAAAAAGGAAAAGGCTATTATGCATCCGATTCACTTTATAAAGAGCCGTTTGATTTCTCCCTAAAAAATTACTATCCGGTTTCAACTCAACATAATGTTTTGAAACGCATAATTTTTCCAGAATCATTTCTACCTGAAGAACGCTTCAACTTGAGTGAATCCCAGTTAAAAACCATACAGGAAGCCATGCATACCTTACCTAGAAAACTCGGTTATGACAAGGAAGAGTATTATGATAGTTACGTAAAGTTTTTGATGTTTGGGGACAACACCCAACCTATGCCCAATTACATCAAAATTTATAATAAGGTAGGTTATGCCTATGGTACACTGACAGATTGCGCATACATATATGATGTTAAAAATGATATAGAGTTTATGGTGACCGCAACCATCTTGGTCAACAAAGATGGTATTTTCAATGATGATGCCTATGAATATGATGAGATTGGGATTCCTTTTTTAGCACAATTGGGAAGAGAACTCTACGACATTGAGTTAAATAGAAAAAAATGAAAAAACTAGCCTTTGACGAATTCACCAAAAAGATATATGTAAAAGCTCCTTTGGAGAAGCTGTATGAATACTGGGCTACTTCCCAGGGAATATCCTCATGGTTTCTTAGAAACGCGGAATACCAATCAACAGACGGAAGTAAACGAAAACGCACTGAGAAGATTCAAAACGGAGATGTATATGTTTGGGAATGGCACAATTGGGATATTCAAGCCAAGGGAGAGGTTTTGGAAGCAAATGGAACGAACAAACTTGTTATTACTTTTGAAGGTAATGTAGTATCCGTAACCCTTGAAACCCGAGAGAGAGGGGTTTTAGTAACCCTTAGACAGTATAATATTCCAACAGATGATGAAAGTAAACTGAATGTACACTATGGGTGCAGTAATGGCTGGACCTTTTGGCTAACTAATCTTAAAGCGTATGCTGAGCATGGAATACTTCTAAACGAAACGGAGATGGACCTTACCAACATTCCCTTGGCGGGCTTTGAGTTTGTCAACATATAAAAAAAGCACCGCGAAGGCGGTGCTTTACATCAAAACAAAAAACATTTAGTTAGGCATCACAACATCCTCAATTACATGAATCACACCATTTGATGCAACTACGTCTGTTTTGGCTATCTTGCTGTAATTCCCATTGGCATCTTTCAAATAGATACCACCGTTTCTATTCATAGCAGTTAGTTTCCCTCCATTCAAAGTGGTCAATTCAACCTTTCCTTTTCCTTTTTTCAAGGCATTTACAACATCGGTGGCCATAAGACTTCCAGAAACCACATGATAGGTCAAAATAGCAGATAGCTTTTCCTTGTTAGCTGGCTCCAATAATGAGTTCAATGTTTTTGAATCTATTTTAGCGAATCCAGAGTTTAGAGGTGCGAAGACCGTAAAAGGGCCTTCTCCCTTAAGAGCTCCAACTAAATCAGCAGCTTTTACAGCAGTTACTAAGGTAGAGAAGTCCTCCACTGAAGCCGCTACATCTACAATATCTTTTGATTTTTGGGCAGTAGTTTGTTGTACAAACAGAAATAGTGCTAACGTCGAAATAATAAAAATTGCTTTTTTCATTTTAAATTGATTTTACTGTTACTAATTTTTTTTGGCGCGCTTTCTGTTCTATTTACACGCACATCTTTCAAATGGATGAAGTCAGCGCTTTTTTATCATATCTTTAACAAACCCTATGGGAGCTGACTTTGCCGACATACAACTCATCAATCGTTTGGAAGAAGGTGACAATAGTGCTTTGTATCAATTATATGACAAGTACTCCGGCGCTTTGTATGGTGTTATTTTACGCATGTGTCAAAACGAAGATGAGGCACAGGACCTACTACAAGAAACATTCGTCAAAATTTGGAAGAGCATTTCCCAATACAATGCGTCCAAAGGTCGATTTTATACCTGGGCCTATCGAATTGCAAGAAATACAACACTAAATTCTCTTAGAAACAAAAAGAACCTCATCCAAAACGATGATTTGGGTGTATATGAAACAAAAGTTGAGGAGGAAAATCAGAAAGAGTATACCTTACTAAAAGGTTCTGTTGAAAAATTAGAACCACATCATCAAAAAGCGATTGCCCTAGTCTACTATCAAGGTTATACCCATAAAGAAGCACATGAAGAAATGGGTGTGCCACTGGGAACCTTTAAATCCTACATTAGACAGGCTTTAAAACAGTTACGAAAAACCTATGCCAATGAATTGGTTTGGCTTTCGTTCATTTTAGAAACAATAGCGTGATGGAAAAGAAAAGGATATTGGAAGAAGGTCTATTGGAGCAGTATCTCGCAGGAGAGTTATCTACTGATGAACAACTGATGGTGGAAAATGCACTGGATGCGGATGCAAGTTTGAAGGAACATTTTGAACAATTAGAGGCTGACTTTGAAAAGATGGCCTTTGAACAAGCCATCGACCCCCCTGGCAGGGTCAAGAACCGTTTGATGGATAGTATTGAAAATATGGCCCTAAAAAGTTCGAACCGTTATCCTTTGTGGGTTGCAGCAAGTTTTGCCTTGCTTTTTGGTCTTACTAGCTTTTGGATGTATACCCAATGGCAAAAAGCGGAGCAAAATTTCAACACATTGGAACAACAGACAATCCTTCTTAAAGAGCGTGTGGATGTCCTCGAAAAAGAGTATACCCTTACTTCAACACAGTTAAATCAAATCAACGGACCTAATGTGATTCCCTTGGTTTTATATGGTAATCAAAAATCTCCTGATGCTAAATTGGTTGCCTACGTTGACCATAATCGCAAAATAGTGATAGTCAATTCCCAAGGATTACCTGTCCTTCCTGATTCCCATACGTATCAAATGTGGAGTGATGTGGATGGAGAAATGATAAACATGGGGACTTTGGCACCAAAACAGGAGCTAATACCCTTAAAGTATATTGAAAAAGCGGAGTCTTTAAACATCACTATTGAACCTGCTGGCGGAAACGACCATCCCACCGTTGAGGAGTTAATATCGGCTGCTCCTCTATAATAGAGGTTCTCCATAAAGGTCAAAATCCGAAGCATCTGTTATGCGGATAGATACGAATTCACCTATTTTCACATAATGCGTTGTGGCGTCGATGAGAACTTCATTGTCCACATCTGGAGAATCATATTCAGTTCTGCCCACAAAATGGTTGCCCTCTTTTCTATCAATGATACATCGAAACGTTTTGCCGATTTTTTCCTGATTCAATTCCCAGGAAATTTGGGATTGGACTTCCATAATTTCGTTGGCCCGTTCCTGTTTTACTTCTTCAGGGATATTATCTTCCAAACTAAAAGCATGGGTATTTTCTTCGTGACTATAGGTAAAACACCCCAATCGTTCAAAACGCATCTCCTGTACCCATTGCTTTAGGGTCTCAAAATCCTCTTGGGTTTCGCCAGGATATCCAACGATTAGGGTCGTTCGGATGGCCATCTCTGGAACGGCTGACCTAAAATCGGTTAATAGTTTTGTGGTTTTTGCTTTAGTAGTTCCCCTACGCATGCTTTTCAAAATAGGGTCTGCAATATGTTGAAGAGGAATATCGATGTAATTACAGATTTTCGGTTCTTGTTTCATCACCTCCAACACATCCATAGGAAATCCTGTTGGAAATGCGTAGTGCAAACGAATCCACTCAATTCCATCAACTTTTGCAAGTTCTTGAAGAAGTTCTGCCAGATTACGTTTTTTGTACAAATCCAAGCCGTAATAGGTAAGGTCTTGTGCAATCAGGATAAGTTCTTTAACCCCATCCGCCGCCAACTTTTGGGCTTCGGTGACCAGTTCTTCGATAGGTTTACTTTTATGCTTACCTCGCATTAACGGGATGGCACAAAACGAACAGGGCCGGTCGCAACCTTCAGCAATTTTAAGGTAAGCGTAGTTTTTAGGTGTCGTGGTCAAACGCTCTCCGATGAGCTCGTGTTTATAATCTGCTCCTAGTGCTTTTAATAGATTCGGTAAATCACTAGTCCCGAAATATTCATCCACGTTGGGAATTTCTTTTTCCAAATCCGGTTTGTAACGTTCGCTCAAACATCCGGTAACAAAAACCTTATCTACTTCACCTTGCTCCTTGCGATTAACATAGTCAAGAATGGTATTTATGCTTTCTTCCTTGGCATTGGCGATAAATCCGCAAGTATTGATGACCACCACATTTCCCTCCTCTTCATGGACCACTTCTTTCTGATTGGCGCGAAGTTGTCCCATAAGCACCTCGGAATCGTATACATTTTTGCTACACCCTAAGGTTACTACATTGATTTTGTTTTTTTTAAGTGATTTTGTTCGCATGCGGTTTCAAATGGTGTGCAAAAATACGATATGGATGGGCAATACATCGATTTGCTTGCATAATTTTCAATTTGATGCGTTAAACTTTTTAAAGGTCTCTCCGTCCAAAGTAAAACGCAATACCATGAAATCTACCCAATTTATCTTGATTTTCATTTGTCTACTGGGAATTTCCTGTTCATCGGACTCAAGCGATTCCGATACTCCCATTAATGAACTTCCAGATTTAACCAACCTTTATTTTCCTCCATCACAATCTGTTGATTGGGCAACTGTTTCTGCTGAACAGTTGGGATGGAATATGGAAAATGAACAGGATTTACGAGATTTTCTGGACGAAAAAAACACCAAGGCGTTTATAATAACCAAAGGGGGTAGAATTGTTGTGGAATGGTATTTTGATGAACACACTCAAAACACGAGTTGGTATTGGGCATCCGCAGGAAAAACATTGACTGCTTTTACGGTCGGTATTTCCCAAGAAGAAGGGTTTTTAAATATTGAAAACAAATCTTCCGACTATTTAGGTGAAGGATGGACTTCGACTCCTTTGGAAAAGGAGAATATGATTACCGTGTGGCATCAACTGACCATGACCAGTGGGATGAATGCCCTTCAATTTGATTGTGTAACCCCCAACTGTCTGACCTTTGTTGCTGATGCTGGAACACGATGGGCCTATCACAATGGACCCTACACCCTACTACAAAGTGTGGTTTCTAATGCCACTGAAGTGGAATGGTCCACATATTTTAACGAAAAGCTCAGAGACAAAATTGGAATGGATGGTTTTTGGCTCTCTACCAATAATCTGAACAATGTATACTTCAGTACAGCTAGAAGTATGGCTCGTTTCGGGATTCTAAACTTAAACAACGGTGTCTGGGATAGCGAGGTTATCTTGGGTGATGCCAATTTCAAAACAGCCATGATTAATACCTCACAAAATCTAAACAAGTCTTATGGCTATTTATGGTGGTTAAATGGAAAGGATAGCTATCGTGCTCCTGCACTTCAGACTGAGTTTTCAGGTGAGTTAATTCCCAATGCTCCAGCGGATACTTTTGCTGGTTTGGGTAGAGACGACCAAAAACTCTATGTTGTCCCAAGTTTGGAACTCGTCATCGTTCGTATGGGAGAAGATGCTGGAGAAGCTCTTTTGGGTCCATCCAGTTTTGATAATGAGCTTTGGCAGTATCTAAATGACTACATGAACTAAGTTACTGCGTATATCCTTCAGGGGTTTTCCTAACTTTAATTACACTTTCATAGGCCATTCCTAAATCATAGAGCTTCGCTTCTTGGAACTGTTTGGCAATAAATGTCAAGCTTATGGGTTCTCCGGATGTTTTGTACCCCATAGGTACGGTCAAAGCAGGATACTTGGCTACTGCCGCAAAACCAGCATGGTAATTATTGATAGACAAAATTGCATCCAATTGATGGGCATCTAGGGCCTCATTGAAGTACTTTCTACCATTGGCCTGTAATGTCTTTTTAATTTCAACAAGGCCTTCGGCTGTTGTAGAATCCGCTAGGATACCGTCCAGTCTTACCTGTCCGTAAGGGATTCTAACCAGAGTATCTTGATTATTAAAAGCAACCACATCCGCCACATCACTAACAGAAACCGCTTGGCTATCATTTACATTATTTTGTATATAACTTGGCAAATCATTTTTCATGTCGATATTGAGGATACTTACAAAACCATCCATTTCAACTTGAGGTGGGTCAAACTCAACAATAGTTGCCCCTGCTCCCTTCATTTTTTCTACCGTCATCTTATAGATAGAATCTGCTTCCATCAAATTCTTAAATGCACCAAAACGTTTTCCTTTCAAAGATGGGGCTTCCTCCGTTTGATACCAACCCTTTTCCCAACCGGTCAACACCGAAGCGTCATCCAGTTTATCATAACCCATCATGGCATCCAAAAGAATGGCATTATCAATTACATTTTTAGTCATCGGTCCAGGAGTATCCAAAGTACTTGAGATGGGCACTATTCCAGATCTACTCAAAAGTCCAATAGTGGGTTTCAATCCAACCACCGAATTTTGGCTTGATGGCGATAAAATTGAACCTGAAGTCTCCGTGCCCACAGCAGCAATAGCATAGTTGGCAGCAACAGAAGTACCACTCCCAGAACTAGAGCCTCCCGATTCGAACATCTTACGACCATAAGGGTTTAAAGTTTGCCCCCATAAGGCACTATATCCCACTGGACATCCACCACACAGAAAATAGGCCCATTCACTTAAATTGACTTTCCCCAGTATCAAAGCACCGTTTTCTTTTAGTCGGTCAACTATAAAGGCATCGTTAGCAGCATTATCTTTGAGTGCTATAGCACCTGCTGTTGTATTCATTTCATCAGTCCCTATGTTATCTTTTAAAAGAATGGGCATACCGTAAATGGGGTGATGTCCTTCAGCGTTTGCATCCAATGCCCGAGCTTCTTCCAGAACATTCGGATTAATAGCAATTACTGTATTTAAGGTGGTACCATTATCCAATTCGTACATATAAATTCGATGCAGATAGAAAAGCACTAATTGCTCATAAGTCAACTTTCCATTTGAAATATGTTCTTGAATGGTGGGAATACTTTGCTCCAATATTAGGGGTCGTAAACTTGAATACGTTGTACTATCCATTTTGGAAACCTCATCGTGCATGGGTAAAAAGGTTTCGTTTTTATCCCATACTTTGGATTGAATGAGTTTGTAGCGCATACGTTCCACTTCGTGTTCCGCATTTGCGGCTACTTCAAGGGAATCATTGTAAGGCTCCCATAAAACAACTTTCTCTGCAGTTTCTGTTGGTTTTGGTTCTTGTTTACAAGATGCCAAAGCCAAAAGAGCCATAAAAGAAAAAATGAAACGTTTCACTGACTTTTTAAAAAGGTATTCCATAGTTTACTATTCTTTTGGTTCATTTGGACAAAATCACCCTCTTACAATTAATTGCCCAATGCTATGATTCTTTCTCTGAATTAATACTATCAACTTTTGCATAGTACTACATCGTAAAAAACGAGTCTACAAACTCGTATTTGTTAAATACTTGAAGGTCCTCTATACCTTCTCCAACCCCAATGTATTTGACGGGAATTTGAAATTGGTCAGAAATTCCAATAACGACACCACCTTTAGCGGTTCCATCCAATTTGGTCACAGCCAAGCTGGTAACCTCAGTGGCTTTGGTGAATTGCTTAGCCTGTTCAAACGCATTTTGTCCTGTAGAACCATCCAACACCAAAAGCACATCATGGGGAGCATCAGGCACAACCTTTTGCATAACGCGCTTTACCTTGGATAACTCATTCATAAGGTTAACCTTATTATGGAGACGTCCAGCTGTATCTACTAAAACAACATCCGCATTTTCGGAAACAGCAGCATTTAAGGTATCAAAAGCAACAGATGCTGGGTCACTTCCCATTTTTTGTTTTACAATAGGTACATCCACCCTATCGGCCCACACCTGAAGTTGGTCAATTGCCGCTGCTCTGAACGTATCTCCAGCTCCCAAAACCACCTTTAGTCTTTGATTTTTGAATTGATGCGCCAGCTTCCCTATTGTAGTTGTTTTTCCAACGCCATTAACGCCAACCACCATTATGACATACGGTTTTTTATTTGCGGGGATTGCAAATTGGGTTTCTTCTCCTACGTGCGTTTCGGAAAGTAGCCCTGCAATTTCTTCGCGGAGTATGGTATTGAGCTCTTCAGTACCCATATATTTATCACGAGCGACACGTTCCTCAATACGTTCAATAATTTTTAAAGTAGTATCCACTCCTACATCCGAAGTGACCAAAACTTCTTCCAGATTATCCAATACCTCATCATCTACTTTGGACTTGCCTGCAACCGCCTTGCTCAACTTACCAAAAAAGCTGGTTTTGGATTTCTCCAAACCTTTATCCAAAGTGTCCTTTTTATCTTTTGAGAAGATATTCTTAAACAAACTCATATTCTATTCCACTACAAGTCTCAAATATAGGAAAGTAAGAGGAGTTTTGTTAAAACTAATACTTTCAGATTTTGATATTTTTAAAGTAAATTCCATAAAAAAAGCCACCCGAGGGTAGCTTTTGTTTTCGTACAAGGATGTGTTAAACTATTTCTTGTTCAACCAATCATTTACCATTTCTGGTGCCATAACAGACTCAACGAAAGTATAAGCTCCAGTTTTCGGAGACTTCACCATTTTTATGGCCTTGGTCAATCTTTTGGATGATGATTGTAGTGTTGCTACTGTTTTCTTTGCCATGGCTTAAATTATTTGATTTCTTTATGAATGGTCATACGCTTTAGAATAGGATTGAATTTTTTGATTTCCATCCTGTCTGGCGTGTTCTTTTTATTCTTTGTGGTGATATATCGAGATGTACCTGGCATACCTGAGTTCTTGTGCTCAGTGCATTCCAAAATAACTTGAATTCTGTTTCCTTTCTTTGCCATTTTTTCTAGGTATTACTTGTGTTGGAATTGATTTCCTTAAGAACAGCTGAAATTCCTTTTTTATTGATAATCTTCAAACCTCTAGAAGATACGTTTAGGGTAACCCAACGGTCTTCTTCAGGGATGTAAAACTTCTTTTTGGAAATATTTACATCAAATCTTCTTTTGGTTTTATTGATGGAAAAGGAAACATTGTTTCCGAACATCACCTTTTTTCCTGTTACTTCACAAACTTTAGACATCTCCCTAAACTTTTGAGTGATTTTATTGAGGCTGCAAATTTATAGCATTTTAGTGGGACGGACAAACTTCTTTTTCAGAATTTTAAAATTTCCTTCCAAAGCAGTTCAAACGCCTTATTTACAGACTTTTTCACGATACGCTCCCTATGATTTCCCATCATAAATTTTTCCGCAAATGTACGTTCTGGAGTACTGATGGCAATAAATACTGTTCCAATATCTTCGTCAGAATCTCCCTTACTTGGTCCAGCATTTCCAGTAGTAGCCACGGCAAAATCGGCATCCAACATGCTTTTCGCATTTCTGGCCATCTCAATTACGACCTCCTCGCTGACCACAGAGTGCTTTTCTACAAGCCCTTTTGGCACCCCCAGTAATTTGATTTTAGTTTCTGTGGCATAACTAACCACTGTACCTTTAAAATAGGCTGATGCTCCAGGCATGGAAGTCAGCTCTTCTGCAATCTTACCCCCCGTGAAACTTTCCGCGGTGGCCAGAGTCATTCCTTTATTTGTCATTAAATCCGCGACCTGCTTTTCAATGGACCCATCGTCCTCTATTCCATAAAATATGTCCTGTATCAGCAGATGAATCTGCTTTACCTGTTCTTCAATTTCATTTACCAACTGTTCCCTATCGGTACCTTTAGCCGTCAAACGGAGACGAACTCTCCCTAAATTGGGCAAATATGCCAATTTGATATGCTGAGGAAGATTGTCCTCCCAATCCTCTATTCGTTCTGCAATGGCACTTTCTCCCAAACCATAGGTCAATAAGGTTTTGTGAATAATATAGGGACGGTCATATGCTTTCATGACTTTAGGCAAAACCTGTTCCTTAATCAGATGTTTCATTTCAAAAGGAACTCCGGGTAACGAAACAAACACAGTATCCTTCTTTTCCAACCATATTCCTGGTGCTGTGCCGTAAGCATTATGGAGAACCTTTGCCTTGGAGGGCACGAACGCCTGCTCCCGGTTCAAGTCCGAGATAGGTGTTGAAATGTACTTTTTAAACAGCTCTTCAATGTGCTTAAGTACATCTTCATTTTTTACCAGCTCATCTTCAAAGAATTCGCACAAGGTATGCTTGGTGATGTCATCTTTTGTTGGACCCAGTCCTCCCGTTAGAATAACAACATTGGACCTGCCTAAAGCGTCTGCAAGAGCCTGTAGGATATGTTCTCTATCATCCTGTACTGAAGTAATTTGATAAATCGATACTCCAATCTTGTTGAACTCCTTTGCGATAAAAGCAGAGTTGGAATCCACAATTTGCCCAATGAGAATCTCGTCCCCAATGGTTATGATTTCTGCTTGCATTTATAAATTGAAGTCTTTCTTGAGCTCTGATATAACCTGTAGAACATCTTTTTTGAGTAGCGGGAATTTCTCCTGCACCTCTGCCATGTTCCCAGCATTCTTTCCCAAAGTCTCTATTTCAAGTGCGGTAGCCCGGGTTTGTTCCATCCCCAACAAATCCACGTTGGGTTTTATTTTATGGGCCAGTTTGTAGACATTTTCGTAATCCCCAGTGGAAATTGCATTTTCCAATCCTTCCAAATCCGTGGGTACTTCATCCAAGAAAACGGAAACAACAGAAACTACAAAGTCTTGGTCGCCTTCTGCCATTTCATTAATCTTATCGAGGCTGTAAATCATTATCTTACGTTTATGGCGAACATTTCTTCACCTTCAAGTGTCCCAGAAAGGTAATCATTTGGACTTACTTTACCAACACCGGCCGGAGTGCCCGTAAACAAAATATCCCCTTTTTTGAGCATAAAGTAGGTAGATACGTATGATACCAACTCATCTATCTTCCACAGCATCAAGGATGTATCACCGTTTTGAACTTTTTCCCCATTTTTTAACAAGGAAAACCGTAAATTGTCAAGGTTTTCGTACATACCTTTAGGCATCCACTTACCAATCACGGCAGCACCATCAAAACCCTTGGCTTTTTCCCAGGGCAACCCCTTAGCCTTAAGCTTGGACTGAAGATCTCTTGCCGTAAAATCAATTCCCAAACCAATTTCATCATAATAAGTGTGCGCAAATTGCTTTGAAATGTGTTTCCCGACTTTTTTTATTTTGACCAGTACCTCAACCTCATAGTGCACATCGTTTGAGAATTCCGGTATATAAAAATCCTGCTCTTTGGGTAGAACCGATGAATCTGGTTTTATAAAAACCACAGGCTCGGTTGGTCTTTCATTTTGCAACTCGTCAATATGGGCAGCATAGTTTCTGCCAATACAAATCAACTTCATTTTAATGCTTGGTGTTTAGGAAAGCTTATTATTTAGTTTACTCAGTTTGATTTGAGTCAATACTTTTTTTGTATACAATGGGAAGTCCGCATTCAATATCCATCCAAAATAACCGGGTTCCGCCTGTAGCACCTCATCCACAGTTTTACCTTTATGCTTACCAAAGGTGAAAATAGGCTCCTTCCGTTTGTTCAGTCCAATGAAACCGGCAAAATCCAAAGACTGTTTTCGTGTAGTAAACTCTGATAGCTTTTTTACATTGTTTTCCAAATCCGGATACCTTTCCAATTGGGCTTTTAGCACTTCATAAGTTGCCTCGGTATCTGCTGCAGCACTGTGCGCGTCTGTCAATTCTTTATCACAATAAAATTTATAAGCTGCTCCCAGGGTTCTTTTTTCCATTTTATGAAAGATAGTCTGAACATCCACAGAGACCATACTCTTCATATCAAAATCCACATCGGCCCGCAACATCTCCTCTGCTAACAGTGGAATATCAAATCTATCCGAATTGAAACCAGCCAAATCGCTATCCTTTATCATTTTATAAATCTCTTTGGATAGTTGCTTGAAGGTAGGTTCATTCGCTACTTTTTCATTCGAAATACCATGTACCTCAACTACTTCAGGCGGAATGGGCATCTCAGGGTTCACCAACCAAGTCTTACTTTCCTTATTTCCATTGGGAAAGATTTTAAGGATGGAGATTTCTACAATTCTATCCGAGGCCACATTAGTTCCTGTGGTCTCTAAATCAAAAAAGCAAATAGGTTTGGAAAGATTCAGTTCCATAATTTGGGTATTATTTAGATTTGGAAAATAACCAAGGGATTAAATCAGGTTCCGCGAAGGCATTGTCCCAACTATTATGTCCTACTCCCTTATATACGGTATATTTTACATTGATTTTTTGATTGCCCATCGTTTCGACCATATTCGCAGAATATTTTTCAGGGACCACATTATCCGCATCACCATGGAATACCCACCAATCCAAGTTCTTAAGTCTCTTACTTATCAACGGATTGGCACCTCCACAAATAGGAAATGCCGCAGCAAACATCTTTGGATTTCTTTGGACTAATTCAAACGTACCCATACCTCCCATGGAAAGCCCACCAACATACATTTGATCCTTAGTAATTTTGTATTCCTTTTTGAGCTGCTTTATCAAACCCTCGAGCAATACCATATCTGGTGTGGCTTCAGCATCTTCATAGAAAATAAACTCCCTATCTGGGAAATCCCCAGTAACATCGATTTTGGCCCAAGAGCTTTCGGCGGCACATTGGGGAAAAACGACAATGGCTGGATATGTATTTCTAATCTCTTCTTGCAAAAAAAGTTCGGAACCATGAACCAATTGTGCCTCATTATCGTTACCACGTTCTCCAGAACCGTGTAGAACCAGTATCAACGGATATTTGGTTTTTGGATTAAAATCTTGTGGAAGCAAAATTCGGTAAGGCATAAGCTTACCTTTTTTTTCGAATGTCTTTTTTTGATAAGCAGATGTATCCTGAGCCATCGTTTTGGAATTCAACAAAAAAACCAAAATAAAAGCTAGAGAGGCAAAGAACTTCATGATTGATGATGGTTTTATGCCTCTAAGTTAAGAAAGTTGGATAACTGATAGCAGTATTACTATTAGATTTCTCTGTTAATATCCCAAGCTTCCAAATAATCGGCTACAGTTTTTACGAACATACCGCCCAAAGCCCCGTTTACCACCCTATGATCATAACTATGGGACAAGAACATTTTGCTTCGGATACCTATATATTCTCCTTGGTCTGTTTCAATAACCGAAGGTATTTTACGAATAGCTCCCAAGGCCAAAATACCCACTTGGGGTTGATTAATGATTGGTGTTCCAAAAACGCTTCCAAAAGTACCCACGTTGGTCACGGTATAGGTGCCATCTTGGATTTCGTCGGGTTTTAGTTGGTTATTTCTTGACCTATTGGCCAAGTCATTTACCATTTTAGCCATACCAACCAAGTTTAACTGGTCGGCATTCTTGATAACAGGTACAATAAGGTTACCATCTGGAAGAGCGGCGGCCATACCTAAATTGATATTTTTCTTCTTGATGACATTGTCTCCTTCCAAAGAAATGTTCATCATGGGATATTTTTTGAGCGCCATGGCTACTGCCTCCATAAAAATGGGGGTGAACGTAAGCTTTTCGCCTTCACGTGCCTCAAATTCTTTTTTGACCTTGTTTCTCCAGTTCACCACATTGGTTACATCCACCTCTACAAAACTTTGAACATGTGCCGAAGTATTGACACTGTCCACCATGTGCTTTGCGATTAGTTTTCCCATTCTTGTCAATGGTATAACCTCATCTCCCCCTGAAACAACAGTTTTTGGAGCTTCTTTTTTGACTTCAACTTTCTCTGCCACTTTTGGTTCGTCAACAGTTTTAATTTCAGTTGAGGATATTATTGGCTTTTCTTCCGGTGTTTCCGCCCCATTTGAGGAACGACTTTCCAAGTACGCCTTGATATCATTTTTTGTAACTCTTCCTTCATTTCCGGTTCCTACGATAGCCTCAAGCTCTTCCATTGAGATACCTTCCTCTTTGGCAATATTCTTTACTAAAGGAGAATAAAATCGCTCAGAACTAGTGAAATCTGGAGCTGGAACGGCTACGCTTTCCTGAATTTGATTGATTTCAGCTTCTAAAACTGCCTCTGCGGGTATTTCTTCGGTGATAGTTCGATTTTCCTCTGCAACAGGGGCTTCCGAAATTACTGGGGCTTCCCCATCCAATTGAATTACGGCCACAACATCACCCACTTTAATAACGTCGTCAACATCGAACTTTTTTTCAAGTAATACCCCTTCAACCTCGCTGGGCACTTCAGAATCCACCTTGTCTGTAGCAATTTCAAAAACGGCTTCATCCATTTCAATGGTATCTCCTACTTCCTTTAACCAGGTAGTCAATGTTGCTTCGGCAACACTTTCACCCATCTGCGGCAACTTTAACTCAAACTTTGACATACTTATTAAACGTACTAAGGCTGATTTCTATTTTGCAAAAATAATAAAGAAATCGACTTTTTTTTATGTTTTTTATATTAAATGGTCGTTAAATCAACCTGCTTTTATCGAATTTTCAAAGGGCACCCTATTAAGGATACTTCTTCCAAGTGTGACTTCATCCGCATATTCCAACTCGTCACCAACCGAAATTCCTCTTGCAATCGTGGATGTAACCACATTAAATTGTTCCAATTGCTTATAAATATAAAAATTGGTGGTATCCCCTTCCATGGTAGAGCTCAAAGCAAATATCAATTCTTTGACCTCACCAGATTCTACCCTTTTTATTAAGGGGGCGATATTGAGGTCCTGTGGGCCAACTCCTTCCATAGGAGATATTTTACCACCAAGGACATGATACAGTCCCTGGTATTGTGATGTATTCTCTATGGCCATCACATCCCTGACATCTTCAACAACACAAACCAATGATTTATCACGCTTAGGGTTGGCACATATCTCACAAATTTCAGTATCAGAAATATTATTGCACTTTTTACAGTAATTCACATCGTTCTTCAGTTTGAGAAGCGCGTGCGAAAGGTTTTCCGTACGCTCGTCAGGTTGCTTTAGCAAGTGCAACGCTAAACGAAGAGCAGTACGCTTTCCTATCCCTGGCAATTGGGATATTTCATAAACTGCGTTCTCCAAAAGTTTTGATGAAAATTCCATATACAACCACAAAGTAGCAAAATTACAACTTTAGGTTTACCGATTTACTTTTGTATTTTGCATTGCAAACCAAACTAATGTCTGCAACACAAATTTTACTCCTCATTGGTGCTTATTTTGGGGTTCTGATGATTATTTCCTACTTCACAGGTAAAAACGATTCCAATACAGACTTTTTTAAGGCCGGCAGACAATCTCCATGGTATGTTGTTGCATTCGGAATGGTTGGCGCTTCTTTATCTGGGGTTACCTTTATTTCGGTTCCTGGGTGGGTAGAGGCATCAGAGTTTAGCTATATGCAAGTGGTGTTGGGCTATTTGGTGGGCTATTTTGTAGTCGCATATCTTCTTTTGCCAATTTATTATAAACTCAATCTAACTTCGATATACGAGTATTTATCAGAGCGCTTTGGAAAGGTTAGCCATAAAACCGGTGCCTTTTTCTTTTTCATATCCAGAGTTTTAGGAGCTTCTTTTCGACTGTTTCTGGTGGCCATTGTATTGCAGCAGTTTGTTTTTGATGATTTAGGGGTGCCTTTTGAATTAACCGTCGTTCTTTCCATACTGTTAATTTGGGTATACACTAACAGAGGCGGAATCAAAACCATAGTTTGGACAGATACCCTTCAAACCCTGTTTATGCTATTAGCAGTCGTTCTTTCAATTATTCTTATCAATCAAGAGCTTGAATGGAGTTTTGGTGAATTCTTGGCTTCATCCGAATTTAAGTCCTACAATCAGTTTCTATTTGTAGATAGCTTTCTAGACCGAAATCATTTTGTAAAATCGTTTGTCGGTGGCATGTTTGTGACCATATGTATGACAGGTCTTGACCAGGATATGATGCAAAAAAACCTTACGTGCAAAACCCTGAAAGATGCCCAAAAAAATATGGTTTCCTTCAGTTTTGTTTTGGTGGGCGCAACTTTCTTGTTCATGTTACTTGGGGCATTATTGTACATCTACGCTGGGAAGCATGGAATCTCTATACCTCTAATGGACGGTGAGGCTAAATCTGACCTTCTGTTTCCGGAAATTGCCTTAAATGGTGGGTTAGGCATTTCGTTGGCCGTTACCTTTATGCTGGGTCTTATTGCCGCGGCCTATAGCAGTGCGGATAGCGCACTTACATCATTGACCACTTCCTTTTGTGTGGATTTTTTGGACATTGATAAACACGATGAAACTCAACAAAAAAAGCTTAGAAAAAGAACACATATTGGAATGAGTATCCTTTTGGTCTTAGTCATTATTTCCTTTAAATACATTCTTAGCAGAAACGTTATCGATAGTCTATTGATTGTAGCTGGATACACCTATGGACCTCTTTTGGGGCTTTTTGCCTTTGGGATTTTTACCAAGTTTCAAATCAAAGACAAGTATGTTTGGGTTGTTTGTGTTCTTTCAGTAGGAATCATAGCTGTTTTGGGTAGTTTGGACCCAAAATATCTTGGAGGCTATGTTATTGGATATGAACTTTTGCCCTTAAATGGTCTATTAACCTTTTTAGGCCTTTTACTAATAAGGAAAAAATAATCTAGTATTGTCCAGTAGCCAGTAAAACTAAGGTACAAGCAACTTCAACCTCTATATTATTTTCTTTCAGCAGACTTTGAAATTCCGGGTTTTCCGTTCCTGGATTAAAAATGACTCGCCTTGGCGCCATATCTATTATAGGTTGATAATACTCTTGTTGCCTTTTTGGGTTAAGATAAAGGGTTAGCGTATCTATATTTTGAAAACTTTGAAGTTCATCCCGTATTTTAACACCAGAAACCGCGCCAGACCTAAGACCAAAGGCTTCTGTTTCAATTTGATTTTCAACCAATCGTCGAATTGCAATATTGCTATACCGAGCTGGGTTTGGAGAAGCGCCAAAAACAAGCGTCTTGTTCATTTGTTAATTTATATGTTAAACTAAACCAATAGATGTAACTATTCAAAAAAAAACTCGTCTATTTAAAAATTAAATGAAGCATTGGTAAGACTGTATTTTTTATAGTTAATGGTTAGTGTTTAGTATAGCTTATCAATGAACAAACCCTGGTGAACCTTCTTCTTTTGGTAGCCGGGGTTTCTTTTTTTAGAGTTTGTCAGACTAGAAACTCCTCCCTTACATCTCTATTTTTCTTCTGGATCTGTTAAAAAATGTTAAAAGGACCCTCGTTTGTAACATGATTTTGAGTTAGTCGTCTACTAGACATCATCAATCATTAATTAATCAATCCAAAAAACGAACAAACTCATGAAAAGAATTCTGTTTCTTTTTGTGCTGTTATTCTGCAGCGCATTTTACAATTCTATACTAGCCTTCCCTAATGATACGGATACCAAAATTGGTTCTATTACCGGGACGGTTATAGATAATGCTCAAAAACTACCTGTCGCTTATGCGGCTATAGTAATCAAATCATCGGACGGTACGGAAACACTAACTGGGGGAATTACCACAGAAGATGGAAAATTTGAAATCAAAAAACTCCCAGAAGGTTCCTTTGTGCTAGAAGTTCAGTTCATTGGATATGAAACCTACACCCAAAAACTTGAAATATCCAAGAGAAATAAAAAAATAGATTTGGGAACCATCATCTTAATGGAAAGCACCCAAGAATTGGAAGAGGTTGAAGTAGTTGCAGAGCGCACCACCATTGAGCAACGTGTGGATAGAAAAGTCATTAATGTTGGTAAAGATTTAACCACTGCGGGAGCTACAGCGTCCGACATAATGAACAATATCCCATCGGTAAATGTGGATGCACAAACTGGGGAGCTTTCCTTACGCGGAAATTCAAATGTGAGGGTTATGGTAGATGGAAAATTATCCAACGTTCCAGTCTCACAATTGCTACAACAAATCCCATCAACTTCAATTAAATCCATTGAATTGATAACAAATCCATCTGCAAAGTATAATCCTGAAGGGATGAGCGGAATTATCAATATTGTTTTGCATAAGAACGCCAATATGGGCTTTAACGGAAATCTAAACTTGGGATATACTCAGGGTATTCGACCAAAATACAATGCTTCCCTGGATTTAAACTATAAGGTTGGAAAATTCAATTTCTACGGGAACTATGGAACCAATATCGGGGATTATTTCAATGATGGTTTCATTTTTAGGCAGGATGAAAACTCCCAACAAGATTTTGATTTCTTCAACGACAACGAATCCCATCTTTACAAAATAGGAGTAGATTTTTATATCAATGAGAAGAATACCCTCTCTGTATTCACCAATCAAAATCGTTTTAATGGTGAGGGAATAGGTATAACGGATATCACTTATAATCTGAATCCATCTCTTGACTTGATTCAGTTCTTTGATAATACGAATGACAACCTAAGTCAACAGTACAACTTTGACTATAAGTTGGATTTTGCAAAGGAGGGTCACAATATAGAGCTGGAAATTGACCATAACCGATTTGAGGATGACGAAGACGCTAATTTTGCTACAACTGGCGCCACTGTATTTCCAGATTATATGGATTTTGTGGATACGAAGCGTGACCAAACCTTCATCAATCTGGACTATGTAAACCCCTTGGACTCCATTTCTAAATTTGAGGTAGGCGCAGAAGCACGTTTTTTTGAAACTGATGTGGATTATTCTTCCACAGGTGTTTCTTTCAACTCTAATGGAGACTTGGTCCCTACCCCTTCTACCAACTTTGTGTATGGTATGGATATCTATTCTGGATATGTCACTTTCAGTCAGCGGTATAAAAAGTGGTCTTATCAGGTAGGAGCCCGTTTGGAAGATGTCCAAGTGATTGCGGACACCAATCAGGTAAGGGCGTTTACGGATGATTACACCCAGATATATCCTTCTGCATTTCTTACCTATAATGTAAATGAAAAAGACCAAATACAGATAAGTTTTAGTAGGCGAGTGGATCGTCCAGGCCTACAACAGGTCAATCCCATCCGAGAATTTGCCACACCCTTGATTTCTTCCTTTGGAAATCCCAGTTTGGTGCCTCAGTTTACCAATTCCTATGAAATCAATTTCACCAAGCGTTTGAAAAAGGGAAGCTTGACTGCCGGTGTTTTTTACAGAAGTATTGAAGATGAAATCAATCGAGCTGTCTTTGTGGACCGCTTGGATTTCAACAGACTCATTCTGACTTTTGACAATTTCGATAACACCTCTGCCTACGGGGTGGAGATTTCCACAAATTATAAACCTACCAAATGGTGGAGCATTAATGGAAGTTTTGACTTGTTCAGCCAAACCCAACGTGGAATCACGGAACGATTGGAGGGAGAAATAGCAACAGCTACGGAAGATGATATTGTTACTGAAAACGTAGAGGTAGACAATACTGCCTGGAATCTGCGAATGAACAATAGCTTTACTGTAAATAAAAAACTGACCCTACAACTCTTTGGATTCTATCGAGGTCAAAACCAAAATATTCAGTTCGAAATGCGACCGATGTACTTTGTGAACTTTGGTGCGCGATACAGTTTTGCAAAAGGCAAAGGTACTTTAAGTGCCAATTTCAACGACGTTTTCAACACCATGCTGTTTCAGTTTGACGGACAACGACCCTTTGTCCAAAATGGTGCATTTAATTGGGAAAGTCAAACCCTTTACGTAGGACTCTCCTACCGTTTCGGAAGTGGAAAAAATAGAGCCAAACAACGTAAGAGAAGAGATAGCAATACTAAAAAGTCAAGTGGCGGTATTCTTTAAGAAAATGGATATTCCTTGTTTGAGTGTTGGTTGGTAAGTCATTCAAGGTTATCCTAAAAAACCCCGTTCTGAAAATGTTTCAGACGGGGTTTTATCTTATTCAAACGTATCTGGATAACCGTCAATGCTGGTTGTGTTTTTCTTTTTCCAGTACTTTTCAAGACCCTCATCGCCTTGATTTTCGGCCCAGTCAACCAAAGACTGTCTTTGTTCTTTGTAATCCATAAGCGGAACGCCCATACCGCATGAAATTTGGACCTTGTCAATTTCAACATCCATTAACTGCCTACCTCCAGGAATATTTGGAAAAGAGTGGATATTTTCCTTCCAAAAATCAGTTTCTTTTTGGTAGGACCTAGCTGTTCCATATAAGCGAAGAATAATAGGATCGCCCTCAAAAGCACAGAACATGAGTGTAATTCTATTTTTGTTTTTGAGATGAATTGCAGTCTCATTACCACTACCCGTAAGATTGAGCCAAATCACTCGATTCTTGTTTATCACTCTGAGGGAATCCAATCCTTTTGGGGAGATATTCACTCGACCGTCTTCCATGGCGGTACCCACAAAAAAGATATGTTGTTTTTTTATAAATTCAATTAAAGGTTGGTTAAGTTGCTCGAGCTGTCTTCCCATTTACCACTTAATGATAACACTTCCCCAGGTAAACCCACTTCCGAATGCTGCTAACACCACAACATCGCCTTCCTTAACCTTACCAGCTTCCCATGCTTCGGTCAACGCAATCGGAATGGAAGCCGCCGTGGTATTACCATAGCTCATAATATTGTTAAAAACCTGGTCATCTGAAAGACCAAACTTTTTCTGGACAAACTGGGAAATACGAAGATTTGCTTGATGCGGAATCAACATATCAATATCCCCTGGACCTAAATTATTCTTTTGTAGCCCTTCCATAATGACTTCGCTAAAGCGAACTACAGCATTTTTAAAGACAAATTGACCATTCATATATGGGAAATAGGAGATATCTTCTGGGTCCTCTTCTTCCAAAATATCTGTTACCCATCTTTTACCCATTCCTGGTGCAATCAACGAAAGTTCTTCAGCATGTTGTCCTTCCGAATGAAGGTGTGAAGAGAGCACTCCTTTTGAAGTATCTTCCTCCCGAGTCATAACTGCGGCTCCTGCTCCATCTCCAAAAATTACGGAAACACCTCTGCCTCTAGTGGTCATGTCCAATCCATGTGAGTGTAATTCCGACCCTATGACCAGTACATTTTTATACATGCCGCTCTTAATATATTGGTCGGCCACAGAAACGGCGTATACAAATCCAGAACACTGATTCCTGACATCCAGGGCTCCTACTGTTTTAATTCCCAAATCTCTTTGAACTAAAACCCCTGGTCCAGGAAAATAATAGTCAGGACTTAGAGTGGCAAAAATGATAAAATCAATGTCATCCTTGTCAATTCCGGCTCGTTCAATAGCAACTTTGGCTGCCTTTACCCCCATTGAGGTAGTAGTATCTGTTCCTCTAACTACGTGCCTTCTTTCCTTTATTCCCGTTCTTTCCTGAATCCAATCATCACTGGTGTCCATCAATTTGGATAAATCGTCATTGGTCACCACATTCTCTGGAACATAATAGCCCAGTCCTTGTATTTTAGAATTGTACATAGTTCACTTCCTTTATTACAGCACTATTTTGGTTCAATAGCCTTGATTACTTGGTAAAATAACTAATAATCTTTGCAGATTCGCAAAAAAACCAAAAAACAATTTTGAATTCCTTAATTCAAACATGATTCTGTCCAAAATGGTCTACGCAATAAACCACAAAACAGCTACTCCAAAAGAAGGATTTATTGTATTTTTAGAAGTACTCATTTACAAAACTCATCATCAAATTTCACCCTTATGAAAAATAAGATATTACTGCTGCTATTTTTAACGAGCATAATGGGCTTTTCCCAAGAAAAGCTTACCTACCAAAAACCATCCAAAGAAATATTAGAGCTTGTTGATGCCCCTTTGGCACCTTCTGTGCGAATTTCAGATGATGGCAAGTATATGGTTTTATTGTACCGTGATTATTATAAGAGCATTGCTGAACTATCAGAAAAGGAAATGCGCTTAGCCGGATTACGAATCAATCCTAAAACCAACATCGGAAGTAGAACCAACTACTACAACAATATCAAAATACAAGAAATAGGAAGTGATAATGTAATTCAGGTCAAGAACCTTCCTGAGAATCCTCGCTTGTCCAATTTTAATTGGTCTCCTGACCAGTCTATGATTGCGGTAACCAATACAACACCGAATGGGGTCGAGGTTTGGGTATTGGATTTGGCAAAAGCGGAAGTTTCTCAACTGACCAAGGCCAATGTTAATGCCAATATGAGAGATGTCATCAATTGGTTTAAGGACGGGAAATCAATTTTGGTGAAAATGTTGCCCACAGATAGGCAAGAATTAATCAATGTGGCGGAGGCGGTTCCAGATGGCCCAACAATTTCGGCAAACGATGGTAAAAAAGCACAGAACAGAACCTATCAGGATTTACTGAAAAACCCAAATGATGAGTTCAATTTTGAACAACTAGCTCGTTCCGAATTATTTAAAGTTGGACTAGATGGAAGCGTGACCAAATGGAAGGAAGCGGCTATGTATAGCAATATCAGCTTCTCTCCAGATGGAAATTATGTAATGGTAACCAATGTGGAAAAACCCTTCTCGTATCTGGTGCCCTATTATCGTTTTCCATCAAAAACCAATGTTTATGATTCAAATGGCGGTTTGGTATCCAATTTATTGGAAGTTCCCTTAATTGAAGATTTACCTAAAGGTTTTATGGCTGTGCGTATGGGAATGCGCTCTGTCTCTTGGCGCGAGGATAAACCATCAACATTGATTTACGTGCAGGCCTTGGATGGAGGTGATCCTGAAAATGAAGTAGAATACCGTGATGAAGTATTTCAGTTGGAAGCTCCTTTTAATGACCAAGGCACAAGCCTCATTAAACTAAAGAACAGATACTATCAGATTGAATGGGGTAATGACGATACAGCGGTAGCCTATGATTATTGGTGGAATACCAGAAATCTAAAAGGTTATCTTTTTGACCCTTCCAATGCTTCAAAAGAACCCAAAATCATTGAAGATAGAAATTATCAAGACGTTTATGGTGACCCCGGCTCCTTCGTTACCAAGCGCAGTAAATATGGTACTGATGTGTTAGCGATGGATGGAAATAGTGCCTATTTGCTTGGGGATGGCTTTACCAAAGAAGGACAGTTCCCTTTTGTTGATAAAATGAATCTTTCTTCTCTGGAAAAAACGCGTTTGTACACCTCAAAATTGGAAGGAAAAAAGGAAAATCTGGTAGACTACAATGTGGAAAAAGACGAGCTACTGGTGAGAATTGAATCTCCCAACGAATACCCAAACTATTTTTATAAGAGTTTGATTAAGCGAAAGGGTCCAATGCAATTAACCAGTTTTGAAAACCCATTTAAAAGTCTACAAGATGTACATAAAGAGGTAATTACGTACAAAAGAGATGATGGATTGGAACTGAATGGCACCCTCTATTTGCCTGTTGGCTATGACAAGGATGCCAAAGAAAAGGCGCCAATGATTTTATGGGCTTATCCCAGAGAATACAAGGATAAAAACAGCGCCTCACAGAATACACAAAACCCCAATGAATTTACCTATCCCTTTTGGGGTTCTCCCATCTACTGGGTTACTAAAGGTTATGTTGTATTGGATGATGCGGCTTTCCCAATTATTGGAGAAGGCGAAGAGCAACCTAATGATACGTTCCGGAGTCAGTTGGTGGCAAATGCAAAAGCCGCTATTGATGCGGTAGACGAAATGGGCTATGTAGATAGAGAAAGAGTAGCTGTTGGGGGTCATAGCTACGGAGCTTTTATGGTAGCTAATCTACTATCCCATTCGGATTTGTTCGCAGCGGGAATTGCCAGAAGTGGAGCCTATAATAGAACCTTGACCCCTTTCGGATTTCAGAGTGAAGAACGAAATTATTGGGAAGCTCCAGAAGTATATTACACCATGTCTCCGTTTATGCATGCCGATAAGATGAAGACCCCTTTACTCTTGGTGCATGGAGAGGCAGACAATAATTCAGGTACCTATCCCATGCAAAGTGAGCGTTATTTTAATGCCCTCAAAGGACTCGGAGCTACAGTTAGGTTAGTCATGTTGCCCAAAGAAAGTCATGGATACCGTGCCAAGGAAAGTATTCTCCACTTGCTGTGGGAACAAGACCAATGGCTTGAAAAATATGTAAAAGAAAAATCTGAAAAACCTATTTTACCAAAAAAACCTTTGGGTAAAGATAAATAGTTCTTAAGGCAGATATTTTTGGAAGTTATTCACTTTTACCACGGCTCTTAGGTCGTGCAGTAAATTGTATAATCCAAAAAAAGTACGATTCATATACAAGAAGTGCTTGGAGCCCCTATTTCCATTCATTTTTCGTATCTGTTCGTCCTTTGAATATCGTTCGCTTAAATCGGCAATCCTGTTCCAAAAATCATCTGAACCAAAGTCAAAGTCCTCTTTATTAAAAGGTGAAGTAAAGAGTGTCAACATTTCTTTGAAAAGCTGTTTAAAGAACTCAAGCTCTTGTTTGGAATCCGTTGGGGTTAGGATTTCCAGCTCATACAACTTCTCCATAAAAATAGAGTCGTTGTTGATGTTCTCTTCTTTGGCCAATTCAAAGTAAGGTTCGTAGAATTCGTTTGGAATTTCCTTGATACATCCAAAATCAATGGCGATTAAGGTATTGTCTGAACTTATCAGAAAATTCCCTGGATGCGGGTCCGCATGGACTTTTCTCAGCCTGTGTATTTGAAACATATAAAAATCCCAAAGCGCCTGACCCAAGGTATTCCCTAAATCAGAATCAAAATCTGTTTTGGCAAACTCACTAAGGTGCTTCCCTTTCATCCAGTCCATGGTTAGTATCCGTTCACTGGAAAGGTTTTCGTAGTATTTAGGAAATTGAATATTTGAGATTATGGAACAAGCTTGTGTAATTTCTTCACTTTGTTTTAGCTCCAAAATATAGTTAGTCTCCTCAACCAATTTATTTTCTACCTCTTTAAAATACTTTTCGGAATCCTTTCCCTTAAGGTTGAACATTCGTGTAGCTATAGGCTTTACCAAAGCCAAATCACTACTTATACTTTCGGCAACACCTGGATATTGAATTTTAACTGCCAAAGCCTTACCATCCTTTTTTGCCTTGTGAACCTGACCTATACTCGCCGCATTGATGGAATCCTTTTCAAAAGAGTCAAAAACCTCTTCAGGATATTTACCCAAGTACTTTTTAAATGTTTTTCTCACCAACGGCGCTGACAAGGGCGGGACCGAGAATTGGGAAAGTGAAAACTTCTCTACATAGGCTCTGGGGAGAAGATTCTTTTCCATGCTCAACATTTGAGCTACTTTCAAGGCACTTCCTTTTAGACTTTTAAGCCCGTCATAAATATCCTCAGCATTGTTTTCATTGAGCTCATCTTTGGCCACCTCAGGGTTTACTAGCTTTTTACCATAATACTTGACATAGTTCCCTCCTATCTTCACTCCTGTCTTCACTAACTTTCCAGCACGTTCTATCTTGCTGGTAGGAATACTATCCAATGTCTTCATAGGCTAAGCAAAATTTTCTTTATAGAGGAATTTTCCAAAATCAATGATTTTTTCTAGTGAGTTGTTGTCAAAAATTTGGAAAATAGTTGTCACTGATTTTTCTATGGCAATGTCCGTTTTTTCAAAATCAGCAGAGGTGTCGTCTATCCAAAACTTTAGCAAAAACAAGAACTGTATCCAAGCGCCTTTCGAAAACAATTGGGGACTTTGCTTTAGAATTCTCAAACCCTTTTCGCTGTTACGTTCGTCTATCAGTTCTGTGGCAAATTCTTTTATGTTTTTCCGAAGGCCTTTCAACTGTCCTAAGTTTTCAAGGGTGTTCTTATGGTGTTTTAATATAAAAAGAACATAACTTCTATTCAGAGTGAGATTCTCAAAAAATGTAAAGAAAAAAGTAAGCATTTTTTCTTCATTGGACATTGCATCATATTGCTCATTTTTCTGCATTACCGAAACGGTGCTACCATAAAAACGTTCCCAAATGGCTTGCTGAAGTCCCTCAAAAGAACCAAAAAACTTATAAAAGTCTTCTTCCTTAATCTTGTTAGACTTACAAAATTTATAGATAGATTTTGGTATTACTTCATGCTCAAGCACGGAATCCATAAACCAACCTATTATCTTTTCTTCGCTGAGTTTATTAGATGTTGCATTAGCCATATCCTTTTATTTATGTTTAAACAAAAATACGATTATTGGAACAGATTAAATAGTGTTTTAAGAAAAAGAAAACGCACTTCCGGGCGAAAGTGCGTTCTCAACAACCTAACCAATAAATAAACAAACTCGTTATAGTATACTAATTCATAGCAATTTTCTATAACACTACAAATATAACTCTTTGTTTAGCTTTTCCAAATAATCAATAAACAAAATGATGTTAAAATTTAAAAATACCTGTTAAATCCAGTGAGGTGTCAGTTTGTCACATTGTTATGATTGGTATTTTTTTTGTCAATGAAAACTTTAAAATAAACACATATACAATGGCAACTGGTAAAATCAATGTTTCGGTAGAAAACATTTTTCCACTCATCAAGAAGTTTCTCTATAGCGACCACGAGATTTTCCTTAGGGAATTGATTTCTAATGCTACTGATGCTACTCTAAAATTAAAGCATTTAACCTCGATTGGGGAAGCCAAAGTGGAATATGGCAATCCAATGATAGAAATAAAAGTGGATAAAGACCAAAAACGTATCCACATTATTGACCAAGGAATTGGGATGACCGAAGATGAAGTGAAAAAGTATATCAATGAGGTAGCTTTTTCCGGTGCAGAGGAGTTTTTGGATAAATACAAGGATGCTGAAAAAGAAGCCGGTATCATTGGTCATTTCGGATTGGGCTTTTATTCTGCGTTTATGGTCGCGGATAAAGTAGAAATCTTCACCAAGAGTTTTAAGGACGAGCCTGCTGTTCACTGGACATGTGATGGTTCTCCAGAATTCACTTTGGAACCATCTGATAAAACAGAGAGAGGAACTGAAATTATTCTACATGTAGCAGAAGATTCCACCGAGTTCTTAGAAGATGCAAGAATTCGCGAGTTGTTGACCAAGTACAATAAGTTCATGCCTATTCCAATAAAGTTCGGTACCAAGACTGAGACTTTACCCAAGCCGGAAGGAGCTAAAGAAGAAGACCCCGCTCCTACCCAGGAAGTAGACGATATTATCAACAACCCTACTCCAGCATGGACGAAGCAACCAAATGATTTAAAGGATGAGGATTATAAGTCTTTTTACAGGGAATTATACCCCATGCAATTTGAAGAACCTTTGTTCAACATTCATTTGAATGTGGATTATCCGTTCAATTTGACAGGTATTCTGTATTTCCCAAAGTTGACCAATGACCTTAATATTCAAAAAGACCGAATTCAATTGTATCAAAATCAGGTTTTCGTAACTGATAATGTTGAAGGCATAGTCCCTGAATTTTTAACCATGCTACGTGGAGTCATTGATTCTCCAGATATTCCGTTGAACGTTTCCCGTTCATATCTACAGGCAGATGGTGCTGTAAAGAAAATATCATCATATATCACTAGAAAAGTGGCAGATAAATTGACGTCTCTTTTCAAAAATGATCGTGAGGATTTTGAACAAAAATGGAACGACATCAAAGTGGTTATCGAATATGGAATGCTTTCCGAAGATAAATTCTTTGAAAAAGCAGACAAATTTGCACTTTATCCTACCGTGGATGGCAAATTCTACACCTTTGAGGAATTGGAAAATGCAATCAAGGACAATCAGACTGATAAGGATGAAAAATTGGTTGTGCTATATGCTTCGGATAAAGAAGCACAGCATAGTTATATTGAAGCGGCTAAGGCAAAAGGGTACGAAGTTCTTTTGTTGGACTCTCCCATTGTTTCCCATTTGATGCAAAAATTGGAGACCTCCAAGGAAAAATTGTCTTTTGCCCGAGTTGATGCGGACCATGCGGACAATCTCATTAAAAAAGAAGATACCGCAATCTCAAAGTTATCCGATGAGGAAAAAGATAAGTTGAAGGAAGAACTTGAGAAAGTAATTTCCGAAAAAGGGTATACCATTCAAATGGAAGCCATGGACAGTACCTCTTCCCCTTTTATCATTACCGAGCCGGAATTTATGAGAAGAATGAAAGAGATGCAACAGACAGGAGGTGGCGGAATGTTCGGTATGGGGAACATGCCAGAAATGTATAATCTGATTGTGAACACGAACCACGAACTGGTCGGTGAAATTCTGAATACAAAAACGGCTAAGAAAAGGGAGCGCCTCATTAACCAATCATTGGATTTGGCTAGATTGTCCAAGGGATTGCTAAAAGGAGAAGAGCTCACCAATTTTATTTCCCGTAGTTACGAGATGATAAAGTAATTGTAAAACTCCATAAAATGAAATAGCCGCTTCCATTAGGAAGCGGTTTTTTATTGCCTTTCCAACTTTACCAAAGATGCGCCACCAGCGTAATAAATATTTCCCTTTTCATCAATAATCTGTTGGCACCCCCCATCATCCCATGGATTTTTTAGCCATTTACATGCCTTGCCTAAATGTTTCCGAAAAATAAGGGCCCCTGTGTCCCAATCCAGACCATAGTAGTAATAATTACAACCTTTTTCACGCCCACTTCCATACACAAGGTTAGACCCTTTACTGTAAGTCAAAACTCCGTTCATATTGATATCCTCGTTTACCCACTGCAGTTCAAACTTGTCCATTGCAGTATTCCAACGAACTTTTTGCACTCCCTTCATTGGATTTTTACCCTGACCTAAAAAGCCATTGAATTGCGCTATTGCCACATCATATCCATAAACCGTGGGAGAGTTCTCAATCGATTGGAACTTTTCACTAAATCGTTTGGCGGCAGGTAGTTTAATTTTTCCTGCCAATCGAACATCCTCATTGGCAAAACCTTTCCAACCTTCCGGAACTTTCCTCCAAAAGGCCAAAAGATTGTTCTGTTTGTGTCCATCCGCAACAATAATCAATTTGTCGTTTTCCTCTCCGAAACCCATAAGGGTTGGAGTAGTTCCACTGCCTTCTGCAAATCTTCCCTTTGGGCCATCATTTACAAAATCATACCAAGCTTCAAATCCCTTGGTAAGGGTTTCACCGTCCCAATTCACTTGTATCATTCGATGCGTTGTGACCACGTACATGGCATTGTTCTCATCGATGGGAAAGGCATTATGCCCAAAAATCTCATTAGGAACAGACTTGATTCTTAAGGTATCCAATAGGACCAAATCAGGTGATACTATCCCAAAAACTGCCCCATATTGTTTTTTGGCACTTCCAGAGTAAAATGCGATTTGTCCCTTATAATTAATACCAAAGTGCTGCACTTTATCCTGTGCGATATCTTTAAAACTAAAGGTATCCTGAACCGTAAGTCTGGAGTAAACATTGTCAGGTTGAACATCTTTAATCTTGAAAAGTCGGGTATATTCGCCTTTTTTAGGATTGTATTTGGGGTCATAGGTATACCAAACATTTCCCTTTGTTTGTAAAAAGTTCCATCCGAAAGATTTTAACCAATCATTGTCAATCTTTAGTTTCGAAACAATGCGTAGACCCTGCTTATCATCAATCATCTTAACAAAATGGGTAGCATTGGATTGAATTATAGCACGTTTCCCATCCGGATAACGCTCAGAAAAATAGGTCCAGGGTGAAGTTCCTCCCTTGATTCCCTTGAGAACTTTCACCTTAACCTCATCACTTTTGGTAGGTCCGGCAAATTCGGAATACGATTGGCGATAACTATTCCCATGATATGTAGGCCATGGGGAATCTGCGAGATAGGGATTTGTTGGTGCTTCCAGATTTTGAGCCATCCCAACACCCATACTCCATAAAAATAGAATGAAAACCCATATTTTCTTTAACGATTTCATATAACTACAATTGAAATAAGAATTGGTTTGTATCGTGTATCCCTATCGAAAGTCTGCATCCGAGGGCAATTGATTCCTATCTACTTGATTGCCATTCTTATCATAAAAAACATATGTGACCGTGCTTCCGCTTTTAAGTCGAATACGATAATATTCCTTCTTGGTTTTGTACAGTTTTATATGCGTTCCGCCAGTAATGCGGTGTCCTGAAAAACTGGATTTCAAATCTGGCAATAAAAACTCAGGAACGTTCTTTGAGCCATAGTATTCAGCATAAAAAATAAGCTCTCCATCAGGAGTATAACGTGCATTGCTTAAAGGACGCTTACCTTCTTTCATTACAGAGACATAACGTAGAAGCCTGTTTCCCTTTCTACCTATGGACTCTTGCCTTTTCCATCGGATTACTTTCTTGTTTCCAAAATTCGCTTCATGCGAATTAATGACTTCTTCCGGAACTTCTTTCTCGGCAACAATTCTTCCCTCAAACTTTGTGGTTTGACAAAATAAAATACCTGTTGAAAAAAGGCTAGCTAGTAAAAGATACAATGGTTTCATAAGAAAAACTTTAAAGGTTAAACTTTTATTGATACATTTCTTGTTCATGTTTTACTGCAAGGAACAGCAGAATGCATGCCTTTCGTACCCAATTGACTCTCTTTTCAATGAACGCAAGCAAAATTTCAATAAAATGGTCTCGTTTAGCTACCTCGCGGAACAAGATTATCTTTTGGAGTATTCTTCTTGTGCTATCCGCATGGAATTATTATCGTGACTTTTTTGATTCAACCAGTGCGCTTTTATTGGCTTTTCTTATCACCGGAGAGATTTTAGCCATGTTATCTATAGGGTATTTTTCAATTAGCAAGACAACCAAGTTTCCTAAGTTTATTTTTTGGTCTTGGACCATAGGGTTTACGTTTTTAAGGTGGGCAGTGGTATTTTTCATTTTACAGTACCATTTACCGGACTGGACCGTGTTTCACTATCCTGAAAGAGCAGTTTTTTTTCTGTTTTTCACCTCTGCCGCTATAATTTTTATAGGATATAGTTACTCCATTTATGAATGGGGGTTAGCTGCTAAAATGGAGTTTGCGTCAAAAGCCAAGAACTTCACTCCAGAAATACAACATCCCGTACAGATACGGAGTGAGGGGAAAACCATCCGAATATTGCCTCATGAGATTCTGTTTTTGGAAGCCAAGGGAGAATACGTACTTTACGTTACCAACCATTCCAAGCATATGTGCTTTCAACGGATGAAAACAGCTCAAAATCAATTAAAGCAATATGGGTTGGTTAGAGCGCATAGATCGTACATCATAAATCCAATGAATACAAAATCCTATTCTTCCAATGAGCTGGAAATGAATAATGGAAAAAAAATTCCCATCGGGCTAACATACAAAGATGAACTCATGGAAGTTTTGAAAGTTCAGGAAAAGTGAGAACATTTGTGTTAACCAACGAACAAAACAAAAAAATATGAGTACCGATTACAAAAGCCCTTCTTTTAAAAAGCTGCTGGATTCCCTTCAACAACAAAGTTGGGAGTTGGAACTCATTATTTCAGGGTTTGCCATTTTTGGTCTATTCACTGCTTACGACCCAATAAAATCATCTATGCTCAATGCGCAAAACGAAGAGCAGGTATATAGCTTCGTTATCCTCTTTGTGGCCTTGATTGCATGTTCCATTCTACTTTTCAATCTGTTGCTTCATGTTATACTAAGAGGGCTTTGGATTGGTGCTTTAGGCTTGAGATATGTTTCTGGGGATATTGATTTTGACGAATTGAAGTACAGTGAGAAGTTCAAGGGTTATCTAAAGAAGAGAATTGTTTCTTTTGACAGATACATAGCTGGATTAGAGAATTATTGCAGTGTGCTTTTTGCAATTTCCTTTTTATTGATTTTTTATGTCTTGGCGATAACTTGTGTGGTATTATCCATGGTATTGGTCGCCAATTTTATAATCGATAATGATTATTTGCCAGAATGGGTATCCAATGGAGTTG
The DNA here is from genome assembly GCA_039184805.1 of Bacteroidota bacterium. Taxonomy (GTDB): domain Bacteria; phylum Bacteroidota; class Bacteroidia; order Flavobacteriales; family Flavobacteriaceae; genus Flagellimonas. The sequence goes on along the minus strand of JBCDAX010000017.1, from coordinate 18,097 downwards.
GTGCGGTATTGATGACGTTTCTAGGCATAGGGATGTTCCTGACATTTTTTGATTTCATTACCCAAGGACTACTAAAAAGAAACAAGTGGGTAGCTAAGGTTTACTTCCCGGTGTATTGGATTTTCAGTTTTCTTACCCTATCCTTTTTATATAGACCTCTAGTATATAACTTCTTAGACCATCGTTTCGGAAAACGTTTAATTCTTTTGTTGACCCCAATCTACCTTTTGATTCTGTTTTTAACATCACTAGGGTATCGAAATTCAAATTTTTGGGACAAAGAAAGAAGTTCTTCTGAGATTTTTGCCAACCGGGAAAACTATGCGGATATGCTGGATGAAGACGAGGACTATCCTGGAGACATTGTCATACCATCAAAGGTTATCACAACAAAATACCTACAGGTCTTCATGCCATTTACAGGAAGTTTTGAGGAAAGGATTTTCACATTCGACGAATCGTTAAAGCCAGAAAATGATCGTCGAGGTTTAAAATCCGGTATCGTATTCTCCACGAATTGGAGTGATTCCATTACAACAAGAAAACAAAAGGACAGTATTAGAAAAAGATACATGAACACCTTTAATCAAATCTACTCGTTCAAAATAGATAGTTTGGATTATGATGCTGACTTTTTACTTACCACGGACAAAAAGAACCACCTTGGGTTTGAGACCTATTTAAAACTTGACAGTATTACAGAGGGTAAACATGTTTTAAAATTGGTTCGAAAAAAAATAGAAAAAGAAGGAGATACGGCGAAACTCATGGTGCGAACACTTCCCTTTTTTTACTACAAAGATTGATTTTTTAACGTAAGTATCAGATTTTTAAGGCATTCTGTTTTTTGTTTTGAAGAAAAGTATTTTAAACATGCTGAATTTTCCCACCTATTTTAGTATCTTTTAAGATAAAAGGGATGAAATGGAAATAAACTACAATATCGTTTCCACCATTCATATTTTTGGATTCCTGCAAGGTTTGATTCTAGGTTTGTTGTTGCTCCACATCAGCAGAAAAAGAAACAGGTCTACTCGCTTTTTGGCTTTTTTCGTTCTTACTTATTCCTATTGCTTTATCCCCATTATCCTAGAAGACATGAATATCTTGGATCACTATCCAAGACTCAAAGTTTTACCAAGGCCAGGGGAATGGCTGTTAGGCGCGCTTTTTTTTATTTACATCCAAAGAATATCCATCCTCACCACAGAGAAAGTCAGTTATTGGTGGGTTTACCCCGGCCTAGTAATTGTTTTTCTACAACTTATAGTTTTTTTCCTTCCTGTTTCTTTAAAGGTTGAAATTTCCGAAGCGGTTTGGTATCGTCCCGTGTTTCTCTTAGGACATCTGTTCTCAACATTTATTTTAATTCAGGGTATCCGCATACTTCTAAGGCATACAAAAGAAGTAGAAAACCAGTATTCCAATGTGGAATCTAGGAACCTTTTATGGGTCAAACGATTTTTAATCTTCGCCGTAGTTTTATTCATTGGGCATTTTTTATCTTTTCTGCTATATGATTCCGTCGCATTCAGGATTATTTATGCAAGTTTGAATGTTTTTGTATTGTATTGGGCTGCCATTAATGGGGTCATGCAACAAAATATCCTGCCCGTGATTCCTAAGGCAGATAGAATTGAATTGATAAAAAATACGGGCACTTCCCAAAAAGAGACCACCCTTATCTCATTTAAAGAAATGCAGGCTATTGTTGACCAGGTTAATAGCTACATCAAAGATTCAGAAGTATATATTGATAAAAACCTTACCATCGCCAGCGTGGCAGAGGCTTTAAAAATCCATCCAAAACGGATATCTATGTCCATCAACAAAATTTGTCAGGAAAACTTCAACAGTTACATAAACCGATATAGGATAGAAAAGGCAGAAAAGATGCTAACCGATAGAAATCTTATAAACCTCAGTATTGAAGGAATTGGGATTGAGGTTGGTTTTCAAAGTAAAAGTGCCTTCTACTCTGCTTTCAAGCGCAAAACCGGCACTACCCCCAATCAATACAAAGAAAAATTAGCCTCTTAGGCCAATTAATTCAGAATTTTATGAAATATGAATCCGCAGTAAATAAAGTATACCATTGAATGAACTAAACTACAATTTGGCATCACTTCTTGATATTGTTGGTTTTATCCAAGGAATCACCTTAGGTGTCCTTCTCGTTCTTTTAAATAAAAAAAGGCATAAAAGCACCTTTTTTCTTGGACTTTTCCTAATATTTTTCGCCTTAAAGCTGTTACATTATATCTTTAGAGGTTTGAATGTCCATGAAGTATATCCTGAGTTATACTTAGTACCTTTTAATTTTTCATGGCTCTTATTTTCCATCTTCTTTATTTATTGCCAAAAAATATCCATCTTTTCTTTAAAGAAGACCAAATATTGGGTTTTGATTCCAGGCATTGTTTCATTTGGTATACAATTGATAATTTTCTTTCTGCCATTTGAAACCAAAGTGGAAATTGCTGAAAACTTTTTACATGAGTTTTTACTTACCTATGTGGGTATATTTTATTCTTGGGCCATTGGCGTATGGAATTTACGCTTTTTGCACGACCACAAAATTGAGGTAAATAACTATTTCTCAATGGTAGAATCAAAAGAACTGGGTTGGGCCCAAATATTTTTGGCGTATAGTCTAACAAGCTCGGTGGTTATCCATGTGCTGTATTATTTATCCCCAAATGATATTTACTATCGGATAATTTTTGCAGTATTGGATTTGATTGCTATTTACTGGATTTCGTTCTATGGTGTACAGCAGTATAACGTTCAAAGAATACTTGGTCAGAGAGAAATAAAAGACATGATGAGAACACAAAGAATAGAAAGTCAAAAAAGCGAACTACTTTCTGAAAAACACTTACAGAAATTAATGGGACGAATTGACAACTTCATGATGAACTCTGAAATTTTTATATACACAGAATTAACCATTGCAGATTTGGCAAAAAAATTAGAAGTTCATCCCAGAAGAATTTCTATGGCCATTAATACCTCAACTGGACGAAATTTTAATACATATGTAAATCAATTTCGCATTAAAAAAGCAAAAGTATTGCTCAAAAAGAAAGATAAACAGGACTTTAGTATTGAAGGTATTGGAAATGAAGTAGGTTTTAATAGCAAAAGTGCTTTCTATTCTGCATTTAAAAGAGAGACTGGACTTACTCCAACCAAATTTTTGGATTCTGCCTAAAAAACGTTCAAAAATCGTTTTACTTAGGTTCCATTATCCTGAAAACAGAACTAATTCCCAGTCCTGATTCCTGAAAATGGAATAAAAATATTGCTTCTGTACAAAGATTGTACGATTTTCCGCATTCAGAACTTCTTACTTTTCAGTTTCGTTGTACCGCTCATTTAAAACTGGAATATTTGCCGGCAGAAAATTAAAAATGGATTTATCTAAATATATCAGCTGGTTATGTTTGGCCATAATATGGGCCTGTTTTGTGGTGTGGGAAATCCAAATCCAAAGTTGGTTACAAATCAATCCATCCCTTGTTGTAAGATATGATTTGATGCTTTTACCCTTACTTGTTGTTGTTTCATTCTATGTTGTCTATATCACTCTTAAAAAATGAAATATATACAGCTAAACCCAGAGGGGAACTTTGACCAATGGGACATTGAAAAAATAAAGGAGTTAAATGATGAAAATCGGATTGGGGACTCACTTGGACAGAAACTCCTTTACGAAAATGGTACTTCTCGGCTTTGGGATATTACCCTTTGGCCAAAACAACGAATTCCATTTCGAAAACATCTTTTTCCCTGCAGTTTTGTTTGTCTTACCTCTGGTTTAGCTATTTCTCGCTGTAAGAGCGGAATAATCAAGCTCATACAAATTGAAAAAGGAGATACCGAATACATGGAGCCCGATGATGCCAACTATATCCACGACCTGGAGAACATAGGCGATTCGATTTTGAAAATGTATGTTCTTGAATTCCGCTATGAAGCGGAAGCTAAAATCCAGTTAAATCATTAAGATATCAGTATTACTACATGCCAGTTTAGTAACTTAAAGGCATGAAAGTAATTAGTACCAACCTGGCCCAACCTGTTTCTTTTGAGTGGAATGGAGAAACGCATACCACTGGAATTTTTAAGTATCCCGTCAACCAAGCTTTAACCTTACAAGAAGAAATTGTTGAGAATGATACCATTGCGGATAGAAGGGTACATGGAGGAATCTTTAAAGCTTGCTATTTATTCTCATCGGACAATTATCCTTTTTGGAAAGAAAAGTACCCGCATTTGGATTGGAAATGGGGCATGTTTGGTGAAAACTTGACCGTTGAAGGCCTGAATGAGTCCATTTTACGAATAGGAAGTATATACCGATTGGGAACGGCTTTAGTTCAAATAACCCAACCCCGGGAACCCTGCTATAAATTGGGGTATCGATTTGGCAACCAAGGTATTTTAAGTGAATTCATTGAACATGCCGCGCCAGGCACCTATGTTCGTGTTTTGGAATCCGGCCAGGTTGCGAAAGGTGATGAAGTGGAACTGGTTGAGGAATCTAAAAGCCCTTTAACCGTGAAGCAATTTTATAAACTATTGTTTTCTAGACAAAAAGATACTGAATTGCTTCAGTTAGCTGTTGACAATGAGGCACTACCGTTACGTAAAAGGGAAAAGTTGAGAAAGTTCTTATAAAAAAGAAAAGCCTCATTTCTGAGACTTTTCCATACTGAAATTAACTAAACAACTATTTTATATTCATAGTTTCTTTGTACGTACCCAATTTGTCTACTACAACAACTGTGTATTCATCTTCAAAAGCTCTTTCAAAGTTAAAAGCCTTTTCAACCACTACTTCACCTTCGATTGTTTCACTGTAGACTAAGCGATTTTCACTATCATATACCTGTAAAATCACGGTGCCTTGAGTCAAATTCAATAAGTTCAGCAACAATTTGTCGCCTTTTTTCACAAAAACAGGGTCTAAAGTAACCTCAATCAAGTTTTTCTCAACTTCGGCTCTCGCATTTCCTTTTTTGCCAAACTTTGTTTCAGATTCATTAGCAAATCCAATCATGGATATCATTAGGAATCCAGCTACTGTAAACGATTTTAGAATTGATTTCATAACATTTCGTTTTTAAGATTACGATACAAAACTACATAGCAACCTCATCTAAAAACACAACCATTTTTTCAAATATCTATGCAATATTACCCTACTTAGAGTGTTAACAAAGTATTACTGATAAAATAGCATACTTTTTTGGTAATTTTGCATAGATTATGTTTTAAATCTGGATATACTTTTATACTATGAAAGATAAAATGGGTACGGTATTACAGAAGCCAACTTTTGAAGCAATTGCGCCAAGTTTTGGACATTCTTTCACGTATCAAAAGTTTAGTGCGAATAAGGAAAACAAGAACAATGGGTGGCACTATCATCCAGAGTTGGAGTTGGTATATATAAACGGTGGGTCTGGAAAAAGACAAATTGGAAGTCATGTTTCCTATTTTAGGGAGGGTGACCTTATTTTGATTGGTTCCAACCTCCCTCACTGTGGGTTTACAGACAAGTTAACGGGAAACAAGAGTGAGACCCTCATTCAAATGAAATATGATTTTTTGGGAAGTGATTTTTTTGACATCCCAGAAATGAAGAACATTCAAAAATTGTTTGAGGTGGCCAAAGGCGGCATCGCTTTCAATGGAAAAACCAAAATGAAAGTCGGTGAGAAAATGGAAATCCTGGAATACCAAACTGATTTTCAGCGTTTGCTCTCCATCTTAAACATTTTAAATCTGTTGGCAACTTCGGATGACATGCGGGTATTGAACGCTGAAGGTTTTTCCATGGAGACCGAAATAAAGGACAACGATCGAATCAATTTGGTCTTTAACCATGTAAAGGCACATTTTAAAGAGGAAATATCCCTGGACGACATTGCTGATATTGTAAGTATGACGGTTCCTTCATTCTGCAGATACTTTAAGAAAATCACTAATAAGACCTTCACACAGTTCGTAAATGAGTATCGTTTGGTTCATGCATCCAAATTATTGGCAGAACAACCTATGAGCATTACGCAAGTGTGTTACGAAAGTGGTTTCAATAACTTTTCGCATTTCAATAAGTCGTTCAAAGCATTTACAGGTCAAAATCCATCTGAGTATAGAAATCAGCTCAAGGCGGTTCTTCAATAATTCTCATGCAGCTATTCCCCGAAAAACGCAGTTTAGGGTTAATTGATAGTGAAATTTGGTATTATCCCAGTTTTCTAGAAAAAGCTCAAGCGGATTTCTATTTTGATACGCTCAAAAAGGATACGCCTTGGCGACAAGATGACATTAAGGTATTTGGTAAAATATATGCTCAACCCCGCTTAACCGCACTCTACGGAAACAATGGCAAAAGCTATTCGTATTCCAATATTGTTATGGAGTCGCTTCCGTTTACTAAAGATTTGAAGCATCTGAAAAATTTAGTGGACGAAGAAGCAAACATAGAATTCACCACTTGTCTCCTCAATTTGTATCGGGATGGAAAAGATAGTAACGGTTGGCATGCGGATGACGAAAAGGAACTTGGACAAAATCCTATTATTGGTTCTATATCCTTGGGTGCAGAACGGTTTTTCCATTTACGCCATAAATCAGATAAAACGGTAAAGCACAAAGTTTTGTTGGAACACGGAAGCTTATTGCTGATGAAAGGAGAAACCCAGCATCGCTGGCAGCACCAAATCGCTAAAACGGCCAAGAAAATTGGAGAACGCATCAACCTTACATTTCGGATAATCCAATAAACCGTATTTTTGTTAGGCATGAAAAAGAACTTTTCCGAACGGGATATTGACCGTATCATTGAAATGGCCTGGGAAGACCGTACCCCTTTTGAAGCCATTACATATCAATTTGGAATTTCCGAACAAGAGACCATCGAGCTCATGCGCAAAGAAATGAAGCGTAGCAGTTTTAAAATGTGGAGAAAACGAGTCCAAGGTCGAAGTACCAAACACGCCAAACTCAGGGATAGTGATGTCAATCGCTTCAAGTGCAAAATGCAACGCCAAATAACCGGCAACAAAATTTCAAAAAGGTAAAGTCCGTATTCCGAGTCTGAGCCAAATTTTAAAGGAATCTTAAAATTATCAGTTCAAAAACATTTGGGATTTTTTTAACTAAGCTTCCCCTTAAATTTGCGCGACTAATTCAAACTAATCCATGTCAAAATATTTTTTGATATTATTGGCTATTGCCTCTCCTTTTCTATTATTCTCACAAAACACTTCCAAAAACTTTGTCGTAAAATTCATTAACCAACCTATCCAAGTTGATGGGATATTGGATGAGTCTATTTGGGAAAGCGCAGAAAGCGCACACGATTTTCAACAATATTTCCCTACGGATTCCATCTTGGCTATTCAACAAACGGAGATCAAGATGTTGTATAGCAGTACTACCTTATATATAGGCATTACCCTCAATGCTGAAGGGGACGATTACATAATTCCCTCTCTGGAGCGTGATTATCGAGCCGGAGGAAATGATAATATCAGTTTATTATTTGATACTTTTAATGATGGTACTAACGCCTTTTTATTTGGTATGAATCCCTATGGAGTAAGGAGAGAGGCACTCATATCCAATGGAGGAACTACGTTGAGTGGATTTACGACCTCATGGGATATTAAATGGCGTGGAGAAGCAAAGATTACTGAAAATGGCTATGTATGTGAAATGGCCATTCCCCTTACTTCATTTAAGTTTTCACAAGGAGAGACCAAATGGCGGTTCAACAGCTATCGGTTTGATATGCAGACCAATGAAACCAGTACCTGGGCGGAGATACCTCAAAATCAATTCGTTTTCAATCTAGCTTTTATGGGGGAAATGGTTTTTGAAAAACCTTTGGGAAAGTCTCGCACTCCATTGGCGCTTATACCCTACATTAATGGGCTTGTACAAAATGATTCAGAAAACGATATTAATCAAACGAGTGTAGCGGTTGGTGGCGATGCCAAGGTAGCCATTGGCAATGGTCTTAATCTTGATATTACCGTGAATCCTGATTTTTCCAATGTTCAGGTGGACGATATCTTTACCAACCTTACCCGTTTTGAAATATCACTGCCCGAAAGACGACAGTTCTTTATAGATAATAATGACCTTTTTGGAACATTTGGTAGTGAAAGGGACGCCAATCCTTTTTTCTCCAGACGTATCGGAATAGCCGAAGATATAGAGGGTGAATCCATAGAAAATGGTATCATTGGAGGTGTTCGCCTTAGTGGAAAGCTCAATGAGGACTGGCGTTTAGGTTTTTTAAACCTTCAAACGGAAGAAGATGTGGCCAATGAGATTCCCAGTAACAACAATACCGTTTTTGCCCTACAAAAGAAAATGTTTTCCCGTTCCAACTTTAGCTTCATATTTGTAAACAGACAAACCTTTGGCGACTACGACTTCTTGGAGGAAACAGACCGTTACAATCGGGTTTTGGGTTTGGATTATAACCTCGCCTCATCGGATAATACGTGGGTAGGTAAGTTCTTTTATCATCAGTCGTTTGCTCCCGAAATTGGAAATGAAAGTAGTTCAGCAGGTGCTGACCTCTTTTATAATTCGAGACATATAAATTTTGGTCTTAGAAACTCCTATGTAGGGAATGATTTTCGTTCAGACCTCGGGTTCATCAGAAGAACCGATGTAATTATTACCAGACCCTTCATAGAGTACAACTTTTGGCCCAAAAAAGGGAAAATAAACACGCATGGGTTCCGTTTTTCGCCAAACTTTATCTGGAGGCCAACTTTCGATTACCAGAATACCGATTATACCATTTTCAGTCGATGGAGAGCCGAGTTCAAAAACCAGTCACAGTTTGGTATTAGAATGTTCAATAGGTTCACTTTTTTGGATGAGCCTTTTGATCCAACGGGCACCGACGGAGCGGTTGAATTACCGGGTGATGTCGGTTATTATTATACCAGTTTTGAGTTTAACTTTGATTCGGACCCTAGAAAGGTTTTTTCCTATTCCATTGAACCAGGCTATGGGGATTTCTTTAACGGGACTCGGTTTTCGTTGGAAAGTTCTTTCAACTTGCGGTTACAACCCAAGTTTTTTCTATCACTAAACTTGAACTACGACCACATTGAACTTCCTGACCCCTTTCCAGACGCAGACCTTTGGCTGGTGAGCCCCCAAATCAATATCACTTTCAGCAAGTCCATTTTCTGGTCGAATACTATACAATACAGTAACCAACAAGATAATTTGGGGATTAACTCAAGACTACAATGGCGTTTCGCTCCATTATCAGATTTGTTCATTGTTTACAATGACAACTACTTTGTTGAAGATTTTATGCCAAGAAATCGTTCCATAAATCTACGACTAACTTATTGGTTGAATATCTAGACACGTTGATTTTTCTATATTTGAAAAAACCAACAAGGAATGAATGAACTACCCTTTACCGAAGACACCATTATTTTCGGACTTCTTTGTCTTTGCTTAGGATTTGTCTTTTACACCTCATCTATCAAAAAAGGATTCTGGAAAAAATTCTATACCATTGTACCTACCGTTTTGATGTGCTATTTGCTCCCAGCCATCATGGCGAGCACTGGACTTATAAAAGAAGAAGCCTCCAACACATACTATATAGCCAGTAGATACTTGTTGCCGGCAGCACTAATATTGATGACTTTGAGTATAGACTTAAAGGCAATATTCAATTTGGGACCTAAGGCACTCATTATGTTTTTTACGGGAACGGTTGGGATTATCATTGGGGGGCCCATTGCCATTCTAATTGTTTCCATTTTCTCTCCCGAAACCGTAGGTGGAGCAGGTTTTGATGCAGTATGGAGAGGTCTAGCCACCATCGCGGGCAGTTGGATAGGCGGAGGAGCCAACCAAGCTGCCATGTTGGAAGTTTTTCAGTACAATCCCAAAGAGTTTTCCAAAATGGTTTTGGTGGATATTGTTATGGCCAATCTATGGATGGCCATTTTATTATTGGGCATTGGTAAAACCAAAAAAATAGATACTTGGTTAAAGGCCGACACTTCATCCATTGAAGCCCTAAAAATTAAAGTCTCGGAGCACACAGCCAAGATTGCCCGTGTGACTTCCTTGCATGATTTTATGATGATGCTGTTTTACGCATTCATGGGTGTGGGTATTGCTCATTTTTTAGGACACCATTTTGCTGAATTTTTGGAAAACACTTTTGAGGTTGTAAGAAATAAAGAAAAAATTCTCTCATCCCTAGGGTCCAAATTTTTGTGGATGGTGGTTTTTGCCACCGCAATCGGTATTGGTCTTTCCTTTACGAAAGCAAAAAATTATGAAGGAGCAGGCGCCAGCAAAATTGGAGGTATGTTTATCTATATTCTCGTGGCCACAATTGGAATGAAAATGGATTTGAGCAGAGTTTTGGAGAATCCCGGTTTACTTGCTGTCGGATTTATATGGATTTGTATTCATGCGTTATTATTGATTTTGGTCGCTAAACTTATCAAGGCGCCCTATTTTTTCATGGCAGTAGGAAGTCAAGCTAATGTTGGGGGAGCTGCTTCAGCGCCCGTGGTAGCAGCAGAGTTTCATCCTTCTTTAACCTCCGTGGGAATCCTGCTTGCTGTTTTTGGATATGTAGTGGGAACCGCTGGAGCCTATATTTGTGCCCTTCTTATGGAAGTTGCTTCACAGGTGTAATCTATACACATATTTAAAAAAATTCAGGAATTATATGCATATTTGCCCCGCAAAAAATATTTTCATGAAACGAATTGTATTGTTGGCCCTTTTGGGAGTGTTGGTTTGGTCTTGTGGTGAGGAAAAGAAATCCAATATGACCGTTTCTGGCAACATCAAAGGCCTAAAAAAAGGGAAACTGTTCTTTCAACAATTCCAAGATTCCGCTGTGGTCAACATAGACTCTTTGGAATTAAAAGGTGATGGTGCCTTTACCTTTTCCCATTATTTGGACAGTCCTGAAGTGCTCTTTCTTTACCTTGAAAAAGAGGATAACAACGAATTTAACGACCGTATTGTTTTCTTTGGGGAACCTGGAGATATTACAATAAAGACCACTTGGAAGACTTTCGATTTAAGTCCAGAAATTAATGGTTCAAAAAGTCAAGAAAAGTTGGAAGAATTCAATGAAATGATATCCCAGTTTAACATTAAGGAGTTGGAGCTTACCCAGACCATGGCTTTACCTGAAATCAAAGAAGATTCATCTGCTTTGGATTCCCTTCAAAAACGGATTAACCTCAACATCATAAGGAGGTATCAATATATGTTGAACTTTGGATTGAACAATCCCAATTCCTACGTTACCCCATATGTCCTGTTAGCTCAAGCCAGCGAATCCAACCCAAAATATCTAGATTCCATTTACGGAAAACTTACACCTGAAGTATTGGATTCAAAATACGGAAAAGAATTCAAGAAATTTTTAGGAAAGTAGGCAACTAGTCTCCTAGTTTATTTAGTTCTTCCACCAATTGGGTAGCCTTTACCTCCAGTTCGGAACGGATATCCTTGAAATGAATTTTCTTATCGTCCACTTCTTTCTGATGGATTTTAGACATGAGCTCATCGAAGGCCATAATGGCTTTATCAATTATGACACTACCTTCTTCAGAATTTTTATTATCTGAGCCTGCTTCCCAAATATAGACAGCCTCGATAATATCACCCAATACAAAGTTTACATCTTTCTTTAAATCGCGGATACTAGCCATGCCTCTTTTTTTTCAAAGGTACTATTTAAATGCTAACTTCTAAAAGTGTTGCTTTATTCGTTTCTACAGTTACAGAATCACTGGACGCAGAAACCAATACCGTCTCTCCTTTTTTAATAGTTGTGCTACCAACAGAATTGGCAATCGAAGCTTGCCCAGCAACACACATATAAATGGTAAAGGAATCCCTTTCGGCTAGATTAATTTTTAAAGTGCTGTCAATGTTCAAATAATTGGTCTTGAAATAAGGAGAATTGACCATTGTGTTTTGAGTATTATCTATATCGGGATACTCTACCTTGAAATCATCCTTTTTTTCATAATCCATAGCATCCAGCGCAAGTTCGGTATGAAGTTCCCGCAAATTCCCATTCTTATCCTTACGATTGAAGTCAAAAACCCGATATGTAATATCAGAAGTCTGTTGAATCTCTGCCAATAACACTCCAGCACCGATAGCATGAATTTTACCGGTATTGATAAAAAAAGTATCCCCCTCTTTTACCTCTTCATAATTCATTAAATCCAGAAGTGTGTTTTCTTCCAAGCTTTTAACATACTCCTCCTTCTCCACGGTTCTATTAAAACCAACGATGAGCTTTGCTCCCGGGTCTGCATCCATTACGTACCACATCTCTGTTTTTCCAAAAGAGTTGTGCCGCTTTTTTGCTAAATCATCGTTCGGGTGCAATTGAATGGAAAGGTCTTGTTTCGCATCAATAAACTTTATCAAAATCGGAAAATCCAACCCAAAACGTTCAATGACACTTTTACCTAATAATTTGTCCTCTTCTTTTTGGATAAGCTCAGTCAAGGAAACGCCTTTTAAGGGCCCTTCAGCTACTTTGGAAATGTCGCCAGAAACTCCAGAAAGCTCCCAGCTTTCACCGGTAATATCGCTTTCAATAGGTTTTTCCAACACCTCCTTCAATTTGGTACCTCCCCAGAGTCTTTCCTTGAATATGGGCTTAAATTTTAATGGATATAACATGTTAGCCAGAATAGGTTACGAAGTTTCGAGGTGTTTCGTACAAAACAACCTCCAAATTTTTGTTCTTGTCTATATGTGGTCTCAGTTTATTCCATATAACCACGGCAATATTTTCCGCTGTAGGGTTTAAGTTTTTAAAGTCCGGAACATCCTCGTTCAAATTTTTATGGTCAAATTTGTCTTCTACCTGTTCTTTGATTAAGTCCTTCAACACTTTCATATCCATGACATAGCCTGTAACAGGATTAATATCACCTTCAACGCTTACAATCAAATCATAATTATGACCATGGTATCTTGGATTGTTACATTTTCCAAAAACTTCATTGTTCTTTTCAAAACTCCAATCTGGGTTAAACAACCTATGGGCCGCATTGAAGTGTGCTTTTCTACTGACTTTTACCATTAGCTTACCTCACTATGTTCAACAAGATAGTCATAAAACCGTTCAAAAATAATCTTGAACCAAGCAGTGTAATCCTCGGGGTTATCGGAGATATCTACTTTTATCTTTGACGGATGCATCCATTTCCAACTAGCAACCTCTTCTGGATTAATTTTTGGAATACCGTTATAATATCCTATCATCACATGGTCCAATTCGTGTTCTGTGAGGCCATTGTCAAACGGTGCTTTGTAGATAAATGAGAAGAGTTCTTTAAGCTCTACCACAAAACCCATCTCTTCCTGCAGCCTTCGTTTACCTGCTTCAATGTTGCTCTCTCCATCGCGTTGATGACTGCAACAGGTATTAGTCCATAATAGGGGTGAATGGTACTTGTCAGCGGCTCTTTGCTGTAACATAATTTCTCCTGTATCATTCACTATAAAAACTGAGAATGCCCGATGTAGAACGGCCTTTTCATGAGCCTCCATTTTAGGCATTAGACCTATGGGTTGGTCATTTTCATTGACCAATATCACATTTTCTTCTTTCATACCGTAAAAATAGGGCGTTTGAAGGAATTGTTCCCGTAAAGTATTCTAAATATTATGCGAAATGGTGGGTATTAAAAGAAACGTGGGGACTTTAGATTGCCTACATTGCGTATGAAATCATAGCGAACGATGATTTCAAAAGAGCCATCGTTAAAAGTAGTGGCTCCTAAATCCGTAATTTCCCTATCGTAGGCCAATCCTACAAACATTTCATCAGAGATTCGAAAACCGAAGAGACCACTAAACGCCGCATCCCATCTATAAGCTAGGCCGCCCACAAACTTTTCGTTGAACATAAAGTTGGCAGAAACATCAACTTGCAGAGGTGCTCCCTGAACCAGTTTGGTCAATAAAGTTGGTTTAAACTTCAAGAACGGGTTTATATCATATACATAACCTGTAATGAAATACCAATTAATTTGTTCTTTGGCGGTAGAGATTGATGATTCATCAAAATGGGTAGTCTCCAAAATTCTTGGAGCCGAAAAGCCAGCGTAAAATCTTTCGGTATGATAATATATTCCAGCCCCTACGTTGGGTGAAAATTGGTTTCTTATATCTTGTTGCGCTTGAAGTTGTGGATCTATCTCAAACTCATCCAACTGTGAGAAACGAATATCCAACATGTGCGCACTTGCCTTTAAACCAAAGCTAAGCTTTGCATCGTAGGATGTTTGAATAGTATATGAAAAATCTATGTCAAAATACGTTTCTGATGTTGGACCAATTTTATCGTTTACTACGGATACGCCCAAACCTACACCCCTATAGCCCATTGGGGTATGAAAATTAAATGTCTGGGTCTCTGGCGCACCATCCAAACCTACCCATTGGTTACGATACAGTGCCGCAATGCTCAAGTGCCCTCTTGAGCCCGCATATGCAGGATTTACGCTCACCGTATTATACATATACTGGGTATATTGCGCATCTTGTTGCGCAAAGAGATTTGCGGTTATCATCAAAAAACAACCCAACAACCATCCAAAAGCTAACTTTCCTCTTGTTTTCTCCACAGTCATCATTTCTTTATCGGTTAATATATAAGTAACCTGAGAGTTGTTTCATACTTCCGTTTTGGTCTTCGTAGTCAACTATGTAGAAATAGGTACCTACTGGCAGTTTGTTGTCTTTGTCTACAGTTACTCTTCCTGTAGAAGTACCATCGAAGGTATTGGTGTTATTGTCGTATCCCCGCGTTTGGAATACCAATACACCCCACCTGTTATAAATTTTTACTGTGTTGTTTGGGAAATTTTCAATTCCTCTAATAGTCAATACATCGTGTATTGTATCTCCATTTGGAGTGATTACATTGATGACGTCCGGTTCACCATCCTCACTTGTTCCAAAATCAGAATCCAAATAGTTAGGTATACCATCACCGTCTGAATCATCATTCACATAACTACCGTCTTGGTTCAAGTCTTCATCTATGGTTGCAATACCATCGTCATCGTCGTCTGTATCTCTAAAATCCACTTCTCCATCGGTATCTGTATCCGGCAAATCATTTAAAGGATCATTGATTTCATCATTGATATCCGAATCATCCAGTCTTCCACCTTCATATCCATCATCAAGACCATCACCATCGGTATCCGTACCCGCCAGGTTTACATCGGGAACTCCATCCTGATTAAAATCATTTCCTTCAATATTATCAGGTACGTTATCATCATCACTGTCTTCATCTACATAATCTGGAAGACCATCAGCATCCGTATCCACAGGAATCAAGCCGATAATCGTTCCATTTTCATAGGCATCGTCCACCCCATTGGAGTTGGCATCAACCAAACTTGGCGGAACATATCCTATCGTACTTTGAGCTTCTACATTATCTGGAATACCATCATTGTCACTATCAATGTCTAGGTAATCAGGTATACCGTCACTATCGGAATCAGTTGGGTCCGTAGCAGGGTCATTATCTAAATCGGCATTTAAGTCTTCGAAACTATTCAGAATACCATCCCCGTCACTATCCAAATTTGATCCTGGAGGGGTTACTGTAACTGTTACTGTGGCCGTACTACAATTTCCATTTAAATCGCAAATGGTATATTGAAAAGTATCAACTCCAACGAACCTTGTATCAGGTACGTACGTAACTGTATCATCAGTAGGGTCTGATGGGGTTCCATTGGTATTGAGGTTAGCCGTCCCATTCGCTGGAATAGTAACGGTTAACGAACCTGAAGAAGGTATATCATTATCATTGGCCAGTATATCAATATCGATAGAAGTATCCTGCAAAACCACCACGGAATCGTCAAAAGCATCAACAATCGGTAAGACATCGACAGTCACCGTTGCCGTACTACAATCACCTAATGAATTACAAACCGTATAGTCAAAAGTATCTATACCGTTGAAGTCCGGGTTGGGTATGTAGGTAACGATATCATCGGTAGGGTCATTGATGGTTCCATTTGTATCTATGTTTACTGTTCCATTAGCGGGACTAGTAGTAGCCAAGGTTCCTGTTGAAGGCAAGTCAGAATCATTATCAAAAATTGGAACAATTACCATAGTATCTTCATCAAGAGTAACAAAATCATCTACCAAGGTTGCAGCCTGACTCATACAGACCACGGTAAAACGTGGTAAATCGCTATTGTTTCCTGCTTTTGATATAGTGGCCACATACCGCTCAACCGTGGTTGTACTGGTAACGACTGGCCGTGTTTGATCCCCACTTAATGCTGGATTCCAAGTAATGGCAGCACCAGAGGGAACACTAGCTGAAATATCTAGAGTAACTTGATTATCTGGTGTTCTACAATCTGTAAGTATAAAATACCCTGTTGCATTGGACCCGCAAAGAGTACCATCATAAGTTGCAAAGTAAACTCCAGGTTGAGTCGCTTCATAAAATGAATTTGTACCTAATACGGTACTCAAATCCGAAGCTTCAAACCATTGATAATTACTTTCATCACCTCCAGAAGGTGCTTGAAGCAAAAACTGTGCATTAGAAGCGTTCATCCCAAAAAGCAGGATGAACAATCCTATGAATAAAGACTTATGTAGGTTAGATGATATCAAAATCTTTTTGGTGTCTTTATTATTTTACTACGAACACTACATTAATCAATGAATTGTAGTCTGCAGGTATGTTATCCACTGTAAAATTCATTATACCCGCGTCACTTACTGAAACACCAGAAAACACATTGGTATCATAAAAAGTAATGTAATAGTTCAATTCGTTTGCAGCATATGTTGGAATAGAAGAAGGTGCTGAAGGATTGCTCACAGCTGGACTTCCGTATTGGGCTACATATTCTGCATGAAGGTTAATAGGAGTACCCGGTCCTAAACTTGAAGCTGGTATGGCAATTGATGGCGGATAGAAAATCCTACCTGCTTTGGAGGTGATTTTTGTTATATCACTCACCGCATCGTTAACGGTTTCTTCATCAGTTCCATCACCATCCACGTCAATATCGGTCATCTCAAAAGATGCTCCCCCATCGGTTCCTACACTGAGTTCATTATTTCCATCAGTACTTACCACATTGGCAGTTTCGGGAGTACCTCCATCTTCATCCGTATAACTGATTACACCTGTGCTAGTATCTTGAGATAATGAAGTTACAGTTTCATTAATATCGACTGGTGTTATCCCAGTTTCCGAAATTGTCGCGATACGATTACCTGTTACGGTATTCGTAATACTTACATCATCGTCTGTAGCACTAGCAAGTTCTGCCAACGCCGCCTCAACTGTATCCGTGGTGAAGTTGTTGCCCGTATCCAAGACCGCTACCTCTCCAGCTGTCTGGTCATCGGTAGCATAGATTCCGTTGGCTCGTACATCCAAAGCATTGTTCGCATCCGGGCTTGCAACCGCAGTGAACTCGTTGCTCCCGTCAAGGTTAAGTCCGTTGCCCGCTGTATACTGTGTGTCGTTGTCAGCTCTTCCGGCAAGTGCCTCTATCGCTCCCTGTACATCGGTCTCGCCCAAAGTGGCGGTAGTGTCGTCGAAGCTTACCTCACCAGCGTTCTGGTCATCCGTGGCATAGATACCGTTGGCACGAACATCGAGTGCGTTGTTCGCATCAGGGCTCGCAACCGCAGTGAACTCGTTGCTGCCGTCAAGGTTAAGTCCGTTGCCGGCCGTATATTGTGTGTCGTTGTCGGTTCGGTTGGCCAATTCCTCCAATGCGGCCTCAACCGTATCAGTGGTGAAGTTGTTGCCCGTATCGGCAACCGGCACCTCTCCAGCATTCTGGTCATCCGTGGCATAGATACCGTTGGCACGAACATCGAGTGCGTTGTTCGCATCAGGGCTCGCAACCGCCGTGAACTCGTTGCTCCCGTCAAGGTTCAGTCCGTTGCCGGCCGTGTATTGTGTGTCGTTGTCAGCTCTTCCCGCAAGTGCCTCTATCGCGCCCTGTACATCGGTCTC
>JBCDAX010000016.1:0-70910 GCA_039184805.1 Bacteroidota bacterium | reverse complement strand
TCCAAATAAAAATTCAAGTTTATATTTCCTTTAACAAATCGATTTGGGTTTTGTATCTTTCAAAAGACTAATTCAACACATATGAAATCACTTTACTTTCTGTTAGCTCTTTTATTTTTCTTACCTATCAATAGCGAAGCACAACGGCGTAGAAAAAACACTCAAGCACCAAAAATTGTCCTTCAAGATTCTATGTTCCATGGATTGAAATGGCGGAATATTGGTCCCTTTCGCGGTGGAAGAAGTGTAACATCTTCTGGTGTTGTTGGACAACCCATGACCTATTACATGGGTACAACGGGCGGAGGTATCTGGAAAACCGTTGATGATGGAATCACTTGGAAGAATATTTCCGATGGTCAACTAAATACAGGAACGGTAGGGGCAATCGCTGTATCAGAAAGTAATCCCAACATTGTCGTGGCAGGCATGGGAGAACATGCAGCAAGAGGAGTGATGACCTCCATGGGTGATGGTGTATACAAATCAACTGACGCGGGAAAAACTTGGAAACACATTGGCCTGGATGAAACAAGACACATTTCAGATGTCGTAATTCATCCCACAAACCCAGATGTCATATTTATCTCAGCACAAGGAGCCCAATATGGTCCAACCGAACAGCGCGGAATTTATCGCACAGTTAACGGTGGCGATTCGTGGGAACGTGTACTTTATGTGGACAACATCACAGGAGCTTCTTCCTTATCCATGGACATGAAAAATCCCCTGATTCTATATGCAGCCATGTGGCAACACCAACGTTTTCCTTGGAAAATCGAGTCGGGTGGAAAAAATTCTGGGATTTACAAATCGGTAGATGGAGGTTCAACCTGGAAGCAGTTAAAAGAAGGCTTACCGAAAGAGTTTGGAAAAGCAGGAATTTCCGTTTCCAGAGCAAATCCGGAACGCGTATTTGCCGTAATTGAGGCTGAAGGAAAAAAAGGTGGTGTATATCGAAGTGATGATGCAGGGAAAAAATGGAAACAGATTAATTCCAATCGAATCAATATTGCTCGTTCCTGGTACTACATGGAGATTTTTGCAGACCCTCAAGATGAAAATGTAGTCTATGTGCTTAATGCACCCGTGACCAAATCCATAGATGGAGGCAAATCCTTTACTCCGGTTCCAACACCACATGGAGACAATCACCACCTTTGGATACATCCCTATGACAATTCCAAGATGATAAACTCCAATGACGGGGGAGCCAACGTATCCAATAACGGAGGAAAAAGTTGGAGCACCCAACAAAATCAGGCTACTTCGCAATTCTATCGCGTAATCACCGACAACTTAGTTCCCTATAATGTGTATGGTGGACAACAGGACAATTCGGCTATTGCCATTGCTAGTAGAACCAATGATAATGGAATTGACTGGAAGGATTGGTATTCTGTTGCCGGCTGCGAAAGTGCGTATTTGGCCTTTGACCCGGATAACCCCGAAGTGGTTTATGGAGGTTGTTATCAAGGTATCATCGAGAAGTGGGTCAAGGCGTCTAGAGAAGGTAAAGCCATTAAAGCATATCCCGAATTAGGTCTGGGCAAAGTCCCTAAGGATTTTAAATTTAGATACAATTGGAATGCCCCGATAATAAGTTCACCTCATGATAGAAACACCATTTACCACGCAGGAAATGTTGTTTTTAAAACCCAGGACGGGGGACAAAGTTGGGAAGTGGTCAGTCCAGATTTAACAAAAAACGAAAAAGAAAAACAGGGTCCTGGAGGTGGTCCATACACTAATGAAGCAGCTGGTGGAGAAAACTATAACACTATTATGTATTTAGTAGAGTCTCCCCATGAGGAAGGAGTTCTCTATGCTGGAACAGACGACGGACTATTGCATATTACCAAGAACGGGGGTGATAATTGGGAAAATATTTCACCTCCCAATATAGGGGCAGGAATCATTAACAGCATCGAAGTTTCGCCACATAATCCAAGTACCGCTTATGTTGCCGTAATGCGATACAAGTCCATGGACCTAAAACCTTATATTTTCAAGACAACGGATTACGGTGCAACTTGGACCAAAATAACAAACGGAATTGAAGACAAACACACTTTTGTTCGTGCGGTTCGGGAAGACAAAAAAAGAAAAGGGCTTTTGTATGCCGGGACAGAAACAGGGCTTTATATTTCCTTTGATGATGGGCTCAATTGGCAAAAATTTCAATTGAACCTTCCCGTGGTTCCAATTAATGATCTTATCATTCAGGATAATGATTTAGTGGTTGCAACAGCAGGGCGTTCTTTTTGGATTTTAGATGATTTGTCTGCTTTGCAAAACACGAGCGGAAACGAAAACAATCTTGTTCTTTTCCCTCCAAAGGATACCTATCTCATTTTTGGAAGTAGTCCCGAAAAACCCGTGCCAGGATTGGGGCAAAATCCCAAATCCGGAGTAATCTTTGATTATTATTTGCCGAAAGATGCCGATTCTTTGGATTTAAAGCTTGAAGTAGTCCAGAATGGAAAGGTCATAAGAACTCTTACCAATAAAAAGCCGAAGGACTTTAAATCTTGGCCTGGAGGACCTCCTAAACCCACTGTATTGCCATCAAAGAAAGGATTCAATCGATTTGCTTGGAACTTTAGAAAAAATCAGATTCCTGCGGTAGATAAAGTTTTTGTTTTTGGAAACTACGGAGGATCAAGGGTAGGGCCTGGCACATATACCTTACGCCTTACTTTGGACAGTCAAACTGTGGAAACAGAATCCAAAGTGCTTGCCAATCCAAAAGTCAAAGCAAGCGCAGCGGATTATACTGAGCAACAGCAAATGCTAAATCAAATTGAGAATGCCGTCACTTCTATTCATAACGCCGTAAATCAAATGAGGTCTGCCAAGAAACAACTCTCAGCGTATGACGACTTATTGAAGGATAATGAAAAAGCAAAGGAGCTGGTCAAGTTAGGAGATTCGTTAACTAAGCGAATTAAAACATGGGAAGAAAACCTTATCCAACCCAATCAGAAAACATTCCAAGATGTGATTAATTTCCACAATCAATTAAATGCTGATTTCATGCACCTCAAAGGATTTGTGGATACTGCGGAACCCAAGGTGACCGAAGGGGCTAAAGAACGTCTACGTGACCTTCTAAAACAATGGTCTACTTTTGAAAATGAAAAGAAAGCCATAGTCGACGATGAAATGGCAAAGTTCAATAGTATGTACCAAGAACTTAAGTTACCCGCCATTCTTTTGGATGATTAATCGGTTCTAATGCAAAATCCATTTATTGCTGACCAAGAGTACGAGGGTCAGGATTATTCTCAAAGTTCGCTGGCGAAGGCTGAGTATGAGAACTGTATTTTTAGAAATTGTAAATTTTCCAATGGTTTTTTGGACAACCAAGATTTTATGGAGTGTCAGTTTGTGGATTGCGACCTGACCAATGCGAATATCAAACACACTACATTCAAAGAATGTTTCTTCAAGGACTCTAAGTTGGTTGGTTTAACGTTCGAAGACTGCAATACCCTTTTTCTTTCAGTACGTTTTGAAGGATGTAATCTTAGTTATGCCTCTTTTTTTGAGCTTTCAATTCCCAAGACGATTTTTACTGGCTGTTTGCTGGAAGAAGTAGATTTTTCCCATACCAATCTATCTGGCTCGTCTTTCACCAAATGTAACTTGAAAAAGACCATTTTTGATCAAACTGTTTTGGAACAAGTAGACTTTAGTACTGCTTTTGATTTAGTAATTGACCCAGAACAAAATCAGCTTAAAAAGACCAAGTTTAGCAAAGACAATTGTATCGGTTTATTAAAAAAATACGATATTGTGTTTGCCTAAATCTTAAAAATGTCGGAAAAAGCCTGCTTGGAATGTGGCGAAAAAGTCATTGGTCGAGCTGATAAAAAATATTGCTCGGACCACTGTCGAAACAGTTACAATAATCGTTTGAATAAGGACAGTAAAAACCTGTTGCGAAATGTGAACAACAAACTCAGAAAAAACTACCGAATACTAAGTAGTCATAAACTCAAGGATGGTAAAACTACCACCACAAAAATACATTTACTGGATAAAGGGTTTGACTTTGATTTTTTTACCAATCTGTATACCACCAAAAAAGGTGCTACTTACTATTTCCTTTACGACTTTGGATACTTGCCTCTGGAAAATGATAGATTTATGATTGTAAAGCGAAAATAAAGGGATTATTTCCAGTTTTGGGCGTTCAGTTTAAGCGCAGCGATAACAATATCCTTTCGGCTTATTTGCCCAACCAAGATGTCATTCTTCATCACAGGGAGTCTTCGTCGATTATGCTTATCAAAAACACCGGCCGCATCGAAAATACTCATGTCGTGCGGAATGGTCTGTACATTCTTGGTCATATATCGTTCAACGCTTTTATCCAAAATAGGTTGATTGAAATATCGACTTTCAGAAATTTGCTTCATACAATCCGCCTCAGAAATGATTCCTACCAAAAAACCATTCTTGTCCATTACTGGTCCTCCAGAAATATGGTGTTTGGCAAAAGCCTCCATAACTTCCAAAATAGATTGTTCCGGAGAAAAGGTAATCAACTTTTTCGTCATATAATCTTCTACCAAAATGGGCGCATTGAATTCTTTTTTACCTGAATCCTTGGACCGAACCCCTTGAAAACTCTTGATTGCCATACAGTTAATATTAAAGGTTGAATATTAAATATAGGAAAATTCTACGGAATTTTTAAATTTTTGGGCAAGAACATGAGGGCCTTTCAGAATTTTATAAATTTAGCTGCCAACATAACTTACTATGAAATTCTCCAAAATATTTGCCTTCCTTTTTCTGATTTTAGCCATGTATTGGAGCTTTAGGTCCCTTATGCCCATGTATGAAAAGGATATTAATGCTGATGCTTCTGAATTTTCTACGGACCGCGCTCTACTTCATGTAGAAAATATATCCAAAGAACCCCATGGTGTTGGTTTTCCTGGACACAAAAGAGTACGGGCCTATATCATATCCGAACTTAAAAAGCTAGGTTTGGAAACATCTTTACAAGAAGGCTACGTTTTAGGTGATAAAGGGTCTCTGGCCAAAGTAGCTAATATTTTGACTCGCATCAAAGGGACATCAGATGGCAAAGCCCTGCTTTTACTCACCCATTATGACAGTAGTCCCCACTCATCCTATGGCGCAAGTGATGCAGGCAGTGGGGTAGCTACCATTTTGGAGGGTGTACGCGCATTTTTAGAACAAAACCTTGCTCCCAAAAACGACATTGTCATTGTCATTTCTGATTCCGAAGAACTTGGGTTGAATGGAGCTGAGTTTTTTGTGAACGAACATCCGTGGGCAAAAGAAGTGGGACTTGTGCTGAATTTCGAAGCTCGAGGAAGCGGAGGTCCTAGCTATATGCTCATTGAAACCAACCGGGGCAATTCTAGACTTATAGAGGAATTTGTTAAAGCTAATCCAAAATTCCCAGTAGCCAACTCTTTGGCCTATAGTATTTATAAAATGCTTCCCAATGATACCGATTTGACCGTCTTTAGAGAAGATGGCGATATTGAAGGTTTCAACTTTGCCTTTATCGATGACCATTTTGATTATCATACCGCATTGGACACCTACGAACGTTTAGACCGGAAAACACTGTCACATCAAGGCTCCTACTTAATGCCGCTCTTAGCACATTTCAGCCAAGTTGATTTGACCAATCTTAAAAGCTTAAATGATTTGATTTATGTGAACTTGCCATTTTATGGGCTTATCTCGTATCCTTTCGAATGGATTTCCCCTATGTTATGGCTAACCAGCCTAGTGTTTATTGGTTTGCTCCTATATGGCTTCAGAAAAAAAAACCTGTCGGCCAAGGGAATTATCAAAGGAGCATTGCCGGCATTGATTGTTATCCTCGTAAATGGCGCTTTCGGCTTTTTTTCGTGGCGTATTATTACATGGTGGTATCCAGGATTTAAAGATATGCTACATGGCTTCACATACAACGGTCATACATATATTGCCATTTATGTTCTTTTGTCATGTGCTGTTTGCTTTTGGGTCTACCACAAATTCAGAAAAATAGAAACACAAGACCTTCTCGTATTCCCTATTTTGTTATGGACCCTTATTTGCTGGTTGGTAGCGATATATTTAAAAGGGGCCAGTTTTTTTGTTTTGCCTCTATTGGGAGTTTTAGTTGCGTTTCTTATAACAATGAACCAAAAAGAACCCAATCCCGTTATACTGGTTTTTCTGAGCCTTCCGGCTATTTTCATCTATACACCATTCATTAAAATGTTTCCTGTAGGATTAGGCTTGAAAATGCTGGGGGCCTCCACTCTATTTTGTTCCTTGCTGTTTTTTTTGATACTACCCTATTTTGCACAACTGAAGAACAAGAATCAATTTGCATATCTATTTATTTTTCTGTTTGTCGTTTTAAGTATATCGGGACACATACAATCGGATTTTAACGAAGAACGACCTAAGCCTAGTAGTTTGTTGTATGTTCAGGATATTGATAAAAACGAAGCCATTTGGGCTACCTATGACCATGTTCTTGTCGATTGGAACAGTCAATATCTGAGTCAAGACAAAAAAGTGCCGGAACCCAACGAATATCAAACCATTAGCAGTAAGTATCGGTCTAATTTTACCTATGTAAGGAACATACCGCCAAAAAACATTAAACTCCCATTAATTGATACCCTACGAGATACGATTATTGAAAATGAAAGAATTATCGAGTTATGCTTTACCCCAAAAAGAGATGTGAATCGCTTGGATATTTATACCAACCCGATTCAATTAAACTCTGGTAAAATAAACAACATTCCTTTTTCAGCTTACTATCTTGAAAAAAGAAAGCGTCGTTTGGCCTCGCATTTTATTACTGACAACAACTATACGGAATTGGAACTTAGTTTTCCCAAGGATTCCATTTTGGAATTGACCTTTTATGAGTCCAGTAATGATTTGTTGAGCCATCCCTTGTTTACAGTTCCAGAACGACCAAAAAACAGTATTCCCATGCCTTTTGTATTAAACGATGCTACTGTAATGATAAAAACCTTGAAATTTGAATAAATCTGTTGGCGTACTTGGTTGTGGTTGGTTGGGTTTTCCCTTGGCCAAAAAATTGTCGGTTTCGGGATATGAAGTTCATGGTACCACGACATCCATTTCAAAAATGAAACTATTGGAAACCGAAGGTATTCATCCGTATCAAATCGCGCTTCATTCAAACAAAATCCATGGGGAAATAGATGAATTCTTAGAAAAAGTACAAACCCTTATTATCAATGTCCCTCCGCGACTAAGAAAAGTAAACGCGGAAAGCTATGTGGAAAAAATCAAACTTCTTCATTCAAGGTTAAAAGGGAGCAGCGTGCAAAACGTCATTTTTGCCAGTAGCACCTCCATTTATGGGAATATCATGGGCGAAATTACGGAGGAAACCATTCCGAAACCTGTAACTGAATCTGGTAAGCAGTTATTGATCTGCGAAAACCTTTTCAAGAATGATACGAATCTCAAAACTACCATTATTCGATTTGGCGGATTAATAGGGCCGGACCGTCATCCAGTTACTATGTTGTCCAAGAAAAAAGATTTGAACAACGGAAATGACCCTGTAAATCTTATTCATTTAGAAGATTGTATCCATGTTATCCTCACGGTTCTTAAAAATAGTTATTGGAATGAGACCTTTAATGCTGTATTCCCAATACATCCCAAAAAAAGAGATTATTACACACAGGAAGCCATCAAAAGAGATATCCCAGCACCCATATATACGCCTGCTTTGGGGGGTAATACCCGCGGGACAGTTCTTAGTAAGAATTTCTTTAACAAATCCCATAAATTTTACACTTCAATTGTTTCCTAGTTGACCACACAAAACTGATATTTCGCAACAATTAAGATAATTTTAAGTTAACAAAACACTGACTACAAGTAAGTTAACTTCGGTTATGACTACTTTTACAACAGATTAAATGATACAGAAATGGGAAATTCAAGATTGACAACAAGAATCTTGATGGAGATGGAGAATTTGATTACAAAGAGTAGTACAAACCACAACATAACCTCAAGATGTCGTGACTTTCATAAGTCGATTTTAAGAAAATACTATAATGCCGCCGATGTCGAAATAGATTATAATCGTCATCGCATAAAAATGGACGTGGTTTTAAATGACAAGGAATATGACCCCAAAACAATAAACATGGTGGTTTCTACAATGCCCGTAAACCTTTTTTACGAGCAGTTGACAACCTTTCTCAAATCATGTTTATCAAAAGATGTAAAGAGTTTGGCTTTTTACGCCCGATTGCTAAAACAGTATTCCAACAAGGATATCACCTTTATGGCTACACCGTAGCGTTAAAAAAGCGGAATTCTTTTGTAAAACAGCATTGAACTGCAGTGTTTGCCTGTTCTTTAACAGAGGTATACCAATAATTTTTTTAGTTTTGGCCCACTAAAAAAGGAACACATGAAAAAAATTCTTTGGGTCGTATTATTTTTTGTTGGACTCACTTCATTTGCGCAATCTAATAGCGATTTGGCCGACCATTATCGTGCGTATTATAATGAAATGCGTTTACAAGGTGATGTCAATGGGGTTATTAGCGCCTTGACGCACTTGAACGTTCTAGCCCCTTCAAAAGAGCGCAAAGATACCCTGGCCTATGTATACATGAATAACAACCAACACATGCAGGCCTTAAACACTATTGGAATTGAAAAAAAGAACGATGACTCGGACCTTGCCGTACAAGTTAAAGCTGTTTCATTGAAGGCCTTAAATCAACCTAAAAGGGCATTGGAACATTTTGAATTATTGAATACCAGAACTCCTTCGCCTTATTTAGCGTATGAAATAGCCGATTTAAAAATTCAAGTTGGAGACAATGAAGGAGCCAAAGCAAATATCGACTATGGTATTGCCAATGCTACTGATGAAATGAAATACGCTTTTTACGAAAGACAGCAACCTTATGAAGTGCCTTTAAAAGCAGCTTTTTATCATCTTCAAGGTTTGGTGGCTTATAACAAGGATAAAAACAATATCGATAGCGCTATTGCCTCAATAGACGAAGCGTTAAAAATCGAACCTAATTTTAACCTGGCCAGTTTAAGCAAACAGGCTTTGGTATCCAGAAAAGAAAAAGAGGCCGAGGGAGCAAAGAATTAATTCTGTCCTGATTTTCTCAACTGTTGTAACAGAAGATTATCCTTTTCCTCTTTGAGCTTTATCAGTTCTCCTACATTTTCGTTGGGAACGGCTATTGAAAGTACATAATGGGCAATTTTCCATTGCCCATTTTCTTTTTTGACCACTCCGGAACCACGACACAATTTCATCTGGGTGTCCAACAGCTCATCGAACCATGCCATTTCTCCGGAATCCCCAATATAAATGTTGCGTTCCACTGAAGTGAAACTCCAAGCTTTACCCTTATCAAAATAAGGTTTTGAAAACTCTCGAAAAGCATCGTTTTGCCAGTTCTCGGCGGCATCGGTACCAATAAAGACTCCATCATCCGTCATTTTTGAGAAGTATGCATCGAAATCCGCTTCCGCGGCAGCCTTGTGCCACGCATCCAAAAGAGTTGCTATGGCAACTCTATCGTTGTCTTGCGAAAATCCCAAAAAAGGGAGAAGCATAATAACAACAAAAATCCAATTATTCTTCCTCATCCAAAATTAATTTTGTGTCTAATTGGCTGCTGAGTATGCTATTGAACTGTTGTCTAATTATATTGTAAGCCTCAAGCATTTCTACAGTTGGTCCGGTTGTATCTGACTTATTCAATATGCTAGCCTTAACCTTGAGAAGAAGGGTCCTAAACACCCTTTGCCTGCTCTTTACCTGAAATGTATCAAAAGGTTCAGGATACGTGCTACCTGAAAGTGCTTTTTCCTTTTCCAATACATCATCAATGGCCAAACTTAAATCTTCATTGTTTGTAGATTTGTACAACACATCTATACTTGCATTCAGCGCCTTAAATTCGGTCCATTCATCCAAAAAGGCCGTGGCTTCCAAATTTACTTGCAATTTTTTAGGTAGTTTTTGATAGTTAAATTCCAGTAATTCCTCTTGAGAGTCAATTTCCGGTTCTTGCTTTTCCTTGCACCCCAACACGAGCAATAAAATAAAGAATGCTATTGTTTTTTGCATAGGCGAATGTACAAATTTTAAGAAAGGCTATCTTTACCGGCCAATGCTATTAACTTCTTTTTTCGATGCAAAAATCCATCCTCATCTTAGGTGCCTGTGGCCAAATTGGAACAGAACTTACTATGGCACTTCGTGCCAAATATGGCGCTGATAATATTGTAGCCAGTGACATCAGGGAAGGCAACGAAACCCTCATGGCACAAGGTCCTTTTGAGCTATTGGACGCAACAAATTACGAAGCCATTGAGGATGTAATCATGCATTATGAAATAGAGGAAGTTTATCTTATGGCAGCCATGTTGAGTGCTACGGCAGAAAAATTCCCCATGCGCGCATGGAACCTCAATATGAACTCCTTGTTCAATGTCCTTAACTTGGCTAAGGAGGGGAAAATCAACAAGATTTTCTGGCCTTCGAGCATTGCTGTTTTTGGCCCCAACACCCCAAAAGACAACACTCTGCAAAGTACTATTATGGAACCTAGTACGGTCTATGGCATAAGTAAACAATCCGGGGAAAGATGGTGCGAATATTATCATAAGAAGTTTGGGGTCGATGTTCGTAGCATACGCTATCCCGGTCTAATTAGCTGGAAAACCATGCCTGGCGGCGGCACGACTGACTATGCTGTAGAAATATATCATCAAGCTCTAAAAACAGGAGAATACCAATGCTTTCTTTCTGAAGACACTCAACTTCCCATGATGTACATGGATGACGCCATAAGAGCGACTATGACGATAATGGAAAGCCCTTCCAATTCCATTTCTGTGCGCTCATCTTATAATTTAGGCAGTATGAGTTTTAGTCCCAAACAAATTGCAGAAAGTATAAAAGAAAACATACCTGAGTTCAAGATTTCATACAATCCAGACTTTAGACAACATATTGCCGATTCTTGGCCCAGTAGCATCGATGATAGCCCTGCAAGAACAGATTGGGGCTGGAAACCTAATTTTGATTTAAAAACTACGACCAAGGCCATGTTGGAAAACCTAAGTACCGTAACCGGATAATTTTGAGATTATTCTTCTTCTGAATCGGAGAATTCAGAATCTGGTAAACCGCTAATTTCTTCATCAGCCATTTCACTTTCAACAGCTTCATCAAAATTGGCCATGCTATGTTCCAGTTTTGAACTGATCTTTACAAGGTATATGGTATCCTCCGTGGATACCTCAACTGCTTCGATACTCTCCCCTTTGTGGTTCTTAAAGTTGATGATATCATTGTCCCCGTAGCCATCCGGATATTTCTCCACTAGAAGTTTAAGCACTTCATCGGTCAATTTTTTGTAGTCGACTATTACACGCTTGAGGTTGTTCATGATAAAGGCTAGGTTATCATCTCAAACTAAAATTAGGACAAAAAAGAATTCGTGAGTATGTTTTTTTAAATAAAAATCAGCTATTGTCAATATCTGATTTACCGCCCGTTTTTTTTATCAATTTGATATGGTGAATTTCGACTCCCTTATCAATAGGTTTCAACATATCGTACATATTAAGTGCTACTACGCTGGCACCATGCATGGCCTCGACCTCTACCCCTGTTTTATAAAACGTCTTCACGGTAATTAGAACCTGTATCTCTAGGCCTTTGATGGAATATTCAATCCCACAGAACTCTACTGGTAGCGGATGACAATCAGGAAGTAGGTCAGCAGTTTTTTTCACACCTAAAAAACCGGCGGCTTTACTCATGGAGAAGACATCACCTTTAGGCACTGAACCGGATTTTATAGCTTCAATGGTATCCTCTGAGCTCACCTTTACGATAGCCTGTGCTATTGCAGTACGATGTGTTGATTTTTTTTGAGTAATATCCACCATACACTTAATTGTTTACTTTCCATTGATAAGAATCATCTTCAAACAGCTCTTTACCAAAAACAGGGACTTGTGCTTTGATTTCCTCAACACAATAGCGCAAAGCTTCAAAAGCCGTTTTTCTATGCGGTGAAGAAACAAAAACAAAAAGGCAGATTTCTCCAACACCCACTTTTCCCAAACTATGGGAGATATGTACGTGGGTAATTTCATAGTTGTCAAAAGTGGATTCTTGAATCTCTTGGAACTTCAAATTCGCCATCTCTTCGTATGCCGTATATTCTATGGCAGCTACGGTTTTATCCCCAATGACGTCTGCCCTGACCTGTCCTAAAAATATATCATGGGCCCCTATCTGGGTATTTGATTGATGTTTGGTAATGCAATCAGCTATGAAACTTGGAGGAATAGCACCTTCCCAAAAAACTTGTTTTATTTCCCTTTGCATGGTAAAGCTTTTAGCTAAGGTAGCTAAGAATTGTGATTAAAATTAAAACCCACAGACAGGATTTAACCTTATTTATTTTCAACTTTATACGCTTTATATCAGCCAACTCCTGAAATGGGATGTGAAAAATAATACTTTCTTTAAATTCTCTAAACATTAACTGGTTCCTCTCTATTATTTTTGTTTGGTGATAGGCCTGCCATTCCTAAAAAATTCATCATGAAAAAAAGACAATTAATACTATCCCTAATTTTACTCAACAGCTATTTCTTCTTCGCACAAGATTTGGTCCAATCTGGACCTATGGTTGGATATTCTACCATGCGTGAAGTTCTTCTTTGGGTGCAAACCACTTCCTCAGCTGAAATTTATTTTGAATACTTCGAAAAGGACAACACAAATGAAAGATTCAAAACAGAAAAATACGCCACTCAATCCGAGGATGGATTTGTGGCGAAACTGATAGCCAATCAAATCATGCCTGGTAAGACCTATGGATACGAGTTATTTGTGAATGGAGAAAAAATTCAAAGGGATTATCCCATGGAATTCCAATCGCAGGAACTTTGGCAATGGAGAACAGACCCTCCTGAGGTCAGCTTTGCTATCGGTAGTTGTAACTATGTCAATGAAGCACCTTTAGATAGACCGGGCAAACCGTATGGCAGCGAGTTTGAAATATTTGAGTCAATCCATCAAAAAAGACCGGATTTTATGCTATGGTTAGGAGACAATACCTATTTGCGGGAAGCTGATTGGAATTCCAGAACGGGCATTTTACACCGGTATACCCACACACGTTCATTACCTCAAATGCAGGCATTACTTGCTTCTACACATCACTATGCCATCTGGGACGACCATGATTTTGGACCCAATAATGCCAATAGCAGTTTTTGGGAGAAGAAAACAACCTCGGAGATTTTCAAGCTTTTTTGGGGCAATCCCAATTATGATGTGATTGAAAAGGGTGGTATAACAGGCACATTCCAATGGGCGGATTTACAGTTTTTCTTGTTGGATAACAGATACTACCGTACCTCTAACGAAAACTACACCGGGAAGCGCGAAATACTAGGAAAGGTACAGATTGATTGGTTGATTAATGCCTTGTCATCCAGTAATGCTCCTTTTAAGTTCATTGCCATCGGAGGACAAGTGCTCAGTAGCGAAGCAGATTATGAAAATTATGCCACTTTCCCAGAAGAAAGAAGGTATTTATTAGATAAGATTCGTGAAGCCAAGATTGAAGGAGTAGTCTTCCTTGATGGGGATCGACATCATACCGTGTTGAGCAGAATGCAAGAAAGTGAGGATGTATATCCCATTTATGACCTTACATGTTCATCACTAACAGCTGGGTCAAATAACAATAAAGAGTTGTTGAACATGTATAGACTCGAAGAAACTGTAGTAGGCAAACATAACTTCGGGATTCTTAGTGTCAGTGGTCCACGTACCGATCGCAACCTAAAGATTCAGATTATGGACAAAGATGGTAGGGAGCTCTGGAGCAAAGACATTAAAGCTCAAGATTTAACATACAAAAACAACTAAAAAGCAATTCGCCAAATGGTTTTCAATTGTATTACCCTTAAAATCTCCATTTAAGCTTATTCCTTAAAACTACTATTTAGGAGGCCATAAAATTCCTCTCGCAGCTTATCTTCTTCAAATTTACCTCCGTATTCTATGGTTGTGGTATAACTCTCTTTGTCTTTTATTCCTCTGGAAGAAACACAAAGGTGTTT
This sequence comes from Bacteroidota bacterium, assembly GCA_039184805.1. Classification (GTDB taxonomy): domain Bacteria; phylum Bacteroidota; class Bacteroidia; order Flavobacteriales; family Flavobacteriaceae; genus Flagellimonas. The sequence goes on along the minus strand of JBCDAX010000016.1, from coordinate 56,726 downwards.
GGCATGTACGATGACTATGACATCCTTAGTTTCCAGTCTTTCCTGTAAATCTTCTAGAATTTGAAGACAAAGTCGTTCTTGAACTTGAGGTCTATGCGAATAATAGTCTACTAAACGGTTAATTTTGGAAAGACCTACTACTTTATCTTTAGGAATATAGGCCACATGCGCTTTCCCAACTATGGGTAAAAAATGATGCTCGCATGAAGAATCAATAGTAATATCCTGCTCTACCAACATACGCTGATACCCATAGTTATTGGGAAAAGTTGAAATCTTTGGTTTGTTCTGTGGATTTAGTCCATAGAATAGTTCATTCACATACATTTTAGCGAAACGGTAGGGAGTGCCAGATAAACTTTCGTCGGTAAGGTCAAGCCCCAGTTCCTCCATAATTTTTGAAAAGTGGAACTTAATATTTTCAATTTTTTCATCATCTGAGCGCTCAAAAGCGTCTTCGCGCATTGGGGTTTCTACAGATGTGGAAATATGATTGTCCCCTAAGAGTTCTATTCGGGAATGGTCCATAAAAAAAAATTTGAGATTTAATTATCTACACAACATGTCTCGTCTTCACACCGACAATAGTATCGGTTATAGAAATGAAGAAATATCAAACCTAAAGTGGGAGGATAAATAGCCTCTTCGGCGATATGGAATAATTCAAACTTTTCATTTAGTACAACAGAAGCCAGAATCAACCAAGAAATACCAAAACCATACTTAATCCATGTGCGGCTGGTATTTCGAATAGACCAATACACTGCAAAAAAAGATAACACCAAAAAGACAATATCCAATACTCCCCACCAAGCTGGATGGTTTTCTCCATGAACTCCAATACTGGCATTTGCTATAAAAAGGAAAGGTGTTGCCAAACAGTGAATCAAACACAATCCACTAGCCAACATTCCAATCCAATCAGATTTAATAGAAACTTGTGCTAAAGTCATTAATTATAAGATTTTTAACATGCTCTTGTACAGCATACAAAAACAAAAATCAGATTTTTGGCAAAGTTACTGCTAATTTTTAAATGCAACCAAGTTGCATTTATGTTTATTTTTGTCAAAACGAACAAATGGTTAAAACATCTAGCCTCACATATTCCTATGGGGAGGGACAAGAAATGGTTTTCCCTGATATTGATCTAACTCCAGGAGACCATTTGCTCATAATCGGCCCTTCTGGGATAGGCAAAACTACACTTTTGTATTTAATGGCTGGTTTACTGCCCCCTGTTAATGGAAACGTTGCCATTGCCGGGACGGAAATCAACGCCTTATCCCGAAAAGAAATAGATAAGTTTCGTGGCGAAGAGATTGGCCTAATCTTTCAAAAATATCATTTCATAAAATCCCTGAGCGTCCATGACAACCTTGTTCTTCGTCAAAGTGTTCTTGAAGATTCTATTGACAAACAAAGAAGGGGACGACTTGCCGAAAGACTTGGGTTATCCGAACACCTGAATAAGAAGGTTACCGAATTGAGCCAGGGACAACAACAACGTCTTTCCATTGCGCTCGGATTAATTCATAAACCTAAAATAATATTGGCAGATGAGCCCACCTCCAATTTGGATGACATGAACTGTGTTAAAGTCATTAACTTACTTAAAGAAGAGGCAGAAATATGTAAAAGTAGCTTAGTAATCATTACACATGACCTTCGCGTTATGTCTCATTTCAAAAACCGGGTTGAGCTATGAATATAGGGTATTTGGCATACAGAAACATGGTTTCCAAACCGCTTAATTTACTTTTAAGTTTATTGCTTCTATCTCTAAGTGTTTCGCTGGTAACTTTCGTATTGCAGTTAAACAAGCAATTGAGCGGCCAACTGAGTAAAAACATTGCGCCTTTTGACATGGTTGTGGGCGCTAAAGGAAGTCCTTTACAACTGGTATTGTCCTCAGTTCTTCATATTGATGTACCAACAGGAAATATCAAACTTAAGGATATTACCATGTTGACCAATCATCCTTTTGTTGACAAAACGGTTCCTGTATCATATGGTGACAACTACAAAGGATATAGATTATTAGGAACGGAACCAGAATATTTAAATAGCTATAATGCTGATTTAGAAGAAGGGCGTCTTTATCAGAAATCTTTTGAAGTGGTCGCCGGATATGGTGTCGCTACAAAATTAAATCTCAGTTTAGGAGATACTTTTGTCGGTTCACATGGATTGGTGAATGACGGAGGAGAAGCACATGATGAGCACCCTTATGAAGTAGTTGGTATTCTCCGACCTACAGGATCGGTGGTTGACCAACTTTTAATATCTAATTTAGAAAGCGTTTGGGAAGCACATGATCATGGTGACCACGAAGAACATCAAGATGAAAATCATAATGACGAACATGAAAATCACGACCATGGCGAAGATGGCAATCATGAACATGATGAGCACCAACACGAGGCAGATGAAGACCTAGAGATAACCTCGCTATTGATTAAATTTAAAAGTCCTCTGGGAATGGTTCAACTTCCTAGATTCATCAATGAAAACACTCCAGTACAGGCGGCCTTACCAGGTTTTGAAATACAGCGCCTAATGGGATTGTTAGGTTCTGGAGCTACTACCATAAATGGAATTGCTCTGGCCATTTTACTGGTTTCTGGATTAAGTATTTTTATTAGTCTCCTTAAAACCATACGAGAAAGAAGACAGGAGCTTGCATTGTTAAGAACATATGGATTCCAAACCAGGCAACTTCTTGGCCTGGTCTTATTGGAAGGTGTATTTTTAGCTGTTTTAGGATTTGCCATAGGATGGCTTTTGGGAAGATTGGGCATTTGGATTTTATCTGGCTATCTTAGCACAACATATGGCTATACGTTTCAGATAAATGGACCTGAAATGGTTGAGCTATCACTGATGGTAATTATAATAATTTTGGCAATATTTGCCGCCTTTATGGCGTCCCTTTCAATTTTTAAATTAAACGTAGCTAAAACCTTATCGAATGAATAATCGCGTTTTGCTTTTCTTTATGCTACTATGCTTTGGTTCTTCAGCTATTGCTCAGAAGCAACTTACATGGAAAGATTTTGCCGATGTGAACTTTGAGGCTCAATTCAACGAGAAGTATGGTGTCCACTTTTTGATGCCAACTTTTGGCGAGAATATATCTTCATTTCAGGGTGAGCGGATAAGCATTAAAGGATATTTCTTGGATATTTCAGGCAGTGGGGAGATTTTTTTAATTTCTCAAAACCCGATGGCCTCTTGTTTTTTCTGTGGGGGTTCAGGACCGGAAACCATAATCGAAGTAAGTTTTAAGGAAAAACCTCCCTTTAAGACGGACCAAATTGTTATAGTAACGGGACAGTTGGAACTCAATGCAGATAATGTAGATCATTGTAACTATATTCTAAAAGAAGCCACAGGGCGTTTAGTGAACTAAGTCTATGCGTTTTTTGTCCTTCATATTGTTTTTTCTGATGTTTACGGAGGACACAACCCAAACCGTTCTGACCTGGGACGATTTAACCGATGGGATTTTTTGGGAATCTTATTCGCCCAACGCTTTGATTCCTGGTTTTCAAAAAGCAACTTTTTCCCCCAAACTAAGGGATTTAGAAGGAAAAAAAGTGAGTATCACGGGATACTTATTGGTACTAGACAGCAAACAGTCCATATTCCTGCTTTCAAAAAATCCTATGGCTTCCTGCTTTTTTTGCGGGAATGGAGGACCCGAGACCATTATTAGTTTAGAGTTCAATAAAAAGGTCTCTTACAAAATGGATGATTTACTTTCAATAGAAGGAAACCTGTATTTAAATGGAAGCAATCCTAATGCATCGTATTACCGCATGGAAAATGTGGAGGCGGTAAGTTTTAAATAAGCATTTCGCTATGAACCGTATGAGCCACGAACAAATTTTAGAACGCAAAGGACTAAGAAAAACAAAAGTCCGGAAAGCCTTGCTGCATCATTTCCTTCAAATGGAACACGCACAATCCTATAGTGATTTGCAACTGGCCTTGAAAAGTGAAATTGACAAATCCACTTTGTATCGTAACTTGACTAGTTTTGAGCAAGCAGGTATTATCCACAGAATAAATGACCATTCGGGAACTTTTAAATATGCATTCGGGGAATTACCTAAAAATGGTCATGATCATGCGCATTTTGTTTGTGAAAGTTGCGATACGGTATACTGTATGGAACTATCAACACCTCTTGAGATAAATGTGCCAGATGGATTCAAAACAAACAACGTACAAACCATAATCAAGGGCGTCTGCGCTAAATGTTAGTAGCTTACCCAACCAATAAATTACCCATCATGAACAAAACACTTTTTTTACTCGTTGCCCTGGCAACAAATGTTTTGATTGCCCAAGAAATCGAAATCCCAAAAAGCCACAGTAACATCCAAATGGATGAGAGAGGAATATTTTTAAATGATCAAGGTCAACACTATTATGCCTCAATGGGAAAAGCAGAATACAGCCTTGAACAATTATTCGGTAATCCCCAAGGAACCGACGGGGGTGTAATTATGGATTTCGGTGATTTTGAAGGTTCAATTACCTACGGTCTTATCCCTTATGGCAAAGCGCCTCATCCTTTACCTGTTTTCCGTTTTGTAAAAACCCTGGAATCTGGTAAGGTGGATATCAATATCAAGCGAGATTTTCGCTACCCTTATGATTTTGTTGACTGGCAGAAGAATCAAATTCTATCAATAGGATACCGACTCATGGATGAGAAAGGTATGGTGGTCTACGATGGCGAAGTTTCCCTCACTGGCAAGGGGCCTTTTAAGGTAGCACCTTCAATTTATGAAGGTCCTTTTATAAACATGCTTACAGATACAAGCGCTACAATTTGGTTCAACACCACTTCGCCCATATCAGTGAATTTACAGATTGATGGCAAGTCCATTAATAGTGCTAGCGGAACCCATCATGAAATTGAGGTATCTGGACTAAATCCTGATTCTACTTATGATTATGAAATCAAATATGGTGGCTTTACTCAGGGATACCACTTAAAAACGGCCCCAAAGCCAGGTAGCAAAGCTCCATTTGTTTTTGCCTATACCAGTGACAGTCGGCATGCTTCGGGAGGCGGAGAGCGTAAAATCTATGGTGCCAATGCGTATATAATGAAGAAAATTGCGGCAGTGGCCTATGCAAATAATGCTGCATTCATGCAGTTCAGCGGTGATTTAATAAATGGTTATCTGGAAACAAATACGGAAACCCAGGTGCAGTACACCAACTGGAAAAAAGCTGTAGAACCTTTTTGGCACTATATGCCTTTTCAGGTGGGGATGGGAAATCACGAAGCACTGGGATATATATTCAGGGACAGCACTGGAAGAAGCAAAGGTTTTATAGATAAATTTCCATTTGCCACTGAATCCGCAGAAACTTCCTTTGCAGAAGCTTTCGTAAATCCAGTATCTACATTAAAAAGTGAAGACGGGAGTACATATGACCCGTCAAACGACACAACAGATTTTCCTTCATATTCAGAAAATGTGTTCCATTACCGATATGACAACGTAGCTGTCGTGGTATTGAATAGTGATTATTGGTATGCGCCAAGTCTTTCGAGAAATACAATCACTTCAGGGGGTTTACATGGTTATATTATGGACAATCAATTACAATGGTTGGAAAATACAATTCGTTCTCTTGAAGGGGATGAGACTATTGATCACATATTTGTAACCCAACATACTCCAGCCTTCCCAAATGGTGGACATAGCCGTGATGATATGTGGTACAGCGGAAATAATGAAAAACGCCCTTATGTTGACGGCAAACCTCTAAAACATGGAATTATAGAACGCAGGGACCAATACCTCAATATTCTGATTAATAAAAGTAAAAAGGTATTGGCCATTTTGACTGGCGATGAACACAACTATAACCGCCTGAAATTAACGGATGAGGTTACCATATATCCTGAGGAGTATCCTCATAAAAAATTGGATGTATCACGACCTATATATCAAATCAATAACGGAGCGGCTGGCGCTCCTTACTATGCGCAGGAGGTATTACCATGGAGCGAACATACCAAAGCTTTTAGTGTGGAAAACGCTGTTTGTTTGTTCTATGTTGATGGGCCAAAAGTTACTATGAAGGTAATCAATCCTGACACCCTAAACCTTATTGATGAGATAGAGCTAAGGTAATTTTTTGTAAAAAAGTCGACCTTTAGAGTATCCTTTTGAATGATTTTGCATCTCCATAGTGAATCAAAATTTTAAAAGATGAAAGGAAATTGTGTGTGCAGCAGCTGTGAATGTCAAAAATGTAATTGTTCCAATTGTGCAGACAGCTGTCAATGTATCAGTTGCGATTGTAATTCATGTAATTGTTGCTAAGAACTAGTTAGTAAATCTTTAGATTTGACCACAGAAGCGATTTGGAACATACAAGGACCTTCCCTGTACTTCTTTATATTAAAGAGGGTGCAAGATGTTTCGGTTGCTGAAGACATACTTCAAAATACATTTATACAGGTTCATGAACACTTGCATACGCTGAAGAACTCTGCCAAGGCAAAACCTTGGGTATTTCAAATAGCGCGAAATGAGTTGGCCAAACACTTCAGAAAATCGACCGTAACGATATCCGATAGTGAATCGGTTGATATGGAGGACACGATACTGACCAATGAATTTTGTTGTTTTGAACGCTTTATTGATGAATTACCGAAGGATTATCAGAAGGTTGTGGAACTGGTATACCTTGAAGGCAAGACCAATGAAGAAGTATCCAAGCAACTGAACCTGAGCCTTGCCAATGTGAAAGCACGAATTCGAAGGGCAAAGAATACGCTTAAAAAACGATTTCAGGAATGCTGTAATTTCAAACTGAGTGAATCTGGAAAACTGGAAGGCAGCGTCAATTGCATAGTTTGCGATTCAATCTAAATCAATAGGGTTACTTTTAGGCTTACCAGAACTTGTTTTCCAACATAGAAAGGAAGGACAATCCTGCAGCTGCGCCTGAAATAAATACATTCCAATCACGGTGTTTTGCCTTAATAACGTTCAAGAAAAGAAAAGCAATTCCCACAATAAAAAACACAACTAATAGTTGCCCTAGTTCTATTCCAATATTGAATCCTAACAAAGGAACAAGTATAGACGAATCACCCATTATCAAGGCCTTAAAGTAATTAGAAAAATCCATGCCATGGATAAACCCAAAGAATAGGGCCATAGCATAGTTTCTTCCCATTTTTTTAGGTTCTTCCGTTAGTTTTACTCCAATGACATTATGAAGCGCCGTTATAAAAATAGTGGCTGGAATAAGAAATTTAATAATACGGGAGGGAATTGTAAAAATATCTAAGGATACCAAAGCCAGAGTAACACTGTGTCCTATTGTAAAGGCCGTTACCAGAACCAAGATATTCTTCCATTTCTGAATCTTATAAATTGCACAGAGCGCAATTAAAAACAGAATATGATCATACCCAGCGAGATTGGAAATATGCTCAAACCCTAGTTTTAAGTAAAATTCAAACGGATGCATATCAAAATTTCAATTGATGAACAGGTGTCTTCTTATTCAACATCATACTCTTGGAATCTCCATTGACATGAACATATACAATATTGTTCTGGTCGAAGAACAAATCAGTAAAAACAGCATTTTTAACTTCCAAGGTTTTCAATGGAGTGGATTGTTTAATTTCAAAATATACCCAGAGGGCGGTGTTATCTCCTTCCCCACTAAGTTTTTTATGTTTGATTTTTAAATCTACTATTTCCTGATTGGCCTTCACATGAAAGAATTGCCCAAGGTAATCTAATAAAAGTATATTGGCCTTGTTGGATTCATTAGGTTGACAAAATGCTAACTCCTTACTATATGGGTCAAACACCAAGGCTTCATTAACATCAGTTAAAAAAAGCTTCAAATTAATCGTTAAGAGCTGTTTATTGGAAGTGTACTCTATCTCACACAAAGATAGGCGTAAGGGGTGCGCGATTGAATGCACAGAAGCACTCAAGGCAACCAAAAAAAAGAACAATCTAAACACTATCGGACCAGCTGTAATTTAAGATGATTCACCAGCTTGAATTTGTTCGGCGATAGCTTGCACCTCTTTGAACACACGAATCAGATTTCCGCCCCAAATCTTTTCAATCTGCTCTTCAGTGTATCCTCTCCGAACTAATTCTATGGTGATATTCATTACTTCACTCGCATCAAACACGCCTTCAATTCCACCGCCGCCATCGAAATCGCATCCAATACCAACATGATCAATCCCAGCCACTTTTACGATGTGATCAATATGATCAGCAACATGTTTTACAGTTGCAGGTGGATTTGGAAATTTTTCATTGAGTTCTTGAAATGCACCGCGCATAGCTTTACGTTCATCCATGGTCATCTCGCTAACCGGTTTCATACTGGCACGAAGTACAGCTATAGCAGAATCCCGAGCAGCATTGGGCGGGGCCTCTCTTAGATAATCGGCCAACATGGTCAATTGCACTACCCCACCGTTTTCGGCCATTAATTGTAACATTTCATCCGTCATGTTTCTTCTATGATTCGTTACCGCACGGGCATTCGAATGACTTGCTATAATCGGAGCTTTCGACATCTTGACGGCATCATAGAAAACACTATCATTCCCATGGGAGACATCCACCATAATGCCCAACCGATTCATTTCGTCAACTACTTTTGAACCGAATTCGCTAATACCGTCGTGTTCCGTTCCATTCGGGTCAGTTGCAGAGTCTGCCAAATCATTGTTTGAAGAATGCACTAAAGTGATATATCGAACACCCTTGTTGTAATATTCTTCCACATTGGAAATATCTTTTCCAATAGGATAACCGTTCTCAATTCCCACGTAAATGGCCCTTTTTCCCTCTTTCTCCAAGGTGTAGGCATCACCTGGATTCAACGCCAAGCCCACAATATCTGAGTTTCTTTCTGTGGATGCAACCACAGAGTCAATCATCTGAAGGCACAAAGCCTTCGCTCTGGTATTTCCATCATCATCCCGTATATCTTGAGCGACAAAAGCAGCAAAAAAGATAGCATCCAAATCTCCTTCCTTCATACGAGGATAGTCTACTTTAGATCCGGTTTCATTTGGGTCATGCCGTTCGGCCATGTCAAAACCAGGTTCTATCATACGCAAAGGAGTGTCCGCATGGGTATCCAGAGTCAGCACTCGCTTATGAATTTCTAGTGCTCTCGCAACCAATTCTTCATCCGTTTCAACAGCACTGTCGTTTTCAGCAGACTTATTCTCTTTACAGCCGGTTAAGATGAGAGCAAAGAGAAAGAAAATAAGATAAAATGAATGCGAAATTCTCATGGTATAAAGCTTTTTGAATGGTTTGAGTTAAATGTACAACAATATATGCTACATAGATTACTACGCGACATACACTAACTCAATTTAATCCAGCCTATACGCTTTTTAAGTCAATTACTTCAAAGTTCTTTGCCACGAAGTAATCGTCCAGTCCATAGTCTGTGTTAACAATTATACCACCTAAAAGGGTTACTTTATCAACGTGGAATTCGTTCTTGCACGAGACAATGTGCTCATGAATCTTTTTATCGATTATATCGTATGTCGCTTCAGTAATTGCCTTTTCTTTGTTTTCGCTGTTGAGTATATCTTCTCGATATTCTAATAAACTCTCTTCCAATTTCATTTGTTGATAATCATCATCATTGATTATAGGGCGATAGCTACTATCTTGAAATCGGCTTAATGCTAACATTAATGCTCCACAAGAATTTCCTGTCTCTTCTTGACGAGGTCGGTACATTTTACCCAAGTCACCGTCCAAAGTAATGCCTATATGAGGTCCATAGAATATAAATGCACTTCCTTCGTCTGGGATATGGTGTGCAAAAGCGGTCATCCCTGTTTGACCAGCAAAGGGTAATCCTCCTAACCCTCCCATAATAAAAGGGCCGAACAGTACATTAAAAAAGGTTGTAGAAGGCACATTGATATCATCGGAACAAACAGATGTAGCCATAAGCACCTTGGAAATATCTATATTGTGTTCCATCTGCATCTTACCAAGATATTGAATGGAGGTGTCCTTAGCGTCAATAGCTGTAGGGAAATGACTTTTTACTACTTCCGCAAATTTTCTTTGTAACATAATGCTCTAATTAAATGTTTGTCTTTTAATGATTTATGATTTTGTAAGCTTTCGTTGATATAAGTGCATTTGGTACTGTTGTTTTTCCTTCATCTAAAAACCATGCACTGTATTAACTGACAATTTTTCAAACATGGGATTCATCTTCAGTTGCACCTAGAAATACTAAACTCAAAAATACCAATTTAAAATCAAATGCAACTGTGTTGCATTTGTGCTTAAAATATTGGGTATTAGGCCTAAATTGTGTAAGTAAATGTTACCTTTAAAGGTAACAACCAAAAACCAACAATGAATAACAACAAAAAAGAGTACCTATCACCGATACAAAGTCTTGATTTTTACCTCGAAAACTTTCACGCTTTATGCAAAAAACTGAGACTTGAAAATGACCTGACCGAGTTAAAATCAGTCTTGAAAAGAGATTTGGAACCTGCAATAGTGGAGATTCTTCAACTTACATCATACCAAGCCTTAGTGGTTACCGATTTAACCAAAAATATTATTTGGACAAATCGCGGCTTTTATGAAATGACTGGGTATTCCAAACAGTTTGCCATTGGTAAACGACCAACTTTTTTACAGGGGGAAAAGACGTCTGAAAAAGCAAAAAAAGAAATTCGAGAGTTGTTAAAACAACAGAAACGATTTACCAAAGCTATTATCAATTATCGTAAGAACGGCGAAGAGTATATTTGCCATATTGATGTAATCCCCTTGTTCAACGAAAAGAACAGGGTCACGCATTTTCTAGCCATGGAAAGTGAAAAAGCTGCCGCCTAAGAGGGAAATTGTACCTAGTCTATAGGTATTGGACGCACAAAATTAGTATCCTGCGGCTTGGCCATCTTTACGACTTTCAGAGGCGCCATGGTATACTTTGTTTTCATTATCCCAAAGAATAGCCTGATAGCCTCCATAGATTCCTCGTGCCGTTCCTATTCGATGGCCCTTATCCATTAAACCCCGTAAAGTGGAGTAGGGAATTCCAGATTCCACCCGGATTAGCCCTGTATCCTCAGTAGTTCTGCCCAAAGGACTTGCACCTCCTGTATGATCCCAACGAGGGGCATCGCCTGCTTCTTGAAGGTTCATTCCAAAGTCCACAAGATTCATAACAATTTGTGTATGACCCATGGGTTGAAAATCTCCCCCCATTACTCCAAAACTAACAAAGGGTTTACCGTCTTTGGTAACAAATGCAGGAATAATGGTATGGAAAGGGCGCTTACCAGGCTCAAAAGTGTTGGCCTGTCCACGTTTTAAACTAAACAGCTCTCCACGATCTTGTAACATAAACCCTAATTTGGGAGGGGCCATCCCTGAGCCCATTCCTCGATAATTACTTTGAATCAAGGATATCATGGTACCCTCTTTGTCCGCAACGGTCATATAGATTGTCTCCCCTGCTGAAATCTCTCCTGCACTGTACATTCCTGCCCTTTCTCCAATCTGCTCCCTTCTTTCTTTTGCATAATTCGCCGAAAGCAATTCCTCTACGGGAACATCAAAAAAGTCCATATCCGCATAATATTTGGCTCGGTCCTCAAATGCCAATTTTTTAGCCTCGGTAAAAAGATGCAAGTGTTCTGCGCTACCAAAATCAATATTGGAAAAATCAAATCCTTCCAAAATTTTAAGCATCTGAAGAGCGGCAATCCCCTGGCCATTGGGAGGTAACTCCCAAACATCGTATCCTCTATAGTTTATGGAAACCGGTTCTACCCATTCTGACTTATGGTCGGCCAAATCTTTTGCCGACAAAAAACCTCCTTGTTCTTTTATAAACTTCCCAATGGTCTTGGCAATATCTCCCTTGTAAAATGCATCCCGGCCACCTTCCACAATTTTGCGATAAGTATTGGCCAAATACGGATTCCTGTAAACTTCACCTTCATCTGGCAGTTTCCCCCCATTTTGGGACTTATAGGTATCCTCTATGTTTGGAAAACCTTTAGATTCAAAAAAAGGAATTGTGCGTTGCATGTACCAAGCAATTAACTCCGTAAGTGGAAACCCTTTTTCTGCATAATCAATTGCAGGTGCCAGAATTTCAGACATAGGTTTTGACCCAAATTTACCATGGAGTTCAAACCAACCATCAACAGCTCCAGGTACGCTAACGGGAAGGGGGCCATGAGATGGAATTTTCTCCATTCCTTGTTTTTCAAAATAGTCCAAAGTCAGTTTCTGCGGAGAACGCCCACTGGCATTAAGACCATATAATTTTTTTGTCTTGGCATCCCAAACAATGGCGAACAAATCTCCACCCACGCCACAACCCGTAGGTTCCATGAGTCCTAAAGCTGCATTTGCTGCAATTGCTGCATCAATAGCATTTCCCCCATCCTTGAGGACATCAAGTCCAATTTGAGTTGCTAACGGATGGCTCGTGGCTACCATTCCATTTTGTCCCAACACCTCAGAACGTGTTGCAAAAGTTTCACCAGTTATACGGTCCTGGCCAATTGAAAAATTGACCGAAAAAATGAAAAGTAACAAGCATTGAAAGAAGTGTCTCATAATTTTTATTTTCAAAATAGAAGTATGCCTAGGCTTATTTAAATACCAAAATAAGGCTAAAAATCTGCACCAACCTTATTTTCAATTTTAAGTCTTATTTTCTTCTCAATTACCCGTTAATTTTTCCCTTTTCGTACCTTAAATAGTACGATGCTATAGAATCGAACGCCTAAAGCTGAGAAAAAAATAAATTTGGAAAAAATTAGCGTGTGATAGAGCATTATAGTGCAACGGATATAGTTCTACTGCTTGGAATAGGGCAAGGTCTCTTCTTAAGTTTTTCGTTGCTTTTGATTCAAAAGAAAAATAGGGCCGCAAATCGAATTTTAGCACTACAGCTTGTACTGAGCTGTTTAATCCTACTAGCTCGAATGATGCTCCACAAAGCAGATGAATTTTGGGTAATTCAGAGATTAGCTCCCTTGGAATCATTGATTTTTGTAGTTGGCCCTTTGGGATATGTTTATTTCAAACGTCTTTTTGAAAAAGGGCAGTCCAAGTATATGGTCAATTCGTTGCATTTTGCTCCGGCTTTGGTTTATCTGACATTTCTGTCTTATTTGAACAGCTACTCCAACGAAGAATTTGGTCAAAAACTAATATCAGGGGGTTTTCATTACTTTTTTCTGGTAGCCGAGCTTACAGCCATAATCTTCAATCTTTATTATTGGTTTCTGAGTTTTCGTTTTATTCAGACAATCCAAAAAAAGGTAAAAGAGCAATTTTCTTTTGCTCAGTCCACCCTAACTTTTGCCAAGATATTGTTGATAGCTTCAATAACAATCTTGACAATATGGGCCATTGGCTTTTTTAATATTCAGATTTTTAGATTGCAGATACCTACCATAACATACAATGTCATATGGATTGGTATACCGGTATTAATTTATATCGTTGGTTTCTATGCCATAAGACAGCCCGAAATTTTTAGAGTTTTGGTAGAAGAGAAGGCCAAAACAAAATTGAGAAAGTTACTAGATGATAAAAGTATTGCCGACTTAAAACGCAAATTAGAGCAGCTGATGGAAAGTGAGAAAGCCTACCTTGATAATGAATTGACTTTGGTAAATCTTTCAAAAGAGCTGAACACATCCACAAATAACCTCTCATGGTTATTGAATACTATATACCAAACGAATTTCTATGATTTCGTAAATGAATACCGAATTAAAGAATTCATCTTAAAGTTGGAACATAACGAGCATAAGGTCAAAACCTTACTCTCTTTGTCCATGGAAGTAGGGTTCAATTCCAAATCTACCTTCAACAAAGCCTTCAAATCAGTACAGAATGAAACACCCAGCAGTTATATCAAACGGCTGGCCAGCTAATTGATTTGTACAATACTATAAACACGGTCGATTTGAGAGTATAGTTCAACGTAAGATTGTTATCTAACTTTTAAATAACAATGTTATGAAAACCATCTGCAACCTTAAAGTCTATGGAATAGCCTGTGTCGTAATTGCTTTAACCATCTTCCCAATTTATTCATGTTCCTCAAATTCTGACGACCCTGTTGTTGAACCTGATGTGGGCGAAAATCCAGCACCGGTAGCCCCTCCCGTAGAAGAAGAGAAGGTAACCACTCCGATAGCCAATTTTGGAGCAACTGATGGGCTTTCCATAGACGATAATGGAAATGTCTACGGTAGTAATTTTGAACAATTTATGGGTACTGAGGTCAAGAGGTTCAATCCAGAATCTGCATCTGTTGATGTAGCAGTGGATAATCTTGTAGCACCCTTAGGAAATTTTGTCGACAGTTCTGGAAACACATTTGTTGTGCATAACGTACGACCTATTGAACCCGGCTCCACTCAAACCATTGGAGATGTTATCAGAATCGATTCTGATAACAATCGAACTACCCTAGCCACATTACCCGGTTTTCCTGCAGGTATAACATTGGACGGAGAGGGTAACCTTTATATTTCCAATTTTTCTTTCCCAGGAATACATAAGATAGATACCAATGGAGAGGTAAGTGTATATGTTCAAGATGACCTACTTGCCGGAGGGGTAGGCATAGCTTTTGATAGTTCGGGAGAATTATTTATCGGGAATTTTGTAACTGGCGCTATTTTGAAAATCAGTACTGATAAATCTATCGAGACTATAACAACAATACGCACTGTACGACCAGGTTTTGTAATTGGGTACATAACCATTTTGAACGACGTTATTTACGCCACTGCGGTCGAAGAACATGTAATTTACAGAGTGTCTTTAAGTGGTGAGGCATCAATACTTGCAGGTTCTGGAACAAAGAGTACAACAGATGGCAGTCTTTTAAGCGCTACTTTCGACACACCAAATGGTATCGTTGGGGATGTGGACAAAAATGTACTCTATGTTACACAAACGAATGGTACACTTCGCATAATTGATCTAAACTAGATAGAAAAAATGTTTTTCTTAGGAGTAAGTGTTTATAGTAACTAATATGAAGAATTGTAAAACACAAACATCAAAATTGACCCTACTCCTAATGCTTTGAAAAAACTTAGATTCTTTTATTAATGAGCTCATTCACCCGAACTTTATACGTCTGGCCTATGGGAATCTTATGTTTTCCGATTACGATTTGGTTTCCTTTGATAACCTCAATTTTGTTCGTTGCAACCAAAAAGGACTTGTGAACCCGTAAAAACTTGTCCTTAGGAAGGATGCTCTCTAGTCCAGAAATCTTCTGGTGAGTTACGATTGTATTTTCTGCAAAATATACTTTTGAATAGTTCCCATAGGCTTCCACAAACAGAATACCGTCCACCTGTACTTGGTGATGCATTTTATCCCCTTTCAAAAACAAAGTATCCCCTTGAGTACTTTGGGGAACCCCATCCGATTTGGAACTTTTGTCCCTGTCAATAGTAGTGGCTTTATTGACAGCCTTTAAAAAACGAGGGAAAGAAAATGGTTTGAGGAGATAGTCCACAATGTCAAATTCATACCCTTCCAAGGCAAACTCTTTATAGGCTGAAGTAACTATAATTTTTGGAGGTTTGGTCAGCATTTTCAACCATTCAAACCCACTCATTCTAGGCATATTAATATCCAAAAAAATCAAATCAACATGATGTTCTGAAATAATTTCTGAAGCTTCAAATACGTTGTAGGCGTTGCCTATTTTCTTTAAATGGGTCAATTCAGCAGAATACCCTTCAATAATTCGATGGGCAATAGGTTCATCGTCTATGATGGCGTAGGTAATCATCTTATGGGTAATGGATTTAATAACAAACTTAAATGTGCCTTGTAAATACCTTGTTTTTTAACAATGCTCAATTTATGCCGACTCGGATAAATAAGTTTCAAACGCTTTTTGAGATTGTCCAAACCAGTTCCACTGCGAGTGCTAATTACACTATGGTCATATGAATTAGTTATTTCAAACACCAACTTATCCCCTTCGGTC
The DNA here is from genome assembly GCA_039184805.1 of Bacteroidota bacterium. Taxonomy (GTDB): domain Bacteria; phylum Bacteroidota; class Bacteroidia; order Flavobacteriales; family Flavobacteriaceae; genus Flagellimonas. Next base: position 40,649 of record JBCDAX010000016.1, on the reverse strand, counting down.
TTTAAACTGAGATGAACATACGTATTTCCAATTGAAGATTCAACTCCATGCTTAAAGGCATTTTCCAATAAATTAATAAATAGTAAGGGAGCTACATTACTGCTTTTATCAACTTCATGATGAAACTGTACATCCACGTTTTTATGATACCGAATCTTATGTAAAGAGACATAGTTATTCAGATAATTGATTTCATCCAAAATACTTACCTCTTCTTGATTTCCCATATCTATGGTATAACGCATCATATCAGATAGTTTTAACATAACTTCAGGAGCTTCATCTGACTTTTCCATGACAAGACCATAAAGATTATTCAAGGTGTTAAAGAAAAAATGCGGATTTACTTGACTTTTTAATAAGGCCAATTCTGTTTTAGTCTGATTTAGTTTTATGGAAATCAACCAGTTTAACTGTTGGTATATCCAGAAGATAAAAGTGAAGGAAACTGAAATAGTGATAAAATAAACAACAATCTGAAGATGGGTTTCCTGAAAATCAGATGCTGTTCTGAAGCTATAGAAATAGGCAAGTACAGCTCCATAAATACTAAATACTATATATCTATGCTTTTTGATGAACTCAGGAAGAAGCAAATAAGATATCCCGAGCCAAAAAAGTACCAAAGCGGGCAATGTTATTGGATTGTTCACCGGTAATCTTAGGAATTCAGTGGTGATAACAACGATGAGTAACAATAACAATACTCCCAAAACTTTAAATATTGATATTCTAGCCACCAGAAAAGTAACGACGAACCAAATCAAAAGAAAACCAATGGTGTTTGTAGCAAAAACAATTGGGTTGAATTTTCCTTCCGAAAACAAAGGATACCAAACGCTAACCCCAAACAAAAGAAAAGTTAATGCTATAGTAATAACAAACCCAACCCATACGGATCGCTTGTTCTTTCTTATTAAATCCCCAAGCTGGGATACATTCGGATTTTCCGTCATTTTTCTAGGGTATTGAATACTTCTTCAATACAAAAATAGAACTGTGGCAATTTTTTGGTTACAAATTGTGACAAACACCTACTTTTTCTTGCCATACCATACCCTTTTTTAGTTCAATCCAGTATATCCAGATTTAGAAGGTTTGTATGCTCATTTACCTCGAACTCCTCAAAAAAATTATATCGAGTTAATGCCTAACGATAAGTTTGAGTCGAATTTAAATTGGAAATAATCAATCAAATGTTTTTTATATGAGCACCCTAACTATTCGCAATTTATCAAAGAAGTATCCTAATGGCGTCAAAGCTTTGGACAATGTTTCTTTAGAACTAGAAAACGGAATGTTTGGACTTCTAGGACCAAATGGCGCGGGCAAATCCTCTTTGATGCGTACCTTGGCCACACTACAAGAAGCCGATTCGGGCACAGCAACCTTGAATAAAATCGACATACTAAATCAACCTTCGGAGGTTCGGAAAGTACTAGGTTATTTACCACAGGAATTTGGAGTCTATCCAAATATTTCAGCGGAACAACTTTTAAATCATTTAGCGATTTTAAAAGGGGTAACAAATACTACTGAGCGAAGAAATTTGGTTAACTATCTTTTGAACAAAGTCAATTTATATGATAAACGCAATAAGTCTGTAAAGGGATTTTCTGGTGGAATGAAGCAGCGTGTTGGTATTGCTCAGGCTCTTATTGGAAATCCAAAATTAATTATTGTAGATGAGCCAACTGCTGGTTTAGACCCTGGAGAACGTAATCGCTTCTATAACTTATTGGCGGATGTAGGAAAGGAAGTGATTGTCATTCTATCCACTCATATTGTAGATGATGTTCGGGAACTCTGCACCAAAATGGCCATCATGAACTTTGGAAAAATCGTTTATCAAGGATCTCCACAAAATGCGATTTACGAACTTGAAGGCAAGGTATATCAGAAAGTAGTTGACCGTCATCAGCTTGTCAATTACGCCAAAGACCATAGGGTAATCTCTAACAAAATGGTTGGTGGACAGCCTTTAATCCATGTGTTAAGCGAAGCGCATCCTAAAAATGGTTTTGAACCAGTAAATCCCAATCTGGAGGATGTCTTCTTTTCAAAAATCAACACCTTAAATGTAGTTGGATAGTCATCAATCTTTAGCCATCATGTTTAAAACCATCCTTTTTTCAGAAATAAAATACACGCTTAGACAACCCTTAGTTTATATTTTCATTGGAATTTTTGCATTAATGGAGTTCTTCCCTATTATTAGCGACAAAGTCCAAATTGGGGGAGTCATTGGCAATTACCATCGAAATTCACCATTTACACTCACCCAGCACATCACCATTCTTTGTCTGCTTTCCCTAGTAATGGTACTTACGTTCTTTAACAATGCGGCCCTTCGGGATTACCATAATGAATTTGATCAAATCTTATTCTCGACTCCGATACATAAGTCCGGATATTTTTTTGGGCGTTTTTTTGGAGCCTTATTTGTTTCTACCCTACCCCTTTTAGGGGTCTTTATAGGCATGCTTGTCGGAACCTATATGAATTCAATTTTTGAATGGCAACCTTTTGACCACTTTGGCCCATTCAATTTTGAAATGTTTTTGAATAATTATCTCCTTTTTGTTTTACCCAATATGTTTTTGTCAGGTGCGATTGTTTATGCCTTGGCCCATGTATGGAAAAGTACTATTATTTCCTTTTCGGGAGGTCTACTAATCATCGTAGCCTATATCATTTCCACAACTCTTACCTCAGATTTACATAATGAAACCTTAGCTGGTTTAGTGGATGTTTTTGGCATTAACACCTATGATATTGACACCAAATACTTTACGCCATTCGAAAAGAACACGATAAGTCCTAGTTTCTCCGGATTACTATTACAAAATCGTTTCATCTGGTGCTCGTTTGGTATACTTGTATTGCTACTTTCTTATCGTACATTTTCTTTTAAACTGAAAAACAAAAAAACGAAACAGTCAAAAAAAGAAAGCTCCAAAATAGAACCCATTTTTGAGTTACCTAGACTTACTCCTTTTTTCAATAGAAACACCTCTTGGATACAGTTTAAAAGCTTTTTTTATACCAGTTTTTTAAGTATCGTCAAGAGTACAACCTTCGGCATTTTGTTTCTTTTTTGCACGATTATTTTGGTAATAGACTTGATTGGAGGTTTTGAAAACTTGGGATTACAATCATATCCGGTAACCTATAAGGTTATTGATTCCATTGAGGGTAAAACCAAACTATTCCTCATAGTAATTGCTATTTTTTTCAGTGGCGAACTGATCTGGAAGGACCGGGATACCAAAATCAACGAAGTTATTGATGCAACAGCACATACTTCCTTTATATCCATAGCGGCAAAAGTAGTATCGCTGCTATTTACAGTAGTTGTTTTTAATCTATTCTTTATTGGGATAGGTATCGCTTATCAATTGTTAAATGGCTATACACGTATTGAATTGAATGTTTACCTTTTGCATTTCTTGTACAGTAACCTTCCCCTATTTATCACATTTTCCGGTATCACCATATTAGTTCAAGTCCTATCCAGCAACAAATATGTCGGGTATTTCATTGCTATACTTATTCTCTTTGTTTTTGAAAGTGTGCTCCAAATCCTGGATATACGCACAAATATGCTGAATATGATTAACGGTCCTTTCTTGCAATACTCAGATATGGACGGTTTTGGTCCAGGCCTTACAGCTACCCTATGGTATAACCTTTACTGGGTTCTATTGGCTTTTCTAGGCTTACTTGTTGCAGGTGCCATATGGAACAGGGGTTCTAAAAAACCCTTTCTGGAACGACTAAAAACTGTAAGGAAAGAAGTTCCTAAGAGTTATCGAAGTGTCATCGTTATCTCTAGTATTGTGTGGTTGGCAGTTGGCGGATTTGTGTACTACAATACCCAAATTTTGAATCCTTACCATTCCAACTCTACGAAAGAAGAACTCGCGGCTGTTTATGAAAAGAAATATGGAAAATATAGAAATGTTGTTTCCCCTAAAATTACCGACGCCAAGTATTACATCGATATCTTTCCTTTAAAAAGGGATGTTCATATTAAAGCGGCTATTGAGTTAACCAATGCATCTTCACAAGAAATTGATTCTTTACATGTTCACACAAAGGCAGGTTGGCATTCTCATGTAGATATTCCTAAAACGGAAATTGTATACACGGATAAAGATTATGACTATACCATTTATACGCTGAACCCTCCATTACAACCTGGTGAAAAAATAGTTATGGAAATTGATGCCAAATACCTCACTAAGGGTTTCAGGAACGATAGAGGTAACACCAAAATAGTTCATAATGGTACCTTTCTCAAGAATAAGGATATTCTTCCTGTCCTTGGATACGATAGTGAAAGGGAATTAACCCAGAAAAATGTCCGTAGAAAGTACAATCTTCCTTCCAAAGAACGGATGCCTGAACTAACCAAGGAAGTTGGAGAATTACATATGCGCAATTATGGCTTTAAAGGTCAATCAGATTTTATCAATATTGAAACTGTGATTTCCACGTCCTTAGACCAAGTTGCCATTGCTCCCGGTTCTTTAATAACGCAATGGGTGGAACAGGGTAGAAATTATTACCAATACAAAATAGATACACCTTCATTAAATTTTTATTCCTTTTTGTCTGCAGATTATGAAATCGCAAAACGTAAATGGAATGGTGTTGACCTGGAAGTTTATTACGATAAAAAACATAAGGTTAATGTAGAAATGATGCTTGATGCCATCCAACGTTCCTTAGAGTATTATACGAAAAACTTTGGCCCTTATTATCATAAGCAAGCCCGTATTATTGAATTCCCACGGTATGCAAAATTCGCTGAAGCTTATCCAGGTACCATGCCCTATTCCGAAGCCTTTGGGTTTATTATGAACCTTGAGGACAAAACGGACAATAATGTTATCGATTGGGTCGTGGCTCATGAGATGGCACATCAATGGTGGGCGCATCAGGTCATCGGGGCCGACATGCAGGGAGCAAAAATGTTGAGTGAAAGTTTTGCTGAATACTCATCGCTAATGACTCAGAAAAGCATGTCCAGTAGCCCTATGAAAATGCGGAAGTTTTTACAGTACAATCATGATGGGTATTTGCGAGGAAGAACTGGAAAACGAGAAAAGGAACTTCCTCTTTATAAAACTGAAAACCAGGGCTATGTGCACTATGGGAAAGGAAGTATTGTTTTGTTCGCTCTTCAAGACTACATTGGTGAAGAGAAAGTCAATACTGCTATGAGAAACCTTTTGGAAGAATATAAATATAAAGGTCCTCCTTATCCAAGTTCCTATGATTTCCTGCGTCATTTAGAACCTCAAGTTCCTGATTCCTTGAGATATCTCATTGAAGATTGGTTCAAAGAGATAACGTATTATGACAACCGTTTGAACAAAGCAAATTATACGAAGTTGGATAACGGCAAATACATGATAACCTTAGAAATAGAGCATTCCAAAATAAAAACAGATGGTTTGGGAAATGACACCAAATTGACTATCAATGATTGGATTGATGTAGGTTTCTTTATGGATGATGCTGAAGAAAAATTATATCGACAAAGGCGTTTGAGATTCAACAAAGAAAAATCCACACTTAGTATTCAGCTAGATTCACTTCCTGTGAAAGCCGCTATAGACCCTAGACGTCTACTAGTAGATAGAGTATATACAGACAACATAAAACGTATTAGTTTTCAATAATCAGAAGTTCTGAATAAACTCATATCCATCTGAAATCGTGAAATTCTTAAACTTATTGATATTGAAATCTTCTGGATTCCCTGTAAAGTAAAAAAGTAGCCCCGGCAAGAGTCTGCCTTTGCCTTAGATCCCCGCATTTAAAAAGGCTTTCAGCTTTTTACTAATTTCAATTTTGACAATTTGTAACTTTTAAGAATTTCGGATTATATTCATCAATAATCCATTTTATTTGGAATAAGTCTAATTAAGGCTATATTTGTTTTGATGACCGCTAGAGAGTTTGAACATATCTATAGGGAGCATGGAAAAAAGTTGTTCCGTATTTGTTTGGTCTTTGTAAAAGATGAGTTTCGAGCGGCCGAAATGGTACAGGATATTTTCTGCTCCATTTGGGAACGTCGTGAAACGATAGAATTACACGGAAGCTGGGAACATTATCTATACCGTGCGGCAAAGTTCAAATACTATAATTTTTATCGCGATATTGTCTCTGAACAGCGTTCATTATCAACTTATGCGACTTCTCAAAAAGAAGTGGTGGATAATGTGGAGGAAACAGTTCATTATAATCAGGTTTTGGACAAGGTACAACAGTTGGTAGAACAACTACCTCCCAAACGAAAAGAGGTCTATATACTGAGCCGGGAAAAGGGGCTAAATAGTCGAGAAATTTCACAAAAACTTCATATCTCAGAGAAAACCGTGAAGAACCAATTGACCAAATCTTTGGCATTTTTAAAAGTTAATTTAGCACCTTACGATTGTTAATATCCTACCTGAAATTTTAGTCCTTCTTTCTTGCCTTTTTCAAAAAAACCCGATTTTTTTGTCTTTTGAATGGGACCACTTTACACTTTACGGTACTTATTGAATAGAGACGCCAATGGCGCCCAAAATTTGATAGGTACACTATGAAGAAGATAACCCCAGAACTACTGGATCGCTATTACAGCAATTCCTGTACAACCGAGGAAAAAAATGAGGTCGAGTTATGGTTAAACGGCCAAGAAGCGCAAAGCCCCAATGAAGACGAATTGCTTTCCAAAACTTGGGAAACCATAAGTAGCGAAATACCAACCACTCCTACCAAACCCTCCTTTTATCGCTCCACTTTTGTACAATGGGGAGGTATTGCGGCGGTTTTTGTCCTTTTACTTTTTGGAGCTTTCTACGGATATAGAAACTTCTATAATCCCACTACTGAAGGTTCTGAAGTGATTTCGTCCAACCTAACCACCATTGAAGTTAAAAGGGGCGAAAAAAGGACCTTAGAACTTCCTGATGGTTCAATCGTCATCTTAAACTCAGAAACGGAGTTAAAGATTCCCAAAGCATTTCAAGAAGACCAACGCGTGGTGCATTTAACAGGACATGCCCACTTTGATATTCAACGTGATGAAAACCGCCCATTTATAATCTACACGGAAAATTCAAAGACCCAGGTGTTGGGCACCTCTTTTGATGTGGTAGCCGATAAAGATTCAAAAACCACCGAAGTTATTGTGACCAGCGGTAAAGTGCGTTTTTCAGAACTAGAGAATGAAGACAATAGTGTTTACCTTAATGTCGACAAGCAAGGGGTGCTATCTCCAAACATGCCCATTCAGGTCAATGAGGTAGTTGCCACGTATCGTACGGCATGGAAAGACAATGTTTTGGTGTTTGAAAACCAAAAGTTTAAAGATATTGTACCGGTGTTGGAGCGATGGTATGCTATTGATATTGCTATCAACAATAAGGACTTGCTCGAACGCCAGTTCACCTTTACCTATGAAAACCCATCGGTCGAAGAACTATTTGAAAGCATGGGTTTTGTGGCGCAGTTTGAGTACGCCATTGACGGACAAAATATTACCATTTACTAAAGGCCAGTTTACCTATGCAGTATTTGAAAACTGGCCGCTTGCGGTTACATAGCTCATTGTTGTTATTCCTGGTTTTTATCGTAAGGATAGAGGCCCAACAAAGCGTGCTGGACCAAAAGGTTTCCATTGTTTTTGAAGCGGCCTCGGTAACCGAAGCCTTAAAACAACTCGGAGCCAAAACAGGCTACTTTTTTAATTATGCCAATTCAGAGATAGCTCCCGATAAGCGTATTTCTAAAACCTATCGCCGTGAACGTTTGGAAACCATTATTAAAGGGGTTTGGGGCAATGGTGCTATACTACTAAAAGTATCCGGTCGTACCATTGATATTCAAAGTGCCCGGAGTACCTCTACAAAACAAAAAGGAAAGATTACCGGTAGGGTCAACGATACCTTTAACCAGCCTGTACCCTTTGCGTCTGTTATTTTAAAAAGCACGTCCTTTGGAGCTTCCACAAATGAAAATGGCGTTTTCTCTCTTACCGCCCCAGCAGGCAGTTATACTATTGCAACTAGCGTAATTGGGTATGAGGACGTTGAACAAGAAGTAACCATAAAATCTAACCAAACTGTTTCAATCTCCATAACGGTAGTTGAAAAAAGGGAACAGTTGGATGAAGTCAAAGTTTACGCCAAATCCAAAAAGGTCGAGTTGGAACAATCAGCCAAGGCGGTAGTTGTTGTGGAGACCAAAGTGGCGAAGCAACAGTCCGCAGATTTAGGCGGAGTCCTCTCTCAAATCCAAGGGGTGACCGTACAAAGAAGTGGTGGTCTCGGATCTAGGGCGCGTTTTTCACTAAATGGGCTCACCGATGATCAAATTCGGTTTTTTATTGATGGCGTGCCCTTAGAACTGATGGGTTTCCCCAGTGGTGTCGCCAATGTACCCGTAAATTTTTTGCAACAAGTAGAAGTATACAAAGGTGTTGTGCCTATTACATTTGGGGCGGATGCTTTAGGTGGGGCAGTCAATCTCTCCTCTAATTCCGAAGTTATTGAAAGTGGCGGGGAAGTATCCTATCAGTTTGGTTCTTTTAACACGCATAGGACTACGGTTCAGTACAAATACCGTCCGAAAATAAAAGGGTTTTATCTCGGAAGTGATTTTTTCTTTGATTCCGCTGAGAACAATTATAAGGTTGAGGTTGAAGTATCTGATGAGGATGGTCGACTATTTGAGGTCACCGTACCCCGATTTCATGACAGTTTTCAAGCTTTTGGTACCCGTATTGAGCTAGGATGGCGTAATCTCAGTTGGGCTGACCAACTTTCATGGGTTGGTTTTTACAATCAAAACACCCAGGACCTCCAGCATAACAATGTGATGACCGTCCCCTTTGGCGAGGTTACTTTTGGAGGGAACACTTTTGGAAATCTAATACGATGGAAAAAGAAATTCAAGGCCTTTCAAAGTGATGCTCTATTTGGATATTCCAGAAACGGTTCTGAGCTCGAAGATGTTTCCCGCTTTATATATACCTGGTTTGGCGAAAGACTACAGGACGATAACGGCAATGAGATACTAAGGGCTGAATCATTTGGAGAATTGGGTGAAGCAAGAAATGTGATAGTTTGGGATGACAACCTATACTCCCGTATCCAGTTGGGATTAAAATTGAATGACAGATTACACCTCAACTTTTCCTCGGCGCCTACGTATGTAATCAGGTCAGGACAGGACCGTTTGACACCTCCGGGAATACGAGATCCCCTTTCGGCCGAACAAAATGCCTTCACCTGGGTAAACGGCTTGGAACTAAAATGGAACCCCACTCCAAAAGCTTTTGAAAACCGAACTTTTGTAAAATACTATTTTCAAGATGTTAGGGCTGAGCAATTTCTGCCAGGAGGTCTTTCATTAAACTTGGACCGAACTACAAACACCTTGGGCGTAGGTAATACGATACGATATCCCATTGGTGATCAATTTGCCATTAAGGCGAATTACGAATGGACTACGCGATTGCCACGTCCACAAGAGATTTTTGGCAATGGGGCACAAGTAACGCCTAATTTGGAATTACAACCAGAACGCAGCCATAATGCCAACTTGGAATTATCATTTCAACAAAATAATCCAGAAGCTTCTAGCTTAAGGCTTAATGCCAATGGATTTTTGCGTATCGCCGATCAGTTAATACTCCTTTTGGGGAACCAAAACCTATTTAGTTTTCAAAATGTTTTCTCAGCTACTTCCCAAGGAGTGGAACTTTCCGCTGAATGGTTTTCAGCCGATAATCGTTTGAACTTAGAACTAAACGGTACTTGGCAGGATTTTAGAAATACTTCAAGCGAGGGCGCTTTTGAGACTTTTGAAGGGGAACGTATCCCTAATAGGCCCTACTTTTTTATGAATTCCTCTGGAAGCTATCAATTTGAAGATACTTTCCAATCCAAGGATAGGTTATCGTTCTTTTTCAATAGTCGATTTATAAATAAATTCTTTAGGTCTTTTGAAAATACCGGTTTGAGCCAATTTAGACAGGAAATACCATCTCAATTGATTCATAATATCGGTGTTACCTACGCCTTTACCATTGGCACCTCTCCAATCGCCGCCACGTTTGAAACACGCAATCTTACTAATGTCCAAGTATTTGACTTCTTCGGAGTGCAACTCCCCAGACGTAATTATGCTGTTAAACTCAATATTCAATTATGAACCTTTTAATGTAAATACAATTTCTATGAAAAATTCAATCCATTTTTTAAGCTACCTTTTCCTGATGTGTACCCTATTTTATGGTTGCAGCGATGATGATGATGGTGGGGGAACCGAACCCGCCACCATAGCCAGCGTAAGTGATGGCCAGGCTAGCGAAGGAGGAGTGATAACGCATACGGTCACCCTCAACAACAACAGTGAAGGAGCTAGCTTCTCGGCAACAATTGCCAATAGTAGCACAGACAATGGGGATTTTGACAACGATCTCGCCAATGCCACCTTAGGTAATGAAGTTACTTTCAGTTCGGCAAATAATGAATTTTCTGTTCCAGCTGGAGTAAACAGTTTTACTGTGGCCATTACAACAATTATTGACGAAGTAGATGAAGACAATGAGACCTACACACTAACAGTAGGTGGCCAAAGCGGTACGGGGACCATTACGGATGTTGAATCCGAAGTAACACCTCTATTTGGCGTAGGTGGTTTGGCATTCACACAACAAGGTCCAGTAGGTTTTTTATCCTTGGTTTCTTCTTTGGAAGAAGGGCAAACGGACCTCTCGCAAGCATTGGAGATTCCAGGTGGTGCTGTTATCGATTCAGATGGTAATGGTAATATTTTTGTAGGGCGCTCAGATTCGCCAGTGGTAACTCGTTTTACGGTGGACGGAGATAACAATCTCGTGGAAGGTCCCACGGTAAGTTTTGCTAATGCTGGTGTACCTGGAATATTCGGTTTTCCCGATCAATTTCAGTTCATCTCAGATACGAAAGCATATTTTATAGACAATACTACGCTTCAACTCATTGTTTGGAATCCCAGTGATATGACCTTTACAAACGCAATACCGATAACTGGGCTTCCCGCAGCTTCCGCAGGTGGAACGATAACCCTCACCGCCATTGTAAATTCAAATGACCAGGTTGTTTTAGCAGCTAGGTTCAACGATGTAGAGGGGCTAGCTGAGGGTAGGTTGGCTGTTGTATTTGTCGATACTCAAACGGATACAATTTCCATAGATACCACAGAAATCTGTGGAGGAATCTCAGGGGTAGTAATTGCCGAAAATGGAGATATATATTATGCCAGCAATAACATCTCTGCTGTTGAAAATGCTTTCGGATTTGATGTGTCATTTGACCCATGTTGGGCAAGGGTTTTAGCCGGAACTAGTGAAATTGATGATGCCTTTGTCTTTAATCCTAATACGTTAACGGGCAGCGAATTAACCGCGGGAATGATTCAAGGTTCTAACAACTCTGTATTTGTACAAGCTTATGATGAAACCATAGTTCCGCTTGACCTATCAGGTTTCCCTAGAGATGTACAAGGTACACCTGCATGGCGCTTGTGGAGTGTGCCAGATGTGGGCAATCCTACTTCAGCCACATTGGTGGAGGCGGTTCCTGCTTCTGCAGGAGGCCTATTTTCATTCATAGTCAACGGACAAACCTATATTGCTAGCATACGACAGGACTTTTCCGGAGGCATTTTGGTGAACATTACGGACATAAACAACGTAACCCAAGGGCTCGATGTTACTTTCATACCTGCTTCGGTATTTTCAGTGAACTAATGATGTACAGCTTGGCCTTCTTCTTTTCGTTTGTCGCGGTCTGGGCGCTCTATGCGCAGACCAAACGCGTGGAGCATACTAAAAAAGGCCTGACCCTATACCTATCGGAACACCCCAAGTTGGCACTTGGGGTTTCGATAGTGGGTTTGGTGCTGGCCTCCATGCTATTTGTGAAGCTCAAAGGACTTGCCATTGGCTTAATAGCCACTCTAATTATTTTGGCAATTTTGACAAGCATGGTGGTCATACTCGCACCAATGAAGAGGATATCCTGGATAATACTAGTTGCCCTTTTCGCATTCTGTATCACAATAGAACTTATAATCACCTAATTATCATTATGCCTGCTAACAAAAAATATTTGCTCCAGACACGTTTGGGACGTACGAGTAAAGTCTTGGCAGCCATCTTTGGAGGTTTGTTCGCAACGATTAGCCTACAGTTGGCCATTACACCATTATTTGGATTGGAGATTATGGTCCCCACAGCGATGTTTGGGACTTTCGCGTTATGGATATTTTTTATGGTACTGGTATATTGGATACAAAAGCCTTGGAAGGCCTGGCTTTTCTTGCTATCAGTGATAATACTGAGCGGAGTTACGGTTGCATTAACCAAATCTATGGTTTGATTTATGAGCAATACAAAAAAAAATAAGAGAAACTACAATGTCTTTTTCAATACACATACGGTAACAGGAATCACCATAAGCGTTGCACTTTTTGTTTGCTTCTTTGCCGGAGCTTTTGCTCTTTTTATGGAAAATATCAACCGCTGGGAAGCCAATGAAAAAGGTGTTGAAAATCAAAAGCAAGCCGATGTCGAAGCCGTATTAGCCACCTTGGAAAGCAAAGGTTATGCTTTAGAAGGGAGAACGTTTATTATAGATTTCTACGCGAGGGAGGCACCGGGCATTTTGGTACGATCAGCGCCCATAACTTTAGAACAAGATAGTACGGCAACAGCAACCAACGTCGCAAAGGATTCTTTGGCCAACGCCAACATCAACTTGGAGTTGGATACCAATACGTTAACAGTTCCATCCGAAGAAACCATGGGCAGGGATGGAAAACTAGGAGATTTTCTATACCACCTGCATTATTTTCAACAAATCCCGGCCATCGGAATTGTATTATCCAGTCTTGTGGCCCTTTTCTTTTTGTTCGCCATAGTCACAGGTACTATTGTGCATTGGCGGAAAATCGTTTCAAACTTTTTTACTTTCCGATTAAAATCAAGTCTTAAAAATTTATGGACAGATGCCCATACCGCCTTGGGAATCATCGGATTGCCATTTCAGTTTATGTATGCTTTAACCGGGGCTTTTTATGGACTTATTATAGTGGCACTCTTGCCCTATGCACTGGTGTACTTTGGAGGTGATTTCAACCAAATTGGGGGTTACATTGCGCCTTCCTTTGGGACTATAGAAAAATCTGGAAAAATCCTTGAGGACCATATGAGTATTAATGGCTTGATTGATGAGACTTTAGCGTATTGGGAAAATCCATCAACCGAACGGATTCGAATAAAGATTGACCACTATAAAGACAGGAATGCTCAGTTGATGGTTGATGCCTGGATTGATGCTCCAAAAAACTTTTTTAATGAAGCTATTCGAACCTATCGCCTGTTGGATGGAGAGGTGGTCTACGACAAACCTTTAAACACCAATTTCTATGGCGTTAGTACTGGAAATGTTATGGCCAAACTTCACTTCGCCAATTATGGAGGTTATTTTATTCGACTAGTCTATTTCGTATTGGCGTTGATCACCTGCTTTGTTATTCTTTCGGGGGTTATGGTCTGGCTGGAGGCTCGCAACACCAAAAAATATGAGTACAAAAAGGGCTTTAACACTAATGTTGGGGCTATTTATTTGGGGGCTTCCCTTGGACTTTTCCCTACCATTGCGCTGTTCTTTTGTATGACCAAGTTATTTCCCATGGAGATGGAGGGGCGTTTTGGCACCATGAGTACTGTTTTTTTCCTTTTCTGGCTCGGTTATACCATCTACGCTTTTTTCCTTAAAGATTTTCATAAAATCAATAAACATGCGCTCTTATTAGCTGGGGTTCTCGGATTGTTCATTCCTGTTTTAAATGGTATTCAATCAGGACTTTGGCCTTGGGTATCTCTTTCCCAGGGTTATATAGATAGCTTTTTTGTGGATGTGAGTTGGTTGGTCATCGGTGCAATTTCACTTTGGGTAGGGATTAAGACAAAACGTTTGGTAGCGCACAAAAAGAAAAAAATACTGGAATTAAAGAAACAGACAATAGAAGTCTCCCGATAGTCAATAAGAATCTAAGCATATACTTAATTTGTTTTAAACTATTCTAAATACAAATAACTGAAAACCAATTATTTATATTGATTATTGGTAAGATGAGGCTTAATTTTAAAAGATTAATAAATTGCATATTCCCTTAGCATTGAACGACGGAAAAAACTTTGAAATCGTACGTAGCGTACTTACCGATTATCTAGAGGAAAACGGGCAGCGAAAAACCCCTGAACGTTATGCCATTTTGGAGGAAATCTATGCCAGCAATGATCACTTTGATGTGGACGAGCTGCATTTTAAAATGCGTTCCAAAAATTTTCGCGTAAGTCGTGCCACTATTTATAACAATCTTGATTTGTTGATTGATGCCAAGCTCATTCGCAAGCATCAATTTGATAAAGGCATGGCTCATTATGAAAAAAGCTACTTTGACCGTCAGCATGACCATGTTATCTTAACCGACACAGGAGAAGTAATGGAATTTTGCGATCCAAGAATCCAACATATCAAAAAAACCATAGAAGAGGTTTTTGACATTACCATAGAGTCTCATTCTCTTTATTTTTATGGAAAAAGTCAGAACCACGGGAGTGATGCCAAGCATAACATGGCTTAAGTCATAATTAGTTTAGTAAAATTAAAAGTTTTTAGAGCTTTCCTGATTTAACCCCTAGCACTTAGATATCATTGCATACTTTCTTCTTTAGGACTTTAGCATATATCTTGGTGATGTCTAACTTATTGCTTATGAAATTTTAATTATCTCAGGCAAAATCCATTGAGTCAATGAGAGACGAAAATCAACATGTTTAGTAATCTCTGCTGACCCTTTAGATGATCAAAAGTAGCCCTGGCAAGAATCGAACTTGCATCTAAAGTTTAGGAAACCTGCCCGCCGAAGTAGCCTCACCAGGACTCGAACCTGGATCTAAAGTTTAGGAAACTTCTATTCTATCCCTTGAACTATGAGGCCAAAGTTGTATTGGCATGCAGGCAGATTTCTATTCTATCCGTTGAACTAAGGGGCCTTTTTTCCAAGTGGAGCGCTAAAATAATTTTTTTTGTTGGTATTTACTGAACAAAGGAGGTAAATAGCTACCCTTTAATCTTCTTTCTTAAAAATACTCTCCAGATGTATTCGCGAGAGGGGTTTATCCATATATCCAGAAATCAGCGGATGTTCCTTAGCAATTCCTCTATCATGTGATTTGGCGAAAGCGGAAAGTATATAAATCTTGGGAAACTTTTCCTTTTGGTACTGTTTTTTAAGTTCGTCTACAAAGGCCCATCCATCCATTCCCTTCATGACTAAGTCCAAGAAGATAATATCAGGAAGTTGTTTGTTTTTTAGAAACAGCTCTGAGCAAAAGGAAAGACCCTCTTCCCCACTTTCACATGTACTAATTTCCAAATCTGTAAAAAACTGTTGCACGCAATATCTGGTCGCGAACTGCGACACCATATCATCATCTATTATGCAAACGGTAAGTGGCATGTGGGAATTTTGAACAAATCGACCTCAAAACTACCACCTTCTTGTTAACTGACAAGGTAAACTCGGCGTTTTGTAGTAAAATCGGACAACTTTCCTTAATGGGGTAGTTTTCCGCGTACTATCCCATACACATAGGTCCCAAAAATAGCAGAAGCCAAAACCAACAGAATTGACCAATACCCTGCCCCAACCAAAGTATACATAGGCCCTGGACATGCTCCGGCCAAAGCCCATCCCAATCCAAACAAAATTCCCCCAAACATATACCTTTTGAAACCTGGATCTTTCGGGGCAAAGATGATTTCTTCTCCAAAAAAGGATTTTACCTTACGTCTTTGGATAATTTGATTCTGCAAAATTCCAAGTCCCATAGCGGAACCTATAATGCCATACATATGAAAGGAATGAAATTGGAACATTTCAAAAATTCGAAACCAGGATGCTGCCTCTGATTTGTACAATACAATCCCAAAAAAAATACCAATCAATACGTACGCTATACTTCTCACCATCTAAAAAAGAATTGGGAACAAAAAATGAACCATGACCAAACCTCCTATAAAAAATCCAATAACGGCAATCAGGGAGGGCAGCTGTAAATTGCTCAATCCTGATATGGCGTGTCCCGAAGTACAGCCCCCTGCATATCGCGCCCCAAAGCCCACAAGAAAGCCACCAATTACCAAATAGAAGAGCATTTTTGGGTCTACTATCACCATTTCACCAAACAATTCACTCGGCAAATACTCATTTCCTGCTCCTTGAAATCCCAAATCGTTCAACTGGGCAATCGAACTACTACTAATCGCTACCGTATCTCCTTCAGAAAGAAAAAAATGACCTATTGCACCTCCCACAACAACACCAATGACCACTAATACATTCCATTTTTGAGCTTTCCAGTCAAACTTGAAGAAATCAGAATGTTTACCTGCACCACATAGGGTACAAAACGTTCTAAGGTTGGACGACATTCCAAATCGTTTCCCCATGAGGGTGAGCACAAGAAGGACCAATGCAATCAATGGCCCTGACACATACCAAGGCCACGGATGTAAAATATATTCCATGCTTTTGAGATAAAAATATAGACCTAATCCAAGGTATGCTACTTTTTCATTTTACAGGTGTTCAGCCCTACTATACTATATAAAGGGCAAAAACTGATGAAAGAAGTGGCAACAAATATTACTCCCAAAGCAAGGAGCACGTAAGCTAAAGTTCCACTAATCGTTCCTGTAAAATATAATGCAGCAATGATTCCCGCCAATATAAATCGTACAATGCGGTCCAATCCGCCCATATTCTTTTTCATAACAAAAACTATTTTAAATTATCAATAAAAAGTCCAACCAAAACTGCAATACCGGTACACATCAAACAAACCAATACCAATTTTTGCCATACCTTAAGTTTCATTCCCAAAACTAATTCTATTCCATTTCATCTTCAGTAACCCAGGTTACACTGGAAGCATTAATTTTGAACTATATTGATGATTTAAACGTAATCGGAGAATAATGGGTAGCTACCTGGATGCATTATGGCAAGGTTTCATGGGAACATTGGGATGGACATGGAAATCTATTCTTTTTCAAGTGCCTTGGCATTCCAATTATTTTTGGGGACTTATTTTAATTTCACTTTTGGTATGGGGGTTGGAAATAGTATTCCCTTGGCGTAAAAGTCAATCTGTCTTTCGAAAAGATTTTTGGCTGGATGGTTTCTATATGTTTTTCAACTTCTTCATTTTTACCATCATCATTAGTGGTGTGTACAAAATGCTCGAGGTATTCTTTGAAAAAATAGGAATTACGGCACGGAGTATCGCCCTTATTGATACTTCATCCCTGCCCCTTTGGGCACAGCTGACCATCTTTTTCATACTGTTGGATTTTGTACAATGGTTCACCCATGTTTGCCTGCATAAATTTCCTGTACTTTGGCAGTTTCATAAGATTCACCACAGCGTAAAAGAAATGGGTTTTGCCGCACATCTACGCTATCACTGGATGGAGAACATTTTGTACAAACCTCTAAAGACTTTTGGTGTAATGCTTTTGGGAGGATTTGAACCCGAACAGGCCTTTATTGTGCACTTTGCAGCCATTACCATAGGCCACCTGAACCATGCCAATATTAAATTGACCTACGGGCCATTGAAGTATGTCTTCAATAATCCAGTGATGCATTTATACCACCATTCCTATGAATTGCCCAAAGATAAGTTCGGGGTTAATTTTGGGATTAGTCTTAGTCTTTGGGATTACGTTTTCGGCACCCAACATATTCCAGAGGACAGCGGTACCATCGCTTTAGGTTTTCCAGGGGAAGAAACGGTTCCAAAAAGCTTCTGGGGTCAATTGTTTTATGGGTTTCGAAAAGGTAAAACCTCTTAAGCCATACTTTTTAATTCAGCCTCCAAGGATTGGGCCTGTACTACCCCAGATTGTCTCCAAACCGGTGCGCCATTTTTGAAAATGATAAGGGTTGGCACACCTCTTACTTGAAATTGAGCCGCCAAATTCGGGTTTCTGTCAACGTCTATCTTTACAATTTTTGCATTGTCCCCTACTTTGGATTTTACCTCTTCAAGTATAGGGGCCATCATTTTACATGGGCCGCACCATTCTGCGTAAAAATCAACCAACACAGGTCTTTCATCCGATATAATTTCGCTAAACTTTGCCATACTCAACGCTTTGATTTTTTCCAATCATCATATCCGCCTGAATAGTCGAAAATTTTACTGAAACCTTCCTTTTTAAGCAATTCTGCGGCATTTTTGCTACGTACTCCACTTTTACAATACAAGTAGACCGGTTCTTCTTTGTCCAGAGCTTCAATTTGTTGAATGAATCTTTTCCTGTCCATTACATTCATATTGACCGCATCATCAATATGACCTGATTTGTATTCGGCTTGAGAACGAACATCCACCAATTGTACTTCTTTTCCAATAACCTCATCCATGATGTATTGCCCATCTATTCGAACAACTTCCTGGGCGGAACTGGATTTACATGATATGCTTATGGCAAGCACGAGGAGGATACTGGAAAGAGAGCGCATAAACTTCGATATGTTTTATTTTGAATTGCTTGGGCAAACAAAATCTGTTGTTGGGATTTTAGTTTTAGAAATAGCGCCAAAACCACCGGCAACATCAGTTAGATTGTGAATCCCTCTACTTTTTAGAATTGAAGCCGCAATCATACTTCGGTATCCCCCGGCACAATGAATATAAAAATTACCTTCAGAAGGATATTCAGCCAGATGGTCGTTAATAAAATCCAAGGGGGTCAATTTTGCGTCCTCAATATGTTCGGCAGCATATTCGGTTTCCTTCCGCACATCAAATACCATTGAATTTTGGGTAAATTCTTGTTCAAAGGTCTTTGCGTCAATACTCTTTACGGAATCCACTTCAAAACCAGACGCTTGCCATGCCTCAACCCCTCCTTTTAAGTATCCTATGGTACCATCAAACCCAACACGGGAAAGTCTGGTGATTGTTTCTTCTTCTTTTCCTTCTGGCGCAATCAGCAAAATGGGTTGTTTTACGTCAGCAATTAATGCCCCTACCCATGGGGCAAAACTTCCGTTCAATCCAATAAAAATAGATCTTGGTATATGTGCTTTGGCAAAGTCATCTTGATGGCGCACGTCCAAAACCACCGCTCCCGTTTCATTGGCAGCTACTTCAAAAGCTTCAGGTGTCATAGCTACGGTTCCCCGCTCCAATACTTCATCAATATCATCGTACCCCTCTTTATTCATCTTTACATTGAGCGGGAAGTATTGTGGAGGTGGAAGCAATCCATCCGTCACTTCCTTGATAAACTCTTCTCGCGTCATATCAGCCCTCAAAGCATAATTCATCTTTTTCTGATTTCCCAGAGTATCCACAGTTTCCTTCATCATATTTTTTCCACAAGCAGAACCGGCCCCATGTGCTGGATAAACAATCACATCATCAGCTAATGGCATGATTTTATTTCGTAGACTATCAAACAGGGTTCCTGCAAGTTCCTCCTGAGTCATACTGGCTGCTTTTTGTGCCAAATCTGGGCGTCCTACATCACCTAAGAACAAGGTGTCACCACTAAAAATCGCATGGTCTTTCCCATTTTCGTCCCGAAGCAAATAGGTGGTACTTTCCATGGTATGCCCGGGCGTATGCAAAACAACTAGAGTGATATTGCCCAATTGAAACTCCTCCCCATCCTTCGCAGTAATAGCTTCAAAGCTCGGGTTGGCGTTTGGTCCATATATTATTGGCGCTCCAGTTTCTTTGGAAAGTGTTACGTGTCCACTCACGAAGTCCGCATGGAAATGCGTTTCGAAAATGTACTTTATTTGAGCATTATCGCTTTTCGCTCTTTCCAAATAAGGTGTCACTTCCCGAAGTGGGTCTATAATGGCAACCTCTCCTTGACTTTCAATATAGTAGGCTCCTTGTGCCAAACATCCGGTATATATTTGTTCAATCTTCATGATTTTTTAATTTGCTTTCAAAGATAAAACAGCCAAATGTGCCGTACTGTGACCAAAGTCACATATTCATCTTGGTTTTTGATTGTAATGCTATTTTTTCCTGTATCTGTGTTTTTGTTTTAAGGCTTTCGCAATAGTCAACTGCCTCTTGAGTGCGCACGAATAGGTTTTCCTGTTTGAGAACCTTAATCAAACCACTACTATAGAAAATGTCGCGCGTGGGACCAATTGCTCCTGCGATAAGAAATTGAATGCCCTTGGCATCAAGTTCACGTATAATCTGTTTTAGGGATGCAATGGCACTGCTATCTATGTAGTTTATGGCCTCAGCATTTAGAATAACATATTCCAAACCTGGCTCCTTCATTTTGATTTGATTAAACAATTGCCTTTTGAAATAATCTTTGTTCCCAAAAAATAACTGCGCATCAAAACGTAAAATCAAAATATTCTGAAAGGACTCAATGTCCTCTTCAAAGCGTTCCACATTCCTAAAATAATCTGTTCCTTTTATTCTACCCAATACTGCGATATGAGGTCTTGAAATGCGGTTGACCAACAGTACCAAAGAAAAAAGAATCCCAAAAATGATACCTTGGGTTATACCTATTAATAGTGTTGTCAAAAAAGTCAATACCAACAACACAAACTCATCCTTACGTTGTTTAAAAAGCTCAATGGGCAGTTTCAAATCTATCAAACTGTAAATCGCGACTAGAATAATGGCCCCAAGTACAGCTTTAGGCAAATAACTGAAAATAGGGGTGAGAAATAGTAAAGTAAGTCCAACAACAAGGGCACTTAAAATGGATGCCAAACCTGTTTTTGCTCCTTCGTTTACGTTTACCGCGGTTCTGGAAAGACCCGCATTGGCACAATATGATTGGAAGAAAGAACCCACAATATTGGACATTCCCAAGGCTTTTAGCTCTTGGTTGGCATCTGTATGGTACTCATTGCTCTTTTCCTCAACCGCCTTGGCCATAGTCATCGCTTCGGCAAACGAGATAAAAGCCAAAGTCAACGCTATAGGAAATGCTGAAACCCATTGCATGGAATCAATGTTATGTACAAAAAAAGAAGGAAGCCCTTTAGGGATATTCCCCACCAAGGAAACTGTACCTATTTGTTCCGATAAGAAATAAATTCCTGAAATGGACAAGATGACCACCATCATGGCTGCAGGAAGTTTTTTGTGCACTCTTTTAAAAAGCAAAATCAAAAGAATCCCAATCAATCCTATACCAAAGTCCCAAAAATTGATTTGAGCTATTTTTTGGGTTACCTCAATCAGTGTATCCAGAGTTCCTAAAGCGGATATGTCAAGTCCCAAAATATTCTTTAATTGACTTACCGCAATCACTAAAGCGGCAGCCGAAGTAAATCCGCTGACTACTGGGCGTGATAAAAGGTTCGCCAAAAAGCCCATTTTCAAAAAGCCCATGGCCAGTTGAAAAAGACCCACGAACATTGCCAGGAAAAGTGCCATTGCAATATACTCTTCTAAAGTGGCCAACTTCATCGCAGCCAGGCCTGAAGCTACTATCAACGAATCCAAAGCCACGGGGCCAACAGCCAGTTTTCGACTAGAACCTGTAAGCGCATAAACCAAGTTTGGTACCAAAGCGGCATAAAGTCCGTAGACAGGTGGAAGTCCAGCAATCAGTGCATAGGCCATCCCTTGCGGAATGAGCATAATCCCAACAGTGAGTCCAGCTGAAATATCTCCTGCCAGATATACCTTTTTGTAATTGGGCAACCAATCCAGTATGGGGAAAAAGCGCTTTAACATTCAAACAAAGGTAATCAGCTATGCTGGTATTCACGGTAACCGAAGTAGCAAAAGCTATAAATCAAGAATTGTGATATGGTTTCTATGCAATTCAATCTTGCCCATTCCTTCCAGTTTTTTGAGTAATCTTGAAACAACTACTCTAGAAGTGTGCAAATCGTATGCAATTTCCTGATGGGTGCTTTTTACGTTGCTATCGTTTGCTATATCCGATTTCTTTTTCAGATAGTCCACCAAGCGTTGGTCTAAATTTTTAAAAGCAATCCCGTCCACGGTGAGCAGTAATTCGTTTAATCGATTGTGATAGCTTTCAAAAACAAAGTTTCTCCACGATTTATATTTGGAAATCCATTCCTCCATTTTACGAACTGGAATCATGACGAGTTCAACATCCGTCTCAGCAATAGCACGAATTTCACTTTTCGTATCCCCAAAACAACAGGCCATCGTCATACTACAGGTATCTCCAGGTTCCAGATAATACAATAACAGTTCATCACCATTAGTGTCTTCCCTGAGGATTTTAATAGCTCCCGATAGCAGTAAAGGCATTCCTTTGATATATTGACCTATTTCAATAATCTTCTCCCCGGATTGAAATGAACTGTCCATTCCCACCTCCTCAATTTCCGTAATGAGAGGAAGCTCAAAAAAGACCCCAAAACTTTCTTTTAAATTGCTTTCCACACAACAAAAATAGTGTTCTCTCTTTTTAAAATAATAGTGTATATTTGCAAGTGATTACTCACTTTTATGACGGATAAACAAGAAAACATTTTGAATGCTGCTTTGGAATTATTCGCAATTCATGGGTATACAGCTGTATCCACAAGTAAAATAGCCAAAGAAGCAAAGGTTTCTGAAGGTCTGATTTTTAGACATTTTGGAAATAAAAAAGGCTTGTTGAACGCTATTTTAAATCACGCTTATGAACGTGCTGCCATTCTATATTCACACATTATCGCCGAGGAAAACCCAAAAAACGTAATTCGAAATAGCATTATCCTACCGTTTGAAATAAAAGAAAGTGAATATCACTTTTGGAAACTTCAGTATAAACTTAAATGGGAATTGGAGATTTCCAGCAAGGAGAAAATAGAGCCCCTTATAGATAAAATGGCTTGGGCCTTTAAAGAACTGAACTACGACGATCCAAATAAAGAAGCTCAAGTTTTACAGCATATTGGAGAAAGTATTCTGGCTGGAATTCTAAAAGAGGGCAAAGAAACGCAAATCTCCCTCAAAGAATTTTTGTTGGAGAAATATCAGGTATAAAAAATTTTAATTAAATAATAAGTAAGTACTCACATAATATGAAAAATGTAGCATTAATTACAGGAGCATCCAGTGGAATTGGAAAAGAATTGGCGCATTGTCACGCAAAAACAGGAGCTGATATCATTCTTGTTGCCAGAAGTAAAGACAAAATGGAAAGGATAAAATCAGAGCTTGAATCCCAATATGGAGTCCAAGTTATGATAATTTCAAAAGACCTTACCTTACCCAATTCCCCAAAAGAAATCTATAATCAGATTACAGCAGAGGGTATTGAAATCAGGTACCTAATCAACAACGCAGGATTTGGAGGACATGGAAAATTCCATGAACGTCCATGGGAAAACGATTTGGCCATGATCAACTTGAACATCACGGCTCTGACGGCTTTAACCCGACTTTTCCTCCCAGATATGGTAGCTAAAAATACCGGCAAAATCCTAAATGTTTCCTCTACTGCTAGTTTTATGCCAGGTCCTTTACAAGCCGTATATTTTGCCACCAAAGCTTACGTAACCTATTTCAGTAACGCCTTATCTGAAGAACTTCACGACACTAAGGTTACAGTAACCAATCTAATGCCTGGGGCAACCGAAACTGAATTTGCCAAAACATCTGGTATGGATAAAACCGACCTCTTTGATAAAACAGTTTCTGCAAAAAGCGTAGCACAAGATGGTTACAAAGGAATGCTTGGAGGTAAAATGGATGTCATTTCCGGACTGACCACTTCACAAAAGATTATGATGAAGATGATTCCGTTTACACCCAAAAGGCTGTTGTTAAGGCAAATTAGGGAAATGCAAGAAGTAAAATAAAAAAAGGCCGCTTTGTAAAGCGGCCTTTTTTACCTTTTTATTGGTTGCCTCCCTGTCTAATTTTAGAGTATTTATTGGAAGCTGTGTTAGGAGGTAAGATGTGTTTTCCTTTATCCTCACTTGAAGTGGTCTGTTGCGTATTTTTTAGTGAAGAACACCCAAAAATTGCAAAAACAAAAATTAAGGCTACTAATTTTTTCATATTCGTAATATTAGTCGTCTTAAAGTTACATCCGTTTATTTGCAGAATAAAGAGTTTCTTAAAATTTGGGGTGGTAATTATATGCTTTTTAAGGAATCCTATAAACCATTCAAATAATGACATGTATTTCCACTTTTCCTTAGAAAAATATCTTATTTGTTAAAAAAATATTAACGGACTAAATTTTCCGCAACCTAACAGTTCATTTTTTATCTTTGTTTAGAGTTTACAATAAATCTTTAGACAAAATGGATTTACTATTAAAAGCAGAAGAGTTCGAGAAAAGACCGATGAGTCATATGTCTACCAGCGATAGGGTTAAGGCATCGAGGGAAGCAAAAGACTTAGTGCTATCCATTAATGAAATTTATAAGAAGACAAAAGATTCTAAGTTGATGGAGGCCATGAAACGGATTACCATCAAAAAGAAAAAAATAGATAAGCGAATTAAGGGAACACCTATAGTCTAAACTGAACAGGGACGTTATCCTGAGAATGGATTCCATTAAAATTGCTGTGAGATGGAATTGAATGTCAGATTGATTCGAGTCCTATCCTGGATGCGTCCCTTTTAAGTCATCAAAACGCACGTTAAAACTTTTAAACCTTTAGAATATGTTCGGACTCTTCAAAAAGAAATCTGAAAAAGAGAAGTTACAAGAAAAGTATGCCAAACTTTTAAAAGAAGCGCATACACTTTCAACCAGTAATCGAAAGTTAAGCGACGAGAAAACCTACGAAGCTGAACAGGTAATGAAAGAAATTGAAAAGCTTTAACCTTTGTTACATCTTCTTGTATCATTTAAAACTTACATACAGGAAAAACTACTAATTATAAAAAGAAGAGACCATATAATGGTCCTGCTCCAGTTTTTCTTTACGATTCCTTCCAACAATTCATCATTTATTTCTCCCAAGGAAATGGCTTTGTGCATAGGAACAAATTGGAAGAAGGTTACCAACCAAGTGGTGATTACCAAAATCAAGGTTCCAATGTTTAAAAATGTAGGTGTAAAGAAAGCTTGGATGAGATAGACAGCGAGTTGAGCTAGCATTAAAGGTCCCACTAAAACGCCTATTGTCACCGTATATTTTTTATGCCACTCCGTTAAATCTTCTTTAGAAAAATTGGTAAAACTTGGATAAATAATCAGTTGGACAATCCAGATTAGGAATAATAATCCAAAATCAATCAATAACCGGTATATACATAAATCCATTATAAGTGTCTCGTAATTTTTGAGCTTGATGGCTTCGTGAAAGACAAGAAATAGTCTACTAGTTTCCCTTCACGATCTACCAAATACTTTTGAAAGTTCCATTTTACAATTGAGTTTTTCTTACCATTCATGTTTTTTCTGGTAAGCCAGGTATAAATGGGATGTTGATTGCTCCCCTTTACATTGATTTTCTCTGTTAGTAAAAATGTAACTCCAAAATTTCTTTCACAAAAGTGCTGAATTTCGCTGGGATTCCCTTGCTCTTGCCTACCAAATTGATTACAAGGCAATCCTATAACCACTAATTTGTCTTTATAATCATCACTTAATTGCTGCAGCTCTTTGTACTGTGGTGTGAACCCGCAAGCAGAAGCTACATTTACAAAAAGGATATGTTGGCCTCTAAATTGATTCAACTCAACTGGAGAACCATCCAGAGCATTAATCGCTATGTTATAGATGGAATTGGAATTTACCTCTTTTGTCGTGATTCCTGTTTTTATGTTGTGGGCAATTTTCATAAGATGGGATTTAATATATTGATGATGCCCTAAAAGTATATATTAATTTTGTTTAATTAATAACAATAATAATTAAACATTTTAATTTTCTGAGTTTCATATGGGTTATGTTTTTAGTTTACTCAACTAAAAACGTAATGGTTGAACATACCTCTCGACTCTAGCTGTATGCAATATCGAATTCTTGTATTTCTTATTCTATTAGCTCTACAAAGCTGCAAGATAGCCGATTTGCGTACTTCGGAATTGAATCTTGATTCTCCTCATCGTGAAGATAGGGCCATTCAACTTTTGAACAACGTTATTGGGACCTATCAGCTGAATAAATTGGAAAAGGCTCAGACTTACGCGTTCAAAGCCAAAGACAATTGGAAAGGGTTGTATGCCCTTGTAAACCCCTTCCCTAAAGACAACGAACTCATGGAAATGAGGTTTAGACCTTCTTCTTTTGATGGACAGTTTAATTACATCAATACCCGGAACAAAAGTATTTATGGTGTACAATCCTTTGCCTATTATAAAGTGAATAAAAAAGGTAAAACCCGATTTAAAAAAAAGAAAAGCACCTCATTTGCCCTGCCGGCCATTCAGTATTTTTTTGAACTACCGCTCCGATTACGGGATGCTCCCATTTTAAAATATGCAGGTACAAGGGATTTTGAGAATAAAACCTATGATCTAGTTTTTGCAACTTGGAATAAACCACAGCCCCATAAGGAGCATGACCAATATCTGCTATACATTGACCACGAATCCAATCACCTTGCCTTTGCCAACTACACCGTACGAGGAATCCATCTTCCAGCACCCAAAAGCATTTTTGGTTCTATTCGGTTCGAACAATTAAAGAAGAATGAAAATGGAATTACCTATCCAGGAAAAATGTACGTTCAACTCAACAAACTTAAACCCAGCAATAGGGCATTCCACACCATCACGATAAGCAATTTGGAAATTAACAGTTTTCCCGTATCAAAATTATATCCGGATGCAAGCATCCAATTTTTGGGCGACTCCAAGTTGTAGGTAAGGAAACTGCATATTTACCTTTAAATCTTATCAAGTTAAAAGCCTTACATGCCTTACTTCCAGGACCGAATTCAATGGACCTTAAAAGGGTTATATCCAAAGTAAAACACTGTCAATTAATGGATTGAAAATTTGCACGATTCGAATTTTTTCCAAACCTTAGAAGTCTAGACACTAAACCATGAAAACACCAACCATTATCAAAGGGGCCCTCCTTATTTTTTTACTTCAAGGATGCTCATCCTATTTGACTAGTTCAGAAAATGTAAGCAACGCGAAAAACGATTATGAAAAAATTCTGGTTGTAGGGCGCTCTAAGGATAAAACAGCTCGCATCAAGTTTGAAAACAGCGTTGTTTCCGAATTAACCGCACAGGGTTTGAACGCCATTTCTTCCTATTCGGCAAATGCCATGGTCGACATTAACAAAAAGTACTCCGATAGCGAGTTAGCTGCTCTAAAGAAAAAATTGATGTCAAACGGTTATGATGGAGTTATCGTGACCAATCTCATCAATACAGAGGCATATACTGATGTAGTCCCAGGAAATACCTCTACGGCATACATTCCTGCAAGAGTGGGACGATTTGGAAGGTATCTTACCTACTATCCCGTTACCACATGGGAACCGGACCAATTAAAAAGCGGCACCAAATATATTTTTGAAAGTAGTTTGTATCGCTTAGCAGAGGCTGCTGGTGATAACCTACAATGGGTGGGTCGTTTTGAGGTTAAGAACCCTTCAAGTCTGGAAAAAACGGTAAGTAACTATGCTACCGACCTGACCAAAGCCTTAGTCAAGAATAGTGTTAGCAACGGTTCTGGCAACTAGAGCAACCTGCCTATAAAAGTCTTTTAAATGAAGCTCATTGAAAATATGGGTTTCTAAACTTCAGATTCTATGATAAAGCTTGGAAGAAAGGCAATGATACTCATATCCAGTATTCTTGCTCTTTTCTTTTTGGTTCTTTATCTCGTCTTAAAAAAAACAGAGCAACTTATTTTAGATTCGTTTGAGGACAAAATTATTGCTGTAAATCAAAAAGAGCCGTATCAAATAAGTTATAAGGATATCGAGATTTCATTTTTTGATAGAACATTCTATTTAACCGATGTATTGGTTGTACCAGATAAGTTATCCAGGGACAATGACAAAGCACAACCTCATATTGCTGCAAATAGAATGGTTGCTAGTCGTTTTGAAATTTTCCCTTTGCTATTTAGAAAGAACCTTAAAGTGGGCAAAATAGAACTAAGTGATCTTGAAGTTGTGGTTCAAAACAAAAGGAACCGTACTTCTCCCAAGAGCTCCACAACCAAAAAAGATTCCAAACTTCAAGGAATACAGGTTGACCAAATTGAGTTAACAGATTACAGATTGATTCAGTTACAGCCAAATTTGAAGGACACCATAGGTTCTCTTACCGGTGAAGCAATCTCTTTGACCAATTTGAGCTTACAACGAGTATCCGGCAATCTCCTTTTAGACTTTAAAGACATTTCATTACAAGCTTATAATCAAACTATAGTATTTAATCAACAAAGAGATACGGCTAAATTTAAAGAGTTGTCTATCCATTTGGACAAGGGTATTGCACGGTTGAAAGACCTAAGCTTGGGAAATATGGAAGGGCAAAAGAAAATCTCTTTACAAAATCCATACAATACCCCAGTCAATGCACTAAAAGTACCCCTGATAAATTGTTTTGGTATCAACCGAGACTCTCTAATACTTAATAAGAACCTTATTATAGACAGTGTGATTTTGGAAAAAGCCTCCATTAAGATTTTAAAAAATCTTAATAAGCCCTGGAATACAGATAGAGTTCAACCTTTACCTCAACAGCTACTAAGAAGGAACAAGAATCACTTTTGGTTTAAAAAAATCGCTTTTAGAAATGCAAAGTTTACCTATAAAGAAATTGTGGATTCCAAGGAAGTAGTTGTTCCCATAGATAGTTTAAACATGGTTTTAAACCATTTGGGCACAAAACAAGAGCTATATCAAGATTCACTAAACCGTTTAGAGGTGGAAGTTTCAGGAAAACTATTCAAGGAAGTACATTTTTCATATCACCTAACTTCTCCCAATCCTATTATCTCCAACTTTTTTCAATTCAACGGTTCAACTAGTTCTTTTCATTTTGAAGCATTCAATCCTGTTATGGTGCCCACATCCAATATAAAATTTGACTCTGGAAGTGTCCATCAATTGAACTTTTCAGGCTACGGAAATGAACAACAAGCGGAAGGCGAATTTGTTATGACTTTTAAAGATTTAAAAACGGTAGTTCTCAAACAAAACACCCATAAAGAAAATAAAACGTTTTCCTGGTTGGCCAATGCAACTGTTCGAAAGGAAAATCCCAAAAACGGGAAGTTAAAAGTGGCCCAAATGAAATATAAAAGGGTTCCTTATAAAGGTTTTGGAAATTATATGTTCAAGACTGTTGAATCAGGACTCATTAATTCCGTTTATCCGTTTGGGAAAAGAAAAGAGTATACGAAATGACATAGTTTTCTTTTCTTCTCATGAAAACCAATCTAGAAAACAATAAAGAATCAGTATGATAAAATATTGACTTTATTGTGTAATGAAAAAGTAAAAATTGTTGCTGTATGCATTTGAATTTAAGTGTAAATGTCCGAAACCTTGACCTTCTTAGGCTCCAAGACATTAATACCATATTTAGTAAAATATTGATGGGTTTGTAAAAATTTGTTGTTGTTCGTTATCCATTCCTCATCGGTAAATTTCCATCCAAGTTCCATTTCCCATTCCGAGCGAAGCATCTCCCGATAAATAGGATAACTCTCAAAAGACAGGTGGATAAGGTCTGCATCACAAACCACTTGTTCTAAAATATTCTTTGGGTTTTGGGGTATTTTTGTGGCACCAATGCAGCCTGAAATCGTAGTAATCCTTTCCTGAGGATATTCTTGATTCGTCAACCATTCTTTCGCCAATCGTTTACTGGCCTCTTCATGACCCCCATAACACTCAATATGCCCTAAATCGTGGAATACTGCGGCAAGCAAAACAATTTCCAACTCCTCCTCCGTCAAATTTTCAGCCTTCCCAATTTTGCCCGCTCCCTCCAAAACCGTTAAGGTATGATGCAAGTTATGGAACACTCTATTTTTGGGTTGTTCGGCAATTATACGTTGCGCTACATAGACCGCAGCACGCAAAACTATATTCTGATTGCTCATCTCGGTAGTTTTTGTTGAAAAAATATTAAATCATTCGATTAAAACATAATTTACTTATTTATAGATACTTACCACTCCCAACCAATTCCGCTACGTATAACATAATCCGTTTCACTAGCATTTGGGGCAGGTTGATTATCATAATTTAATGATAGCCCAAGTCGGACAAAAAAATCCAGTGGCAGGTCGTATTTTGTATCAAAATTCAAATCAATCCGATATCTTCCGGATTCCGTAAGCCCAGAATAACTTAGGAACCCTAGATTAAGCTCCAAATCTCCCATATCATACAGATTAAGTTCGGTTCCTAAAAATGCCTCCAAAGTGTTGGTATTGGACGTTTCGGATGAAAAGCGTTCCGTATTGTTGTTGATTCCTGTTTTTAGCCCCCAATACGCCCTGTTATTGCTGAAGATAAATTTCCCAATACCCAATTGAGAATTTGCCCTCAAATCAATCAATTGCTCGGTATTTGAAAGAGTTGCAATTGTACCAATCAAGTACCAACTTTTCCATAATACTCTTCGATAATTCAATAAACCATCCGTTCGCCGTATCGGGTCAGCATTATCTTGAGTTGATCTAAGAATACCATAAGAGAGATCTATGGACCATCTTTCTGCATGATACCCTGCATCGCCACGAAAGGAAAGCTGCCTTAAATCCTGTGCTTTGGTTATGTTGAATCCTAGTTCCACCAACGCTTTGAATCGATTGGCAAATCCATCGTTTGATTGATCTAAATAGATAACCTTAGCAACCGGAACAATGACATAAGTGGAATCCAAATCAAATATTTTTATCTGCTTCCCTGAAACCGAAGCAACCCTTCCATGGTAAATGGCATCGTTAACGCTTACATTAAACTTGGATTCGGTATGGATTTTTTCAATCTCCAGCCATTTTATTTTAAAATTTTCATCGCCGGAAGGCACATCAATTTCCAGTACCCCTTTTTGCATGTTTTTTACTTCACCGATTACCCGGTTGCCTCCTTGGAAAACTATGGTATCGGTTTGGCTATAGGTACAACTCAGAAACAAAAAGAAGATAAGAACGATTCTGCCGAGCTTATTCACTATACTTTTTCCCATATCAGATTACATCACCTTCGTGCTGGTAATTTTTGCTATAAACACTTTTTAACCGCTGTCATATTGCTTATTTGGATTTTAGGTATTTAGCTACAGCATGGTATGCCGGCAAGGATGTAGGGTCTATTTTGGCATTTTTTGCCTCTGGATGGGATGAAAATCTTACCAAAACCATCTCGGCGACAGGGTCAATATAGATTGTTTGACCATGAACGCCACGTGCTGCAAAAGCACCATGTTCGTTATGGCTATGCCACCACATATTTCGATAGCTCCAGCCCTCAAGTGAAGCATAAGCCGACCTACTAAAAGCCTCTTTATTACCCCCTTTCATAATATCTTGAATAAGTGATTTGGGTAAAATTTGTTGATTGTTGAAAAACCCCTCTTGTCGTATCATTTCCCCAAACATCCCCATATCTCTCATATTGGCACTAAAGCCACCTCCTGCAAAGGCAATACCAGCACCGTCCACTTGAAAATAACCATCGTGATGGGTACCCAACGGTTTCCATATCCGCTCCGAAAGTAATTCTGGGATACTTTGACCTGCTGCTCTTGAAACAATCCAGCCCATAACATCGGTGTTTATGGTTTTATATCCAAAGATTTTTCCATGGCTTCCTTCCTTCTGAACCGTTTTTAAGTAGTCGTAATAATTGTTTGGCCCAGTGTAGGACGCTGGTTTGGGAAATGGATTGCCTGCGGTGGAGAATGCCCATATCTCAGCTTTAGGGTCGGAATAATCTTCACTGTATTTCAATCCAGTGGTCATATCCAAAATCTGTCGTATGGTAGCGTCTCCAAAAGCCGAGTTTTTTAATTCAGGAATATAATCCGCTCCCGTTTTGTTCTCATCTAGGATACCTTCTTCTACCAATAATCCGCCCAGGGTACCAGTAAATGTTTTACTTACGGACATGGCTGCGTGTACACCATCAGGTTTTAATTCTCCAAAGTACCTTTCGTAGACAATCTTACCCTTGTGTATGATGAGCATGCCATCAGTATAATTCTTTGCTAAGGATTCTTCCCAGGTCATTTTTAGGTTGCTTCCCAATGGGATAAAAGAAAGTGTATCAATTTCTGGGTCCAACCCAACTTCAAATTGAAACCTATTTACATTAGCTGCTTTTACCTCGGTAGTTGGCATAAATTGTCGCATATGGCAAACACTGTACCGTAAAGCTGGAAATCTAAAAAAGCTGCCATCTATTGCTGAGATAACCCTATCCTTGGATGGAGGAAATCCCTTCATCCAAGCCATTTCCTGTGGGTCTGATTGTTGGGCAGTCAAAATGTTTTGACCTTTTATTTGGACACAAAAAGAAATTAAGAAAAGGAAAGAAAAATAGAGCTTGGTATCCATTACGCCATCTTTGTTTAAAGATAGGTAAAAAAAGTTAGACATTTTATACGTTCTGATAGACATATTATCACCAAAAATTCTTGCTAATCAGATAATTATCATCCCCAAATGTAATCCTAGAACAATGTTCAGTTTTTAGGTTTGAGTACATGGTAGTTCAGACCAAATGCTAGATTATTGAATCCTTGGAAGGTATAATCCAAGCTAATTCTAAACCGGTCTATTCGTACACTAGCCCCCAGATTTCCTCTAAAACCAGAAATACTTCCCTGTACATCGAATGGATTTTCAAATTGCACCGTTTCCTCTTGTGTGGTAATAATATACGTTCCTAGAACTGCGTAGTTGGATTTTCCAGTTACATAACCAAGCCCTCCATAGACGTTCCAAACGGGGAACTTAGTTGATGCTATGGCTTCAAATAGCCAAGAATTTAAATTAGCATCAATAGTTTGTGATTCTCCGGTCACAAATCCGTCTGTATCAAAATCATAATCAGCATCTAATCTGGTGAATGCTGTAAATAGAGAAATGGCGAAAGGCAAATTGTTCAATCCAGGAACGCTTTGTGAGATTTCGTGTTTTAGTCCAAACCCAATAACCCCAATAGATACGTCCTCAACAGAAATTTTTGGAAAAAGGCGAAGGTTAAATTCGGAATTCAATGGCAATCCTAAACTTACTTGTAAAAAGGCATTTGGCAACAGATTGGTAGAAAACAAACCTATTCCTGTAGGAGCGTCAAATATGAATTCTTCGTTGTCCCTAGTGGCTACAAAAGTCACCTCAGATTCGGTACTTCCCAAAATTGTAGGGATACGAATCGTTGTACCACCGCCCAGTACTTCAAGGTTATCAATGGCACTGACATCAATTTCTTTGGATAATTTTTCGCTAGGGACAAATGACCCGTTAGCAACCAAAGCTATATCTAAAGCCCAAGCAGGTTTGGTTTCTGCTGTATTATTCCAGCCTCCTGTCAAGCCGTATAAGAGCCCTTCACTTAGCGGTTCAAGGTATAACGAAGCTAAATCCTCTGCCTCCTCAATTCCTAAAATCAGATAGTTTTTAAAATCAATATCACTCTGGCCACTGAGGTTTGTAGCAAAAAACAAAAGGCCCAGAATACATACTTTTTTCAAAACACAGATTTCTTATCACTAGTTGAACCTTTATTTCATGAGCTTCGGGTTGGGGTAATTATCCGATTGGTCCTCAGTCGTCTGGTCCATGCAAACAAAGTCTTTTTCCAAGGTCAACATCAGCTCTTTTCCATCATCCAGATTTTGATTTTGATAAAACCCGACTTTTTCATTGGTGTCCCAATCACCCAAAAGTGTCTTTGGGATATGGAGTACAATACCTCCATCAACAAAAGAAGCGTTTAAATCGTCATGTTTATCCGATACTTTGACAGCATAAGAGAAGGAAGACTCATTAAACTCCGTTTTCTCCTCAACTTGTCCTTTTGTGCAAAGCTCGAGCACTTCTGAGCGAGTCAATCTATACCGTACCGAATTTCCTCTAATCCTGATTTTCATTATCCCTTAAGTTACTACATTTTCTAATTCAGTGCCTTTCTATTTGTTATGGGAAATATACTTCTCCACTACTACCGCAGTAATTATCACTAGATAGAACTGACCTATTAATCCTACTAAAATGGTTGCTTTTTGTGCCAAAGCGGTTGTTGGCAGGATATCACCATACCCTATGGTCATAAGGGTGATATAACTGAAATACATAAGCTCATCTGCCAATACATCCGTTGAGCCTTTTACTCCTAAAACACCCCCTTGAAATGATCCAGGAAACAGAAGTTCTATGGTAAGGAAAACAAAAAAGCCTATCAGGCCCAAAGAAATATAACCGCTGGTCAATCCAAAAATGACATTTTTGCTGACTCTTTCGGCATACCAAACCTGTTTGATAATCTGTACAGTAACCAAAACATAAAACAAAAAATAACCGGATAATCGAAGAAGGCTTACGTCTCGTGATTCATTCCCTATTGTTGTGGAAACACCAAAAAGTATGGTGTTAAGTGCCAGAACGCAGATACAAAACCACATAAGTTTTGGCATTCTAGATATCAAAACAACTCCTGCCAAAAGGTTAACTAAAAATAATATCGGTTCAAGAATGGTTTCAAAAACGGCAGGGGGCACAAGCAAGGAACCAAACAGTATGGCAACCTGACTAGACAAAAAAAGTTCAAAACGATTAGGATACAGTTTTTTAAACATTGCTCATAAGGGTGTGTATATTCACTTTTTTTTGCTTTCCCTTCAATAGCACGTCACCTAAATGTCTTGATTTGAAAGAAACATCTGTGCCCAAATCTTTCAGCAACTCTTCAGATATAAGAATAGGCACTTTGTGCTTATTGCATTCCGCCTGTATTCGTGCGGAAGTATTGATTACATCACCATGATAGGCAACTTCTTTTTTTACCACTCCTACTTCGGCCACCATCAATTTTCCACCATGCAGACCAGCTTTAAACTCTGGTGAAGTTCCATATTTGTTGATGTAATATTCCTTCTTCTCCAAAAGACTTCTCTTGAACGCAAAAAAGAGTTTGACGCAATTGTTATTGGCAAGTCCCTTTTGATAAGGCCAGCACAACACGGCTTCGTCACCCACATATTGATAGATTTCGGCATCGAAATCGGGTACAATTTCATTTAAATCATAGAAGCAATCTTGAATTAGTTGGCTATACTTTAAATGCCCTAGTTCTTCAGCTATTGCAGTTGATGACTTAAGGTCCAAAAACAAAAAAATCCGTTTTTCTTCTTTGGGTTCCCTGTATTTTCCAAACAGCATTTTTAGAAAAACCCCCTTCCCAAACTTTTCATTGGCAATTTGTATTGAGGAAAAAATCAAGGCGGCAAAAATCATATAAATCACTACGGCCCAAAAGGTTTTGTCATATATCCACCATCCACGATCATTATCAATTCCCAAATCGTAAGCCTTATTACTCAATTCTATAATCAACGTTGACAAGATGATAATCGAAATGAAATAAATCATAAAGGTGATGACGAGATTAAGTCCAATGGAAATTCTTTTTGAAAGGTATTTATCCAAAAGGAACTCTATCGTGGCGCTTACGATTCCAATGAACAGGCCAAAAAGCAAAAACATGAACAGTGCTCGGGAAAAATTAAATTGTGGAATGGTGGTTATCCCTTCTTCTTCAGAAAGTCCATAATATCTGAAAATGGCAAAGAAAACCATGGCAAGCGTCCAATATAGTATGGACTGCCCCAACTGCTTGAAAAATAGATTTACGTTTCTGTTTTGTTGATTCATCACTACGCGTCCAATAGCGCTTCATCAAATTGGTAACCTTTGTAATTGACCTTAAAGAGTGCGCTGTAAAGTGATGGAATGAAAAGCAAGGTTATCACCGTTCCAAACAATAGTCCAATCATAATACTTACAGCCATACCTTCCCACATTTCCCCTCCTGAAAGATAAAGTGGCAATAGTCCCAAAATAGTGGTAAATGTAGATAATAATATCGGTCGAAAACGCTGCAAACAAGCTGCAATGACAGCGTCTTGGTCGTTTCGCCCAACTGCCAGTTCCACCTCCATCCGATCGATAAGTACAATGGCATTATTGATAACGATACCTGCTAAAGAAATCACACCCAAAAAAGGCATAAAACCAAAGGCTTCTTGAAATACCAGTAGCCCAACAACAACTCCAATAATTCCAAGTGGAATGGTCAAAACAACCATAGTCATTTTTCGAACAGAATTGAACTGAATGATAAGCAAAAGCACGATGATAAATCCAGAAATAGGAAGATAGCCTATTATCGGCCCCATATTTTCTGCTGTTTGTTCTGCATCACCGCCCAGTTGGTAGGTATAGCCTTCCGGCCAAACCCCTTCAATTTGTTCTTCCAGCCATGGCGTTACTACGGACATGATTGCCGATGCATTGCCGCCATCCCGTAGTTCACTGCTGACATTAATGGTTCTTTTTATATCCAACCTTTTGATTTTTGCATATTGCCATGCTGGGACAATTGAAGCAACTTGTAATAGTGGTACACTTTTTCCGCTATTTTGCGAATAAATGTTCAAAGTCTCCAAAGATGCCAACGTTTGTTGTTGGCTATCACCACTACGCATCAAAATAGGAATGGATTTGTCATCTTCCCTGTATTCTCCAGTCTGAAATCCGTCTAAAACCGTTTGTAAGGATGTAGCGATATCAGAACTGGTAATGCCTGCATTCTGTGCACGATTCTGGTCAATCTCAATTAAAAACTTCTTACTCTTTGGCCCCCAATCGTCCTTTACATTTTTAGTAAATGCAACACCAGAAAGTTTTTGCTTAACACTTTCCGCAATACTGGCTAACCGGTCAGGTTCCGGTCCGGAGACTTTGATTTCTATTGGGGTGCCTCCCCCACCAGAGCTTAAAAGTCCCACTTTGATATCGGCATTGGGAAAATTTTGAAAAGTATAGGCATCTAGTCGTCTCACCATCTCTGCGTTTTCTTCAAAAGTGGTGGTATTTACCAAAATATGAGCGTAGTTGGAATTGGCTTCATCTGGAGAATATCCCAAATCGTATGATTCAGGCCCTTCCCCAATATAGGATGACCAACTGACAATTCCTTTTTCCCTTTCGCCATTGACCTTAAGGGAATCGGCCATAAAACCTTCAATCTGGTTTACCACTTCAGTAGTACGTTCAATCTTATTGCCTTCCGGTAAATTGATGTCAACGGTAATCATGTTTCTATCACTGTCTGGAAAAAAGATAAAAGGGATGTATCCAAAACCGTATAGTGACAGGAAAAAGGCTAAAAAGATTCCCACTATGACTTTGTACTTATGTCGTAAGGCAAGCAAGATTAAATCTTTGTAATACCGCTTAGCGGAATTGATAATTCTATCTACCAAACTCGGTTTCTTTTCACCTTTGGGCGCAACTTTGAGAAACATATAACAGAACATGGTAATGACCGTCAATGCAATTAACCAAGAAGACATTAAGGCAATGGTAATAACAACAAAAATAGGTCCAACAATATCACCCATGGTTGTTGGAGAAAGGTAAAAGGCCAAAAATGCAGCAGAAGTGGTCAAGGTAGAAATCAACAGTGGCATCCACAGCTCGGAGAAGGCTTCGATTGCCGCTTTGTATTTTTCCATCCCCTGTTCTAATTTCACCATAATGGTTTCTGCAACTACAATGGCATTATCGACCAGCATACCCAATGCCATGATGAGGGCAGCCAAGGTCACCTGATTAAGACCCATATTAATGATGCCCATAAGCATCAAAGTCATAATGGTTACAATAGGAATCAGACTAGCAATGACAAATCCGGTTCGGAACCCAAGGAATACCAACATTACAATCAATACAATACTTATGGATTGTATAAGGTTCACCATAAAATCGCTCACCTTTACATCGATGTAGTCATCCAAAGACGATACCCTAGTCAATTCCAAACCTACGGGCAGTCGCTTTTGCCATTGAGCCACAACTCCATCTACCGCTTCTCCTAGATAGACAATGTTTTTATCTTCTTTGAGATTTACGTGCATGGTAATTGCTCCTTTACCATCAACACTAACAATTTGATTTGGAGGGTCTATATACCCTTTTGAGACTTTTGTAATATCTCCCAACTTCACTAATTGAGAACCATCGCCAACTGGAATCAACATATTTTGAATATCTTCAACAGAATCAAAATTTCCTGTGGGTTCCAAAATAATACGTTCATCCCCTACGTTAATCTGACCTCCTGAACTTAAAATGTTAGTGGCGCTTATACTTTGTTGTAATCTGGATGCAGATAAACCGTATTCTTTTAATCTGGTATTGTCAAACTCCACAAACACCCGTTCTTCCTGTACTCCTCCAAGTTCCACTTTGGCAGCATCTTGAAGCTTGATCAAATCATCTTTAATGTCATCGGCATATTCCTTCATTTCTGCATAACTGAATCCATCCGAGGTCAAGCCCACAACGATACCATACACATCTCCAATACCATCATCATTTAAATTTGGTGCAACACCTGAGGGGAGCCCTTGAATTGAATTAAGTTTTCTTCGCAATCGATCCCATACGGATTGTAAAGTCTCTGGTGAAACTTCGTCTTTTAATGAAACGCTTACTACGGAAAGCCCGGTACGTGATGTGCTTGTTACTTCTTTAAGTTCAGGAAGTTCTTGCGCTACTTTTTCAACCTTATCGGTAACCAGTTGCTCTACCCGTTCTGGACTGGCACCCGGAAATTGTGAAACCACCGTTGCCACACGAACCGTGTAGGGCGGCATGCTATCTTGAGACAAACTGAAATACATGTTGATACCCAACAAAATGATAGTGGCCAACACCATAAAGGTGATGCGATTTTTATCAATAGAGAATTTGGCTAAATTCATATTCTGGTGGTTATAGTGTTCTTATTGCAACCTTACTTCTTGGCCATCCAAAAGGGTTTGTAAGCCGGCCACAGCTATTCGTTGTCCCGAGGAAAGCCCGGAAGTAACTTCAAAACCTTGAGCGGTCAAATTACCCAGTTGTACACCCTGCTTCTTGACTTTACCTGTTTCACCTTCGCCTTCAACCAGAAAAACAAAACGCCCGTTGCTATCCTCGCCAACGGCATGAGGTGGCACTACGAGTACACTTTCGGTTGAGTCATAATCCCCAAAATCAAAAGTCACATTGGCAGCCATACCGCTCCTTATGGCATCACTGGGGTTGGTTACAATGACCCTTACCGGATAGGTTGATGTATTCGCATCCACTGCTGGTGCAACCTCAGACACCTTACCTTTAAACGCATCCTCTTCTATGGACGTAAAGTCTACAACCACATCCATTTCAGGTTTTACCCCGTTGATAATACTTTCTGGAATGCCCAAGGTAATTTCCATATCGGTACCGGCATTTAGAACTGCCACGGCTTGGCCAGGGCTCACATTTTCATCAATTTCAGCAGATATGGACGCAATGGTGCCATCTTCAGGTGCGTAGATATATCCATAATTAATCTGTTCTTGCTGAATTTCCACTCCTCGTTTAGCAGATTTATAACTCTCCTCTGCATTTCTAAAAGAGTTTTTGGCGGCCTCAAAATCACTAAGCGAAGTACTCCCTTTTTCGTAAAGGGTACGAATCCTATTGAGACTCAGTTTCGCTGTATTCACTTGCGACGCGGCACTGTTTAGTTGTGTTATGGATTGTTCATAGGCCAAGCGGGCTTGGACATTGTCCAATTTGGCCAACAACTGTCCCTTTTTTACTTTTTGCCCAAGTTTCAAATCGAATTGTGTGATAATTCCAGAATTTCTGAAACTAAGATTAATGATCTTATCGGTCCTAGCTGTCCCACTAAAGGTTCTTGACTCTTCGCCTCCTAAAAACCCAATTTCCATGTACTTTACAGGTCGTAAAGTGGTTTCTTCCTTTTTTTCTTCGCCCCCACAGGACACTAAAATCAGGCCAAGTGCCATTAATAAACCGAGTTGTTGTGTAGTTTTCATATTTCGGATTCTTTTGGTCAATTAATTTTGGGTATTTAAAAATTCAAAAAAACGCTGTCTAAACTCATCGTTTTTTTCTTTCGTATTCAATATAAAATAGTAGCCCATAAACCGTTCTAATTGCAATGCATTGATTAAAAAGTTATATACGGCATTGGTTCGGGCCAATTGGGCATTCAAATAGTTGTTTTGAGCATCCAGTAGCTGGACAATATTTACAGCACCCTCAGAATACGAGGCCTGTGTAAGATCAAGGGCTTCAGCAGCCGTTTCTTCCGATATTTTTGATAGTTCGATATTTGACATTTGGTTCACCAAATTCAGAACGCCATTTCGTACGTTTACCGAAATGTTCAATTCCAAATTATCTCGATTTATTTCCAATTGGTCCTTTTGAATAAGGGCCGTTTGCCTATTTATATTATTT
The DNA here is from genome assembly GCA_039184805.1 of Bacteroidota bacterium. Lineage (GTDB taxonomy): Bacteria > Bacteroidota > Bacteroidia > Flavobacteriales > Flavobacteriaceae > Flagellimonas. The sequence goes on along the minus strand of JBCDAX010000016.1, from coordinate 66 downwards.
AAATTTTGATTGATGATGGGAATGGAGATACTTGCTCCCGCCGTATATGAATTATCCACCAAACCG
>JBCDAX010000015.1:0-71608 GCA_039184805.1 Bacteroidota bacterium | reverse complement strand
TATGACAGAGTATGCGGGCAACCATATTTATGAGAATGGCAGCCTCCAGTTCTTTAACCACCCTGAGGGCTATGTGACCCCAGATGGCGGCGGCGGGTACGACTATGTGTACCAATACAAGGACCATTTGGGCAATGTGCGCCTGAGCTATGTTGACAACAACGGTACCACCGAAATTGTGGAGGAGAACAACTACTACCCTTTTGGCCTTAAGCACAAAGGGTACAACACCGCAGTTTCACCATTGGGTAACAGTGTGGCCAATAAGTGGAAGTATAATGGTATTGAACTTGAAGAAGCATTAGGTGTTGATATTTATGAGATGCCGTTAAGACAATATGACCCAGCTATTGCTAGGTGGACTAGTATTGATCCTGTAACACATCATTCAATGTCTACGTATACGGCTTTTGATAACAATCCTGTTTATTGGACCGATCCAAGTGGCACTAATTCAACACAAGATTTGATAGATGAAGCCTCCAAACATCCAGGTACCACATTTACAACTAATGGGGACGGTACGTTTTCTGGTGGAGGATATTCTATTGGCAAGAAGACTGATCCTCCTAAAGAGGGAACAAGACGGACTCGGATTATTGATCATATGAATGGTTTAGATGGAATGGAAGGAGGTGTTACATCTGTAAAGGAAATATATAGTAGTATAAGCGGGTGGCAAACTGAAGCTGAATATTTCAATAGTTTTCGAAGGATTATTAGGGCAATTGGTCAAGGAAAGGCTTCTATTGAGATTTTAAACAACTATAATTTTACAGATGAAATGATGGAAATTATGGTTGGATGGTCTATACAGGCTTATTCACTCTATGGCGGAAAGGTCACTCATAGTGGACGCATCAGTGCCATGGGAATTGATTCTCCTATATTCATGTTGGCATCTCTTAGAAGTATTGGGTCATTATTCGTAAGGTCAAGTGGAACAAGAGCAATTGTTGATATGGGTGAGGAGACGTTTAGGCAAGCTCTATTTAGTCAAACCGAGATAATTGGGAATTATTCTATTTATGGCACAAAAGGTTTGATTGAAAAAACCTTTGTTAGAAATGTATTTCTTATCGAAACTGATGTAAAAAGTTTGGTTGCATTCAAGTCCTTAATTCGTACTTTAGAAACGGAAGCTTTGGAAGCTGGAGCAAATAGAATCTCTATATTTGGATCTTCAGTTATTAAAGATGCATTTTTAAATCCTGCCGTCATGAAACGATTTGGATATTCTGTTCAACCGACAAATAAAGGAGTTATATTAGAAAAAACTTTACGATAAAGCATGGTCAAACGTGATAAATCTTCAGTATTAAAATCAATATTTCGAAGAAATGGAGAAGAAGGTGAATACACCAAAATCATTGATGATATTGATTTGAGTAAAGAATACATTGACAAGTTATCTGTGCCCATAAAACAAAATGAAATAGGAGTAGTTTTGTATTATCCAGGTTCTGCAAACTGGGTATTATTGACAAACAAAAGATTGTTATACCAAGATAATTCTGTTATTAAAACTATAAATCATTCCGACATTGAAAAGGTTAGTTTAGCTCTCGATATTGAATATAAAACTGGTGTGAAAAACAAAAATGAATTCACACGACTTTTATTAATGGATAAAGAAGAGCAAATTCATTTGCTAACTTTAGAAAAAGGGAAACCATTTCAAGGATTTTATCAAGTACTGCACTTTCTTTCAACTCGAAGTAAACATTTAAACTAGTGCTTTAAAATGAAAAAACGATATCCAGGTTAGTAGCATTTCTTTTGACTCAAATTGTAATCAAATTTAAAATGCAATAGAATTGAAAAAGCGGCAACTTTTGGTATTGATAGTTTTAGGGTCTCTTATTGGGATATACTTTTTACTTTTTTTTACCGGCCTTTTTGCTGTTTTCAAAAACCGTACAATAGTAAATGAGCCCAGCCTTTCTCAAGGTAAGATTCTTTTTTCTACCAATTTGGTGAATCCGGAGAACGGGGATTTTGTGGTTTATAAGGTTAGATACCCTGACAGCCTATTTACAGAGTATCGAATTCATAGATTAGTGGGATTGGAAAATGATATTATTGAAATTAAAGAAGGGGTACTATTTGTTAATGGTGAGAATTTTGACAAAAATCTCTCATTAGCTCACGAATACAAGGTTACAGTTAATGAATTGAATAAGCTTGACATCGATAAGGAAGAAATTGAAACGAATTATTGGTGGATGAAACCTGAGGATACACTAAGTTGGAAAATCCCTGATAAGATTGCCTCGGAACTAAATTTGAATGAAAGAAGAGTTGTAAGTACGAGAGATGAGCTAGACGAAGTAATTTTGGCAATGTATAATGAAAATTGGAATAAGGATAATTTTGGACCTTATAAAATCCCACCAGGAAAAATTTTCATTATGGGAGATAATAGGGATCTATCGGAGGACTCCAGATTTATTGGACCGATAGATAAATCTGCGGTAAAAGGTGTTTTAATCGATTAAACATGGGTTAACTCCCGACTTCTCCCGCTAGCGCTCGTCTGCGACGAGTGCTATTAAAGAAGAGTAAGCATACAAACCACGGCAGAAGTGTCGTGGTTTTTTTAATGGGTATTTCAGGTAATATCTTTAAAAAACTCGCTAAGTGTCATTTTGTGGGCATCCAGTATTTTGAGCAAGCTGGTAAATGTAAAATTGGTACCCTTTTCCATGCGCCAATACTGCATTCGGGAAATACCAAATTCAATGGCAAAGTTTTCATAGCTGGAATAGCCCTTTTCTACTCTTATGCGTTCCAACTTTTTGGCGATTACCTGGATTCTAGGGTCCAATTCTTTTTGAGTATCGTCTTGTTTTTTTGCCATTACGCTTATTTAAGGATGACAAAGCTGAATTTTTAAAAATTCCCATGTTACATCTTTTAAGTTACATCACTTATAAACATTTTATTATCTTCGCTTAATGCGAAATTTTCAAACAAAACAAAATGAACTCTCAGAATATTTAACAGACTCGTATGGTTCGCCTGAAGAATTGACCTTAGTCCTTCATTCTTGTATTGAAATGCTATTTTATTTGGAAGAGGATGTTTTTAACCGCAGAGAGGTTCAAAATGTGGTTTCTGCTCTAAAGGACACCATGGTTTTACTGAAACAACGCGGATGGTGACTCTTCTGCTAATTAAATCCGGTAACTTCGTGTAAGAGTAGCAAACAAACCACGGCAGTTGTGTCGTGGTTTTTTAGTTGTCAACAGTTGAAAACCGCTAGTAACTAGGGGCGGTCAGGTTCTTTGCCGAGTAATTGTGCGAATGGTAGAGGATTTCCATAAAAACACCTCTTGTTTTCTCATGATTTCTATTTTTGATTTTCCCCCCGAATCTAGTAACACTAAAGATGAAATTATGAAGAAAGTGATTTTAGTATTTGGGGTTTTCAGTGTGCTATCTTCATCGCTCAAGGCCCAAGAAGGAGGTTATTTTTCAATGGAATGGGGATTACTACAAGTAGATGGCACCCTATCGGAAAATTCTAATCAAGGTTTGTTTACGTATACCAAATTTACGGGTGACCATTTTGGTTTTCAAGGCGGTGTAGGCATGGCGGGTTTTGACAACAGAGACTTTATAAATTTTGAAGCTTCTGCCTTGTATGCCCTAGCCGACAAGAGAATTTGGACTTTTGCAGGACTTGGTGCGAATGACATTGCGCTGACGCCGGTCCCTCTGGCCGGTATTCGAATTAATGCCCTGCGTACCCAAAATTTGAATGTATATACTGGGTATCGCCATCTATTTCGGCAAACTTCCGAGGGATATTTTAGTTTGGGAGTTATGGTTTCTTTACCTTCTAAGAACAGAACTTCTTCAGTAGCCAGTCTGTAACTAGTGGGTACAGCCACAGCAAGAATACAAACCACGGCAGTTGTGTCGTGGTTTCTTGAAACCTTTTTGTTTGTTTCTCCCTCTTCACATATCTTCCAGATGGCCTTCCATCGAATGGGTTGGAAATAAGACTGACTTTAGGAGCTGACTATACTTTGGTTAGGTATGGGCTACCTCTTTATTATTTATAGGGGAAAGGCCCCTATCGGAATACTGTTGATTTCTTTTCTACTGTAATTTGTTAACAAAATGCTAAAAGCTTCAAAAAATGTAGTAAATTACTGATGAATTTTAACCTATTTAGTAACTAGATTCTACATTTTATGAGACGAATTAAAATGGTATCTGGTGCCTTTGTCATGCTTTTTGCCCTAAACGCATGTGACAAGGACTCCATTGATACGCAAACAACCCCGCAAAACAGTATTGAAACCGCTGAAGTATCCGAAGCTCCAAGATTGGAGCTAACGGAAGAAGTAACCGATGTGCTCAAAAGCAATTATTTTAATGTCGGAGAAATAAAAATTATTGATTTCCATCTGCCGGATGGTACGGTAGAGCAACGGTATGGAATAGAAGAGGATATTGCCATAACAAAAGAACAGTATGACCATATTGCTTCTCTAGATCGCTCTGTGGGACAGTACCATACCAATAATCTTGTGAGCCCAAGAACCTTGACCATTATTGGCTATACAGGCAGTCCCTTTGCCTTGTCAAGTAAAGAACGTACTGCGCTACAATGGGCCGTAAATAACTACAATCGCCTAAACCTAAGTATACGGCTCAATCTGACGTTCGGGACCAATTTTGGTGACAAAGACATGGTGGTATACAACAATACCATCAATAATCCTGGCCGAAGTGGTGGCGTAGCTGGTTTTCCAAGTGCTGGAAATCCAAATAAGTTTATACAAATCTATGGACTGAGTGGATTCTCCACCAATGTCAACGAACATGTGATTACCCATGAAATTGGGCATTCCGTAGGGTTTAGACACACGGATTGGTTTAGTAGGCAAAGTTGCGGTGAAAACGTCAACGAGGGTGTGGCTCCTTTTGGGGCGAATCCAATTCCTGGAACACCTACAGGCTTTGACCCAACATCACTTATGTTGGCTTGCTTTAACAGCGGGGTAGATGGTGAGTTTAACAGTAATGATATTACGGCTTTGAACTTTTTGTACTAAGGCGTTTTATTTATATATTTGCACCACTGAACGGATAATAGTATTCATGAGGGGACTTCGAGTCCCCTCTTTTATTACTCAGTTTTATGTTGAAGGAAAAGGTCACGGAATTATTGAATAAAGCATTGGAAGAGCATCCTTCCTTGTTTTTGATTGATTTTACCGTGGGTGGGGACAACACCATTAAGGTAGTGATTGATGGGGATGAAGGTGTTAACCTGAAAGATTGCATGGATATTAGCCGTGCCATTGAGCATAATTTGGACAGGGAGGAAGAAGATTTTTCGTTGGAGGTTACTTCGGCAGGAGCGACATCACCCCTCCAACTGCCTAGACAATTTAAAAAGAACGTAGGCCGTAAATTAAAGGTGAGAACATCAAGTGACGAGTTTGAAGGAAACCTGGCCCAAGTTACAGAAGCACATATTACCCTTGAATGGAAGGCCAGAGAGCCAAAACCCGTTGGTAAGGGAAAAGTTACGGTTCAGAAACAACAGGATATTGTGTTTTCTGATATTGAAGAAGCAAAAGTTGTATTAAAATTTTAATGTAGTTCAAAAATGGAAAACCTAGCGCTCATCGAATCCTTTTCGGAATTTAAGGACGATAAGTTTATTGATAGGGTTACCCTAATGGCAATTTTGGAGGAAGTGTTCCGAAGTGCCTTAAAGCGGAAATTCGGTTCTGATGAGAATTTCGATATCATCATCAATCCGGATAAAGGAGATTTGGAAATTTGGAGAAACCGAATTGTGGTAGAGGATGGTGCCGTAGAGGAACCCAATGAAGAGATTTCATTGAGCGAAGCAAGAAAGATTGAGCCTGATTTTGAGGTGGGCGAAGATGTTTCTGAAGAGGTTAAACTTATGGATCTGGGACGTCGCTCCATCTTGGCTCTACGTCAAAATTTGATTTCCAAGATTCATGAACACGATAACACCACCATCTACAAGCAATTTAAAGACTTGGAAGGTGAGATTTATACTGCTGAAGTACACCATATTCGTCATAAAGCAATCATCCTGTTGGATGATGAAGGGAATGAGATAATCCTTCCAAAGGAAAAACAAATACCTTCGGATTTCTTTAGAAAAGGAGATAATGTGCGTGGTGTAATTGAAAGTGTGGAATTAAAAGGGAACAAACCCGCAATTATCATGTCCAGAACTTCGCCACTTTTCTTGGAGCAATTGTTCTTCCAGGAAATCCCAGAAGTTTTCGACGGTTTGATAACCATTAAAAAAGCAGTTCGCATTCCTGGTGAAAAGGCCAAAGTGGCTGTCGATTCGTATGATGATAGAATTGACCCGGTTGGGGCTTGTGTGGGAATGAAAGGTTCCAGAATTCATGGTATAGTTCGTGAATTGGGGAATGAGAATATTGATGTCATTAATTGGACCAACAATTCACAATTGATGGTAACAAGAGCTTTGAGTCCAGCAAGGGTATCTTCTGTCAAACTAAATGATGAGAAGAAAACCGCTCAGGTGTATCTAAAGCCAGAGGAAGTTTCGAAGGCCATTGGTCGTGGTGGTCACAACATTAGGTTGGCTGGCCAACTTACTGGTTATGAAATCGATGTGTTCCGTGAAGGCGTAGAGGAAGATGTGGAATTGACCGAGTTCTCAGATGAGATTGAAGGCTGGGTAATTGAGGAGTTCAAGAAAATAGGATTGGATACGGCACGTAGCGTGCTGGAACAAGATGTTGAGGATTTGATAAAGCGTACCGATTTGGAAGACGAAACGGTATACGACGTAGTTCGTATCCTCAAGGAAGAGTTTGAAGATTAAACTAGTATATTAGCACCGAATTTTCGGGAAGGAAAAAGTATATATGGCAGGAAACCCAACAATACGACTTAATAAAGTTCTAAGAGAGCTGAACATTTCATTGGATAGAGCTGTTGACCATTTGGCTTCCAAAGGTCACGATATTGAAGCACGTCCAACCACTAAAATTAGTGATGAGGTGTATCAGGTCTTGTTGGATGAATTCCAGACGGACAAGAGTAAGAAAGTTGCTTCCAAGGAAGTAGGGGAAGAAAAGCGAAAGGAAAAGGAAGCCTTGCGCATCCAAATGGAACAGGAGCAGGAAGAACGTCGTTTGGCCCGAGAACGTAGAAACGCCGAAAGCCAAGTGATTAAAGCCAAAGCAGAGCTTTCTGGACCTAAAACCGTAGGTAAAATCGAGCTGGATAAGAAACCTTCAGTTCCAGAACCTGAGGCAGAAGTCAAAAAGGAAGATGAAGTAAAGGCAGAGGAAACCCCCAAAGCAGAAGTTGAAACTCCCAAGGTAGAGGAAAAGGCGCAGGAAACCCAAGCAAAAACCGAGGAAACACCTCAGGATGTGGAAGGTGAAAAGGATTCGGAAACCATCCAAACGCAGTACAAAAAGCTTTCTGGTCCTAAAATTACTGGGGACAAGATTGATTTGTCCAAATTTGAAAGACCGAAGAAAAAGAAGGAGGAAACTAAGAAAGAAGGCGCTTCCACAGATAATGCTTCGGATAGAAAAAAACGGAGAAAACGAATTGTAAGCAAAACAGGTCCCCAACCTGGAGGCAATCGCAACAATAATCGAGGAGGCAACGGCCAAAATAGAAGAGGAGGACAACGAAGTACGGCTCCCAAAGTAGAACCTACAGAAGAAGAAGTACAAAAGCAGGTACGGGAAACCCTTGAGAAACTCCAAGGAAAGACCAATAAAGGAAAAGGAGCCAAGTATAGAAGGGAGAAAAGAGATCAGCACAGACAGCAGACTGAAAAGGATCTCGAGTTGCAAGAACTGGAAAGCAAGACCCTTAAAGTTACCGAGTTTGTTACTGTAAACGAGGTGGCAACCATGATGAACGTATCCACAACCGAAATTATCTCGGCTTGTATGTCTTTGGGAATCATGATGACCATGAACCAAAGGCTGGATGCAGAAACCCTTTCCATCGTTGCAGATGAATTTGGTTATCAAGTGGAATTTGTAACTGCTGAGATTGAGGAATCAATTGAAGAAGTTGAAGATGCTCCTGAAGATTTAAAACCGAGAGCACCCATTGTGACTGTAATGGGTCACGTTGATCACGGTAAAACTTCCTTACTGGATTACATCCGTGAAGAAAATGTAATTGCCGGTGAGAGTGGTGGAATAACCCAGCATATCGGTGCCTATGGTGTTACCTTGGAAGATGGTCAGAAAATCACGTTCCTCGATACTCCGGGTCACGAAGCCTTTACGGCGATGCGTGCTCGTGGTGCACAGGTTACGGATATTGCGATTATTGTAGTTGCGGCGGATGATGATATCATGCCTCAAACAAAAGAAGCTATCAGTCACGCTCAAGCAGCTGGTGTTCCTATTGTATTCGCAATCAACAAGATAGATAAGCCAACGGCAAATCCTGATAAGATTAAAGAAGGTCTTGCTGCCATGAACCTATTGGTTGAAGATTGGGGTGGTAAAATCCAATCCCATGACATTTCGGCCAAAACAGGTCAAGGTGTAAATGAGCTTTTGGAAAAAGTATTATTGGAGGCAGAGTTGTTGGAGCTTAAAGCGAATCCAGATAGATTGGCATCCGGAACTGTCGTAGAAGCTTTCTTGGATAAAGGTAGGGGATACGTTTCCACAGTATTGGTTCAAACAGGAACCATTGCTATTGGAGATTACGTTTTGGCAGGTACATGTAGTGGAAAAGTGAAGGCCATGCAGGATGAGCGAGGTAAAGACATTAAAAATGTCGGGCCAGCTACTCCGGTATCTATTCTTGGTTTGGATGGCGCGCCACAAGCGGGTGATAGATTCAATGTTTTGGATGATGAGCGTGAAGCTAAGCAAATTGCTGCAAAGCGATCGCAATTGCAACGTGAGCAATCAGTACGTACGCAACGTCATATCACCTTGGATGAAATTGGACGAAGAATTGCATTGGGTGACTTTAAAGAATTGAACATTATTCTGAAAGGGGATGTGGATGGTTCTGTGGAAGCCTTAACAGACTCGTTCCAAAAATTGTCTACAGATGAAATTCAGGTGAATATTATCCACAAAGCAGTTGGTGCCATTACGGAATCAGACGTATTGTTGGCGAGTGCCTCTGATGCGATAATTATTGGATTTAACGTACGACCTATGGGTAATGCAAGAGCTGTTGCCGATCGTGAGGAAATCGATATCCGTATGTATTCCATCATCTATGATGCCATAAATGACTTGAAGGATGCGATGGAAGGTATGCTATCTCCTGAAATTAAGGAAGAGATTACAGGTAATGCCGAGATACGGGAAACCTTCAAGATATCCAAGATTGGTACTATTGCTGGATGTATGGTCACCAGTGGAAAGATTTTCAGAAACTCCCAGATTCGTTTGATACGGGACGGTGTGGTCATCCTAACAGGAGAATTGGCGTCACTGAAACGATTTAAAGATGATGTCAAGGAAGTTTCGAAAGGATATGATTGTGGACTTCAGGTAAAGAACTACAATGACATTAAAGAAGGCGATATCGTTGAAGCCTTCCAAGAAGTCGCAGTTAAGAAAACACTATAAAAAAGAAAACCCGCTCAAGCGGGTTTTTTTATTTTTCTTTCTTTTTTTCGGGTTTTAAAAGCATCGCATCGGGATACTTTTTTCGTACTTCCAAGTACTTCCGTTCCGCTTCCAATTGGGTCCTAAATTTACCCAATCGTACCCTATATGTTGGAGATTCAAATTCAATTTTTGAGTACCAATCTGGGAAGTCTTGTTCCACTTGTGTCTTTAAATTTTGAGCTTTCTGATAGCTCCCAAAACCCACTTGAATTTGATAAAATTCGGCCTTTGAATTGACGTTTGCATACATTTTTAACAACTCATCAATTTTAGGATCTTGTTCAATAGTGATACTACCATTTTGGGCACAAACACTAACACTGAAAACCGTTACAAACCCTAAAAACACTAGACTTTTCATAAAATGGAGTTTTAATAAAATTTAGCACGCACACAAATGTAATTTTTTAATATTTAAACAAGTGGCGACCTTATTATTTAGAATAGTTATAAATTATGGTTTATAAATCCCTTAACATTTCAAAAAATCGCGCTATGTCTTACTTTTGTGTCCAATTTTTAATACGGAGAAACTCTCTCTTTATTGCCGTAAAGTAGAAAAAACCGTACCAAAAATTTCGACAGAAATTACGTAAGTATGAAAAAGGTTTTATACCGCCAACTATTAGTAAAAGCTTTAGGTCTTTCTTTCCTACTTTTTTCAACTTCATTTTATGCGCAAGAGGAAGCTGCGGCAGAAGAAACTGCTGTAGAGGAATCCAGTGCTGCTGGAGGTGATGCCGCCAAAGGGAAGCAGTTGTTCAATCAAAACTGTGCGGCATGTCACGCCTTGAATCGAAAAATGACAGGTCCAGCTTTGGCCAACGTGGAAACCAGGCTGTACGAAGACGAGGGATTGGACAAGGAATGGTTGTATGCATGGATTAAGAATAGCGCTGGAATGATTGCATCTGGCGATGCCTATGCAAACAAGATATATGCGGAGTACAACCAAGCTGCCATGACAGCTTTTCCTACGCTCAGCAATCAAGACATAGATGATATTTTGGCTTATACGGCCGCTCCACCTCCTGCCCCTGCAGCAACTGCGGTAGCTACAACTGACGGTGGTACTACAGAAGCCTCAGGCGGGATTTCCAATGAAATTATTCTTGGAGCTTTAGCCTTGGTGTTCGGTCTATTGGTGGTGATGTTGATTTTGGTTAACAACACCCTAAGGAGAATAGCAGAGGCCAATGGTGTGGTATTGGAAAAGGCGAAAGCAGAAAAAGGCTTGCCACTTTGGAAAGCCTTTGCACAAAATCAGTTTTTGGTTTTGGTAAGCGCTATCTTTTTACTTTTGGCCAGCGCATACTTCGCTTACGGATGGATGATGCAAGTTGGGGTCGATCAGGGTTATGCGCCAATTCAGCCAATACACTACTCTCATAAAATCCACGCCGGAGATAATAAAATTGAATGTAAATACTGTCACTCTTCAGCTAGAGTGTCCAAGCATTCGGGAATCCCTTCTTTGAATGTTTGTATGAACTGTCACAAATCCATTTACGAATATACTGGCAATCCAGAAGGGCCAAGTGCTGAGGATTTGGCAAATGGATACACAAACGAATTTTACACTGCTGAAATCAAGAAGTTGTACAAAGCAGTTGGATGGGATGAGGAAAACCAGCGCTATACTGGAGAGTCCCAACCAGTAGAATGGGTCAGAATTCACAACCTCCCTGACTTTGCATATTTCAATCACTCACAGCACGTATCAGTTGCAGGTATCGAATGCCAAACATGCCACGGTCCTGTTGAAGAGATGGAAATTATGTATCAATATTCCCCTTTGACCATGGGTTGGTGTATCAATTGTCACAGAGAGACAAATATCAAAGTTGAAGGAAACGAGTATTACGAAGCTATCCACGCTGAACTTTCCAAGAAGTATGGTGTTGAGGAATTGACCGCTGCTATGATGGGTGGTCTGGAATGTGGAAAGTGTCACTATTAACCAAAAGAAGATAAATCTTAGAGATATCGTATGGCATCAAACAAGAAATATTGGAAGAGCGAAGCGGAATTAAATCCGAATGATTCCATTGTTGAGACGCTAAGACAAAACGAATTCACGGAACCTATTCCGGTTGACGAGTTTTTAGGAGATAAAGAAAGCTTATCCAACTCAAGTACAAACCGTAGGGACTTTTTGAAGTACATGGGCTTTAGTACCGCCGCCGCTGCAATGGTTGCCTGTGAGGGCCCAGTGCATAAATCAATTCCCTATGTTTTCCAGCCAGACAATATTGTTCCAGGAGTAGCCAATTACTATGCCACAACCATAGCGGATGGATACGACTTTGCCAGTGTATTGATTAAAACAAGGGAGGGTAGACCCATTAAGATTGAGAACAATACAGATGCCAAGGTAAATGGAAGTGCCAATGCCCGAGTGAACGCGTCGGTATTGACTTTATATGATAGTACCCGTGTTCAAGGTCCGTCTGCTAACGGTGAGCCCGTTGAGTGGAAAGTTCTTGACGCTACTGTACGTGCCAAATTGGGAAGTTTGGCCAATTCAAACAAACAAATTGCTTTGTTGACGCAAACTTATGCGAGTCCATCTACGGCTCGATTAATTGCTGAATTCAAAGAAAAATACCCAAATACAAATCACGTAGTTTACGATGCCATTTCTGAAGATGCCGCTCTGAATGCCTTTAAAGCAATGTATGGTGAAAGAGCATTGGCAGATTATGACTTCGAAAAAGCAGAGCTGATAATCTCTTTCGGGGCTGACTTTTTGGGCGACTGGCAAGGTGGCGGATATGACCATGGGTATGCAAAAGGTCGTGTTCCTAAAAATGGTAAGATGTCCAAGCACATCCAGTTGGAAGGAAACATGTCTTTGTCCGGCGCAAATGCTGACAAACGCTATCCGATGACTTCAGCCCAACAAAAAATTGCTTTAGCTAAGCTTTATGGAAAGTTGAACGGGAGCAATGTTGGTGGTGGAACATCAGATGTGGACCCTGCTGTAGATAACCTTGCAGCTCATATTAGAAAAGCTGGAAGTAAGGCTGTAGTGGTCACTGGATTAAATGATGTCAATGCACAGATGGTGGTTTTGGCTATCAACAAGATGCTGGCTAGTGACGCATTTGATGCGGAAAATCCAAAATACCTCCGACAGGGAGATACGGCCAAAGTGGGCAAATTGATTGCTGATATGAATGCAGGAAGGGTAGGTGCCTTGATAATGGATGGAGTTAATCCAGCCTACACATTGCCCAATGCGGACGAATTTGTTTCTGGATTGGATAAGGTTGATGTGTCGGTAAGCTTTTCATTCAATAATGATGAAACTGCTCAAGCTTCAAAGTATGTTGCCGCTTCATCACATTATTTGGAATCTTGGGGTGATGTAGAAATCAAAAAAGGACACTACAGCTTAATGCAACCTGCTATACGCGAGCTGTTCGATACAAGACAATTTCAGTCTGCCCTCCTCACTTGGATGGGTAGTGATGCAACATATTATGATTACATCCGACAAACTTGGGATGATGATATACTTCAAGGCGAAAGTTGGAACAAAGCACTCCAAGATGGGGTGTTTGCTTCTGCTCCTACAGCTATTGAAGAAGGTGAACCTGCAGTTACGGAAGAAGACTCTGATGAAGCACAAATTGGTGTAGCGCCAATCGCTTCGGCGGTACGTTCTTTAGTAAATGCTACCGGTAGCGAAACCGAATTGATTCTATATCCTAAGGTGGGGATGGGCGACGGAAAACAAGCTACAAATCCATGGTTGCAAGAGTTCCCTGATCCAATATCGAGAGTGTCTTGGGACAATTATGTAACGGTATCCAAAGCTGATGCCCAAAATTGGGGATTGGAGAATGAAAACGTAGCCAATGGTGGTTTGGATGGTAGCTATGTAAAATTGACAGTGGACGGAACCGTTCTCGAAAACATACCTGTAATCATTCAGCCAGGTCAAGCTCCGGGAACAGTCGGTCTTTCCTTTGGGTATGGAAGAAAGGCAGGCATGAAAGCCGAAATGGCTACTGGAGTAAATGCGTTTTCACTTTATAAAAACTTTACCGAGATACAATCGGTAAGTATTGAGAAGACTGCAGGTATGCACGAGTTTGCTTGTGTGCAGTTGCACAATACGCTCATGGGAAGGGGAGATATCATCAAAGAAACCACCCTTGAGATATTCAATACTAAAGACAGCCATGTTTGGAATAAAATGCCGGAAGTGTCTTTAGATCACCAAGAAATACCAGTAACCTCTCCTGATGCAGATTTATGGCAGGAATTTGACCGTTCCATCGGGCATCATTTTAATCTATCTATTGATTTAAATGCCTGCACAGGATGTGGTGCTTGTGTAATCGCATGTCATGCTGAGAACAATGTTCCCGTAGTTGGTAAACGTGAAATGCGTTTATCTCGAGATATGCACTGGTTGCGGATTGATAGATATTATTCTTCAGAAGATACGTTTGAGGCAGATAACGACAAGAAAGATGGAATGGATGGCCTATTTGGCGATAATGGTTCGCTTGGCGGATTTGGTCAAATGGAAGATCCTTCCATTAATCCACAGGTTGCATTCCAACCTGTAATGTGTCAGCACTGTAACCACGCACCTTGTGAAACAGTTTGCCCGGTTGCCGCAACATCACATGGTAGACAGGGTCAAAACCATATGGCATACAACCGCTGTGTGGGTACCAGATATTGCGCAAATAACTGCCCGTATAAAGTACGTCGTTTCAACTGGTTCTTGTACAGCAACAATGACGAGTTTGATTTCAATATGAACAACGATTTGGGTAAAATGGTTATTAATCCAGATGTTACGGTAAGATCACGTGGGGTTATGGAGAAGTGTTCTTTCTGTATTCAATCTACTCAAGCAGTTATTTTGAAGGCTAAGCGTGAAGGAAGACCGGTGGCTAAAGGCGAGTTTAATGATGCATGTGCTTGTTCTGCCGCTTGTTCATCGGGGGCTATGCGTTTTGGAGATGTAAATGAAGAGGGCAGTCCAATTTCCGAATTGGTGAAAGACAAGAGAGCCTATCACTTGCTTGAGCATGTTGGAACTAAACCTAACGTGGTTTATCAAGTAAAGGTTAGAAATACAAACGAGGCTTAATCAATAAATAAGAAAGTAACTAAATAAATTATGGCGTCGCATTACGAAGCACCTATTCGAAAGCCCCTAGTACTGGGAGATAAGGGATACCATGATGTAACCGTGGACATTGCCCGTCCTGTAGAGGGAAAGGCCAATAAGCACTGGTGGATTGTGTTCAGTATCGCCTTGGTGGCCTTTTTATGGGGTCTAGGTTGTATCATTTATACGGTATCAACCGGAATCGGGGTCTGGGGTCTCAATAAAACGGTAAACTGGGCTTGGGATATTACCAACTTCGTATGGTGGGTAGGTATTGGTCACGCAGGTACCTTGATTTCTGCTGTACTTCTCCTTTTTAGACAAAAATGGAGAATGGCCATTAACCGTTCAGCTGAGGCGATGACCATCTTCTCGGTAATCCAGGCAGGTTTGTTCCCTATTATTCACATGGGTCGTCCATGGTTGGCCTATTGGGTATTGCCTATCCCTAACCAGTTCGGTTCACTTTGGGTGAATTTCAACTCACCATTGCTATGGGATGTATTTGCGATTTCTACTTATCTATCTGTTTCCTTAGTTTTCTGGTGGACAGGATTGTTGCCTGATTTCGCCATGATCCGTGATAGGGCGATAAAGCCATTTCAAAAGAAAATATACAGTCTGTTAAGCTTCGGATGGACAGGTAGGGCCAAAGACTGGCAGCGATTCGAGGAAGTATCTTTGGTACTTGCTGGTTTAGCTACACCACTTGTACTTTCGGTACACACCATTGTATCCTTTGACTTCGCCACATCGGTAATTCCAGGATGGCATACCACCATCTTCCCACCGTATTTCGTTGCGGGTGCGATTTTCTCAGGATTTGCTATGGTAAACACGCTTCTTATCATTATGAGAAAGGTGTGTAGTCTTGAAGCATACATTACCGTGCAGCATATTGAGTTGATGAACATTGTAATCATGATTACAGGTTCCATTGTTGGTTGCGCCTATATCACGGAGCTTTTTATCGCCTGGTATTCTGGGGTGGAATATGAACAATATGCATTCTTGAATAGAGCAACTGGACCTTATTGGTGGGCATACTGGTCTATGATGACGTGTAATGTATTCTCGCCACAATTTATGTGGTTCAAGAAACTAAGAACTAGTATTATGTTCTCCTTCTTCATTTCAATTGTGGTAAATATCGGAATGTGGTTTGAGCGTTTCGTGATTATCGTAACCTCTCTGCACAGAGACTACTTGCCATCTTCTTGGACAATGTTCTCTCCGACTTTTGTGGATGTTGGAATCTTTATTGGAACCATCGGATTCTTCTTTGTATTGTTCCTTTTGTATTCCAGGACATTCCCTGTAATAGCGCAGGCAGAGGTAAAATCAATATTGAAATCTTCAGGTGAGCGCTTTAAAGTACTTCGTGACCAGGGAAAACCTTTGTATACCAAGCCTACCAATGGGGTCATTATAGAAGTGGATGTCGAAGAAGAGGTTGCGGAAGAGACTGAAGTTGCTGGTGGTTTCACTGGAGCCCCGGTGATGCAGTTGCTTAGCTCAATTGGGAGCTTTGATTCGGATAAGCAAATTCCTGATGATTTGAAAAAGGTAAAAGGTATTGGTCCTTTAATGGAAAGGACATTGAATAAGATTGGGATTTTCTCCTTCTTACAGGTGAGTAAGATGACTGAAAAAGAATATAACCTATTGGATTCCATTACGGGTTCATTCCCAGGAAGGGCGCAACGCGACGATTGGGCGGGACAGGCGAAAGGATTAATCAATTTAGATAAGTAATCATGGCAGCAACAACATTCAAAGCGATTTACAACGACGATGACGTGTTAATGAACGCTGTCAAAAAGATTCGTTCTGAAAAATACCACATAGAAGAGGTGTATACGCCTTTTCCAGTGCATGGTTTGGAAAAAGCAATGGGACTTGCGGATACACGTATTGCAATTACCGCTTTTATGTATGGATGTTTGGGTCTTACCGTAGCTATTGTTATGATGAATTACATCATGATTGAGGACTGGCCTCAAGATATTGGGGGTAAGCCAAGCTTTAGCTATTTAGATAATATGCCAGCTTTTGTGCCTATTATGTTTGAGATGACTGTATTTTTTGCAGCTCACTTGATGGTAATTACGTTTTACTTAAGAAGTAGAATGTGGCCTTTTAAAAAAGCGGAAAACCCTGATGTTAGAACCACCGACGACCATTTTTTGGTGGAAGTAGAGGTAGGTAATGACGAACAAGCGTTAAAAGATTTATTGTTGGAAACTGGAGCTGTTGAAGTTCATGTTCCCAAAAAAAAGTAATATGATGATTAAAACTTTTGGTAAAGTACTTTCTGTTTTGGCTTTTGTTCTCTTATTGAGCTCATGTTTCAATAAGAACAGTCCAAATTACCAATACATGCCAAATATGTATGAATCAGTAGGGTATGAAACGTATGAAGGTGTGGACAATGGATTGTTTCCTCAGGGGACTGAAGCTATGTTGCCACCGGAAAATACAATTTCACGTGAGACCTTACCATACGAGTTTGATAACACTATTGAAGGTAAGGAGTTGGCAAGATTGCAACCAAGCCCTTTAGACTCCTTGGATACGGAGGCCAACTTAGCCAAAGGAAAAGAATTGTATGACGTTTATTGCGCTATTTGTCACGGGAACAAAGGTGCTGGTCAAGGGACTTTGGTAAAGCGTGAAAAAATATTGGGTGTGCCTAGCTATGATGATGTGGCACGAAACATAACTGTAGGTAGCACTTACCACACCATGTATTATGGACTGAATTCCATGGGATCTTATGCCTCCCAAATGGAAAATGAGACCGAATTGTGGCAAGTGGCTGAATACGTGATGAAATTAAAACAAGACCTAACAAAATAATTGGATAGCAGACTATGTACACGTTTTCAAATAGATTAAAACTGGGTTCCTACATTGCAATGGCTGTCGGATTGATATGTCTTGCAACAGGCTTTCTTACAGCGCCTAGCAACGTGGAGGAAGCTAAGGCCATGGTTGCCTCAGCTCACGGGCATGGCCACGACGGACATGGGGGAGGTCATGGTGAAGAGGCTGGTCACCACGGAGCGGAAGGTGAAAAAGAGTATATGGATAAGTCTGGGCATGGTGCTTCTCATGGAGAAAATGCCGCCCATGGAGAATCGCATGCTTCACATGATGAACATGTATTACATCAACTACAAAATAGACCTTGGGCTGCATTGTACGTTGCTGCGTTTTTCTTCTTTATGATTGCATTGGGTGTTTTAGCTTTCTATGCCATACAACGTGCTGCTCAAGCGGGTTGGTCACCTTTACTTTTCCGTGTTATGGAAGGAATAACGGCCTATTTGGTCCCAGGAGGTATTATAGTATTTGTAATCTTGGTATTGTCTGTTCTTCATATGAACCATATGTTCGTATGGATGGATGCCGATACGGTAGCGCACGATAAATTATTGCAAGGGAAAGCGGGATATTTAAATCCAACTTTCTTCTTGGTACGAGCGGCTATTTTCTTGGGAGGTTGGATTTTCTATCGTGAATACTCTAGAAAATTGTCTCTCGCTCAAGATGAATCCGATGATAATTCCAATTTTGTCAAGAATTTTAGATGGTCAGCAGCCTTTTTGGTATTCTACCTAATTACTGAATCCATGATGTCTTGGGATTGGATTATGAGTTTGGACCCTCACTGGTTCAGTACCTTATTTGGATGGTATGTATTCGCAAGTATGTTTGTTTCAGGTATTACAACTATTGCAATTATCACGATTTACCTAAAATCAAAGGGATATTTGGAACAAGTGAATGATAGTCATATTCATGACTTGGCCAAATTCATGTTTGCCATTAGCATTTTTTGGACCTACTTATGGTTTTCCCAATTTATGTTGATTTGGTATGCAAACATCCCTGAAGAGGTAACATACTACGTAGCACGTTTCCAAGATTATAAGCTTCCATTCTTCGGAATGTTGGTCATGAACTTCATTTTCCCATTATTGGTGTTGATGAACAGTGACTACAAGCGTGTGAATTGGTTTGTGATTATGGCCGGTATCGTAGTACTGTTTGGTCACTATTTGGATGTATACAATATGGTGATGCCTGCTACAGTTGGTGATCAGTGGTATATTGGTTTGCCAGAAATTGGAGGTATTTTGTTTTTTGGAGGCCTATTTGTGTTCTGGGTGTTTAATACCCTTACCAAAGTACCATTACAGCCTAAGCGTAACCCACTTATTGAAGAAAGTAGACAATTTCATTATTAATACGATTAAGTTACTAGATAGATAACAATGACTGCATTATTAACATTGACCGTTTTAGTCCTGGTAGCCATCGCCATCTGGCAGATGACCAAGATTTTTGAATTGTCACAACTCAAAACAGAGCAGGCTACGGCTGAAATTGCCTCCGACTCGGACAACAAATACAACGGTTATCTACTGTTCGGATTCCTTATTTTTATTTACGGAATCACCATTTTCAGTTTTGCAAAATATTCCAAAGTACTTCTTCCAGAAGCGTCTTCTGCCCATGGAGGTGAGTACGATCAATTGATGTGGGTGTCCTTTGCCATCATCTTTTTCGTCCAAACTATCACACAGGCATTGTTGCACTATTTTGGATACAAATACCGCGGGGAAAAAGGGAAAAAGGCTCTTTTCTTTGCAGACAATGATCGTCTTGAGTTTATTTGGACGATTATCCCCGTTATTGTATTGGCGGGATTGATTCTTTGGGGATTATACACTTGGACCAATATCATGGATGTCAATGACGAAGATGACCCTTTAATCGTAGAACTATATGCTCAGCAATTTAATTGGACCGCACGCTATGGAGGAGATGATAATGTATTGGGAGATGCAAGTGTTCGATTGATTGATATTGACCGAGCAAACGTATTAGGATTGGATGAGTCTGACCCCAACGCCTCGGATGATGTTATTGTAAAAGAATTGCATCTTCCTGTCGGGAGAAAGGTTAACTTTATGATGCGTTCACAAGACGTTTTGCATTCGGCATATATGCCTCACTTTAGAGCTCAAATGAACTGTGTTCCAGGAATGATTACGCAATTTTCGTTTACCCCTACGGTGACCACGGAAGAGATTCGATTGAATCCTGATGTGGTTGACAAGGTAAAGCGAACAAACGCACTAAGAGCAAAGTGGGCTGCAGAGGGAAGACCTGATTCAGACCCTTGGGAATTCGATTATGTATTGTTATGTAATAAGATTTGTGGAAAATCCCACTACAACATGCAAATGAAGATAATTGTTGAGACCGAAGAAGAATTTAATAAGTGGATGGCGGAACAAATGACATTTAAGGAGACAGTTTCCGTAAATCCTTAATATCTTTATAGAAGCTAGAAAAAGAAAAATAAATAATTAAAAATTAGGTTATGTCTGTAACGGCACATGCACCAGCCCACGTAGATGATCATGCACACGACGATCATGGCCATCACCACAAAGAAACTTTTGTAACTAAATACATATTCAGTCAAGACCATAAGATGATTGCTAAGCAATACCTTATCACGGGCCTTATAATGGGCTTCATTGGTATTGCTATGTCTCTATTATTCCGAATGCAGTTGGCATGGCCTGGCGAGTCTTTTCCAATTTTTGAAACACTTTTGGGGAAATGGGCTCCTGATGGAGTAATGGATGCCGATATCTATTTGGCATTGGTAACCATTCATGGTACCATTATGGTATTCTTTGTGTTAACAGCAGGGTTGAGTGGTACGTTTAGTAATTTACTTATTCCGTTACAGATAGGAGCAAGGGATATGGCCTCAGGCTTTTTGAACATGCTATCCTATTGGATGTTCTTCATTTCTTCGGTTATCATGGTGATTTCCTTGTTTGTTGAAGCAGGGCCTGCAGCAGCAGGATGGACTATTTATCCACCATTGAGTGCATTGCCTATGGCTCAACCTGGTTCTGGAGCTGGTATGACCCTATGGTTGGTATCCATGGCGATTTTTATCGCATCTTCATTATTAGGTTCTTTGAACTATATCGTTACGGTACTTAATTTGAGAACAAAGGGGATGTCTATGACACGTTTGCCTTTGACTATTTGGGCATTTTTTGTAACGGCTATTATCGGTGTGATTTCATTCCCAGTGTTATTATCAGCAGCCTTGTTATTGATTATGGATAGAAGTTTTGGTACATCGTTCTTCTTATCTGATATTTTTATTCAAGGAGAAGTATTGCATTATCAAGGAGGTTCTCCAGTACTTTATGAGCATTTGTTCTGGTTCTTAGGTCACCCCGAAGTATATATTGTATTGTTACCGGCATTAGGGATTACTTCTGAAGTAATGTCGACCAATGCAAGAAAACCGATTTTCGGATACCGTGCGATGGTAGCGTCCATTTTGGCAATTGCCTTCTTATCTACAATTGTATGGGGGCACCATATGTTTATTTCAGGAATGAATCCTTTTCTAGGTTCGGTATTTACCTTTACTACCTTGTTGATTGCGATTCCATCAGCTGTAAAAGCATTTAATTACATAACCACTCTATGGAAGGGGAATCTGCAATTGAATCCAGGAATGCTATTTTCAATTGGTTTGGTTTCTACCTTTATTACAGGTGGTTTAACCGGAATTATCTTGGGGGATAGTACATTGGATATTAACGTTCACGATACGTATTTCGTTGTGGCTCACTTCCACTTGGTAATGGGTATTTCTGCACTGTATGGATTATTTGCTGGTGTTTATCACTGGTTCCCAAAAATGTTCCAAGGTCGTATGATGAACAAAAATCTAGGGTATGTACATTTCTGGATAACTGCAATCTGTGCCTATGGCGTGTTCTTCCCCATGCACTTTGTGGGAATGGCTGGGGTACCACGTAGGTATTATCAGAATACTGCCTTCCCTATGTTTGATGAATTGACCAACGTTCAAATACTCATGACCGTCTTTGCAATTATTGCTGGATTAGCCCAGTTGGTATTCGTTTACAACTTTGTGCGAAGTATTTTCTATGGAAAAAGAGGCCCTCAAAACCCATGGGGTTCCAATACATTGGAATGGACCACACCTCAAAAACATATACACGGTAACTGGCCAGGAGAAATCCCACATGTACACCGTTGGGCATATGATTATAGTAAGACGTATGAAAACGGGGAGTACATTATTTCTGGACAGGATTTCGTACCACAGAATACACCCCTTCAAGAAAATGAGGAGGAATTGAATCATTAAGTTCAATAATATAAGTATACAAAACCCATCCCTAAGGATGGGTTTTTTGTTTTAGCACTTTGGAATAACTATTGTTGCATCAAATTATAATACCTTTAAGTGCCTTTCAAAACGAACACCTATGAAAAAAATAATTCTCTTCAGCCTGATTTTGGTTCCAGTTCTGGTTTGGTCGCAACGAAAACCAAAAATTAAAGGAAGTAGAATAGTTACTGAGGTAAAGGAGGAGTTGCCACCTTTTAATGCCATTCAGTTGAATGACGACTTGGATATTGTCCTTAAAAAATCCTTTGGGCCGGGCTATGAAATTGTCGCTGACGATAACTTGATAGACATTCTAAAGTTCAAGGTGGAGGATAGTACCTTGGTCATTACTTCCTTTTATACCGTTTCTTCCAAGAAACAGTTTGATATTACCGTCAATTACACGGACCTCAAAGCCATTACAGCAAAAGAAGGCAGTATCGTATCTAAGGAAATGATAAATAGTAATGAGCTCTTTGTAGACGGTTTTGCCAATACACGACTTACTCTGCAGGCCAGTGCCGCTGTGATGGATATTAATTTGGAGGATACGAGCAAATCTGAATTCAATGTAGATGTGGATTCCTTGAACGTTACTATGAACAAAAGAGCGGAAGCCTATATTTATGCGGTGACCGATACTAGTACGGTCAACCTTGAAGAAAACGCTTCATTCACGTTTGAAGGGACAGCAGATAGAATGCAGTTGGATGTTATGGGAAATGCCAAGTTCAAAGGGGAAAGAATGGAAGCAGGTTCTGTAAAAGCGAACTTGGAGAGCGCTGCCAGTGTCCGTGTAAATTCGTATCGCGATTTGGAATTATCATCAAAGGGAAATGCGAAAACACAACTCTATGGAAACCCAAAAATTACCATTCTCGAATTTTTGGATACTTCGCAATTGATAAAGAAAACGGAATAGTACTTATTGGGCAATGGGTGCACTCAAACAATATTTGGGTATTCCAAAACCATCCACCAACACCTCAATATGAGGGCGTAGTTCGGTGCACAAGCGCTCCACACGCTGCCTAATTGCTTTCGACTTTGTACTCCCAATATACCCTTGCTCCAAGTACCATCTGGCTTCCCTATTAATTTCATCTAAGGCATATAAAGTTCCCAATTTTTCAAGAAGAACCTTGTACTCCTGGTCTTCAAGCGTATCACAAAAATCAGAATAGGTGCTATACGCCAATTCCACACTGTACGCTTTTCCTAGAGCAATCAAATGTGTTTGTACTTTAAGAAAAGCTTGATACGCAGGGATACCCTTTTTAATGTAGTTACGTATCCGCATAGCCAGGGTATAGGTGAGCCTACGCGTCCTGTACTCAAAAGCATGTTTGTGGAATTTAGGATTATACAAATGGTCCGCATCCACTTTATTGGCATACACTGGGTTCAAAGTATTCCAGCGGTCCGACAATTGAGACCGAAGCAATTTAAGTACGGAGGCAAACCCAGCACTATTGAATTCTGCTTTAAAATCGGAAAGAACTCCTTTGGCCGCCAATTGTAATAAAACGGTATTGTCTCCCTCAAAAGTGGTAAAGATGTCTACATCTCCTTTAGAATTACCGATTAGATTTTCCAACAAATACCCTTTACCACCGCAAGCTTCCCTGCACTCTTGAATGGTGGAATTCCCAAACCATGTAATGATGGATTTTAGCCCGGCAACCTGTGTTTCAATTTCCCGCTTATCAGTTTGTGATTCATCACTATAGGATTGCATCATCTTTTCCAAGGTGACATGATATACATATGCACTAGCAATGGCAGGTGTCAACCGTATTTGATGCGTGGGATAATCCATTATCAAATCCTCTTGGATTTTGACATTGTCATTGAATTGCCTACGATTCAAAGCGTGTTTTACAGCTATGGTCAATGCCATTTTCGCCCCGCCCAGAGCACCGCGTGCTACACATATTCTACCGCCTACCAGAGTGCCGAGCATAGTAAAAAAACGTTTGTTCGGATTCTTTATGGGGGAGGTATAGCTACCCGTATCGCTAATACTGCCATATTTATCCAATAAATTGGCTCTGGGCACCCGTACCTGATTAAACCAAATTTTTCCATTATCAACACCATTCAATCCTATTTTATATCCATTGTCTTCAATAGTAATTCCATCAAAAACTTCATGTTTTTCATTTCTCAGGGGGACAAGAATAGCATGTACGCCTTCATTTTTTCCATCAACAATTAATTGGGCAAAAACCGTCGCTATTTTGGAATGTAAGGCATTGCCAATGTATTCTTTATTATCATTTTTCCCAGGAGTGTGAATGACGATTTCATCCGAGGCATTGTCATAGGTAGCCGTAGTGCGAATACCACGTACATTGGAACCATGACCTGTTTCCGTCATGGCAAAACAGCCTAGCAACTCAGCGCTTCCAGCATCCGTCAAATACAGGTCGTGATGGCGTTTGGTGCCCAACTTTTGGATACTCCCACCAAATAGGCCGAACTGCACCCCAAACTTTACGGCCAAACTACCATCCACGAACATTAAGTGTTCAAAAATGGTACCATAAGCTGGCATATTGTCCTTACCTCCATACTCTGAAGGATAGGCATAAGCCCCATATCCATTTTTGCCCAACAGGCTCACTTGTTCCAGAACTCTAGACCGAAACGCCTCTTTGTCGCGTAATGTTTGTCTGTTGAACAGTTCTTGGTTAAGAAACGTCCGAAAACCATCAACAGAAGCTGTATGTTCGCCTTTTAAAATCCCATCCAGAACTTGTGCCTTATACTGTTTTGATGTTTTCTCATGTACAACCTCTACATCAAACAAATGGTTATAATGATTGGGTTGTATGCCAAGGTTGAGTTCAATATTCTTTAAATAATCATTGAATTCACATTCGCCGCAATAGGTATTGCCCAGTCTTTGACTCAATGAAGTAAGTGGATAGGTATCGCTTTCAATAAGTTTGATATCGGAATGGGAAATGGTTTGTTTCCAGTTTTTGAATTCATCCTCATGTGGCGGATTATCCCGGTCCAACCATTCCAGTAATTGTTTTTTCTCCTCTCCCTTAAGATGAGTGTCATCTTGAATGGTTTTCTGAATTACCGAAATCTCTGAGGCAGAAAGCAAATCATCCGACCAAATGACATAAAAGAATGGGATGTATTGTAAAATTCCTGGTGAGTAATCAACTACTTTCATAAAGTTTAGAGTGAAGCTAAAGGTATCCGACTTTTAATGTATCTAAGGTAAGCCTTAGATTTTGAAAAAGGAATCAATTGTCAAAGTGTTCTCAGATTTACTTGAAACTGTTTTAGGTGCATTTCGTTTTCAACTATATTTGTTTGAAGATGAATGAGAATTTAGACCCTACTTCCGAAAACTTTTCCCAAGAAGAACTTGATATTGAAAGAGCGTTACGCCCTATCACTTTCGATGATTTCACAGGACAAGAACAAGTTTTGGAAAACTTGAAGGTCTTTGTTCAGGCTGCCAATCTAAGAGGAGAAGCTTTGGACCATACCTTGTTCCATGGACCACCGGGATTGGGGAAAACTACTTTGGCCCATATTTTAGCCAATGAATTAGGTGTGGGTATCAAGATTACTTCGGGCCCTGTGCTGGATAAACCGGGGGATTTGGCAGGACTACTGACCAACCTGGAAGAAAGGGATGTTCTTTTTATTGATGAAATACACAGATTAAGTCCCATTGTTGAGGAATACCTTTATTCCGCAATGGAGGACTATAAAATTGATATCATGATTGAAACGGGTCCCAATGCCCGTACCGTTCAAATCAATTTAAGTCCGTTTACTCTTGTAGGAGCAACCACGCGTTCAGGTCTGCTTACTGCCCCTATGCGTGCCCGTTTTGGAATCCAGAGCCGGCTTCAATACTATAACACCGAGTTGCTTTCTACCATAGTGGAGCGAAGCGCTGATATCTTGAAAGTGCCAATTACCAATGAAGCGGCCATAGAAATTGCAGGAAGAAGTAGAGGTACGCCGCGTATATGCAACGCATTGTTGAGAAGAGTTCGCGATTTTGCCCAAATAAAAGGAGATGGAAACATTGATTTAGATATTTCAAAGTTCGGTTTGAAAGCGCTGAATGTAGATGCCCATGGTTTGGATGAAATGGATAATAAGATTCTAAGCACCATCATTGATAAGTTCAAAGGAGGTCCGGTGGGAATCACCACATTGGCCACGGCGGTATCTGAAAGTGCCGAAACCATAGAGGAGGTATACGAACCCTTTCTGATTCAACAAGGCTTTATCATGCGTACCCCTCGGGGTAGAGAAGTGACTGAATTGGCCTATAAACACCTTGGACGCATAAAAGGAGGTATGCAAGAAGGATTGTTCGGATGAAAAAACTACCTCATGTTTCAGCATTTAAAGTCCTGAAAAACAGCAGGCAAATCCTTAAAAACCCACTTCCATTCCATAAAGAGAATTTCGAAAAACTTGGGGATACATTCCGCATTTCTATTCCAGGAGAGGGGAAGGTCATTTTTTCCAGAGACCCGGAATGGGTAAAACAGGTACTGCAGAAAAAGCACCGTTCCTATGCTAAATCTAAGCTTCAAACTAAGGATTTGGCCAAGTATATTGGTTATGGGCTACTCACTTCAGAAGGGGAACATTGGCGTACGCACCGAAGGATGATTCAACCGGCTTTTCACCGTCAAAAATTAAAAGGCTTGTTGAATATCATGCATAAAGCCATTCTAGATGAGCTGGAGCGTATTGAACCAAATGTGGATGAAGATGTGTTTGATAAAATGGGAGACTTGGCTTTTCAGGTGGTTGCCAAATCTCTTTTCAGTAGTGATGACATTCGTGAATCCATGTCGGAACTAAAGTCCATTACCGAGGAAAACCAAAAGATGTTGATTAAGGAAATGCGTAGACCCTATCTAAAAGCTTGGTTTACCATGTCAGGAGAAATTGGGAAGCACCTGACAATGGCTGAGCGAGGGCGAGAGGTTTTGGATAGGTTGATTGAAGAACGAACAAAAGAACCGAATAGAACCGAGCATGATTTGTTGGATATGCTGTTGAAGGCCACCTATGAGGATGGAACAAAAATGTCGAGAAAGCAACTGATAGACGAAGTTCTTATCCTTTTTACGGCGGGACATGAGACTACGGCGAATGCTTTGTCATTCCTGTTGTATTTTTTGGCAAAGGATAAAAATCTTCAAGAGAAGTTATACCAAGAAATTACTACCCAAAAATCTGACACATTCTCTTTTGAGGACTTACCCAAGTTTCCTTTGGCACAATCATGCATTAAAGAAGCGATGAGAATTTATCCTCCTGCGTATTTTATAGACCGAGTGGCCATCGAGGATACGGAAATAGGTTCGTTTAAATTAAAAAAAGGAACCTTGGTATTGCTTTCTATTTTCGAGTTGCATCGGCACAAAGCCTTCTGGAATGATGGTAAGCATTTTCTTGCTGACCGTTTTGTGGATTTGGATATGAAACAAGCTGCAGAGTATTACTATCCCTTTGGAGCAGGCCCTAGAATGTGCATTGGAAACGCTTTTGCCGATTACGAAATGCTTATGGTGCTTATTGAAATTGTAAAGAAGTATCACATAAATACAAAGATGGATAGTGTGGAAATCAATCCGATGATTTCGCTTAAACCGAAAGAGGTAGTTTTGAATTTCACTTCGAGATAGATGTCAAAGTCTCTTTATACCCAATTGATTAAAGATGAAGCTAAACGCCTCGGTTTTTTGTCTTGCGGCATCTCCAAAGCTGAATTTTTAGAAGAAGAAGCACCACGTCTGGAAAAGTGGCTCAAGAAAAACATGCATGGCGAAATGAGCTATATGGAGAATCATTTCGACAAACGATTGGATCCTACAAAACTTGTTGAAGGTTCTAAATCGGTTATCTCATTATTGTTGAATTATTTTCCTTCCAAACAACAGAATCCTAACTCCTATAAGATTTCCAAATACGCCTACGGAACAGATTATCACTTTGTGATAAAGGACAAACTCAAGCATCTGCTTCATTTTATTCAAGAAAACATTGGAGAGGTTCATGGAAGAGCCTTTGTAGATTCTGCTCCGGTTTTGGATAAGGCTTGGGCGGCAAAAAGTGGTTTGGGTTGGATAGGGAAGCATAGTAACCTACTAACACAACAAGTAGGTTCTTTTTATTTTATTGCAGAACTTATTGTCGACCTGGATTTGGAATATGACCATCCTGTAACGGACCACTGTGGAACCTGTACGGCATGTATCGACGCTTGTCCCACAGAAGCTATTGTAGAACCGTATGTGGTCGATGGCAGCAAGTGTATTTCCTATTTCACAATTGAACTGAAAAACGAAATTCCAACCGAATTCAATGGGAAATTTGACGATTGGATGTTTGGATGTGATGTTTGCCAAGACGTTTGCCCTTGGAATCGGTTTTCCAAAGCGCATAAGGAACCCTTGTTCAATCCTAATCCAGAATTGCTCTCTTTTACCAAAAAGGATTGGGAAGAAATCACCGAAGATGTGTTCAAAAAACTGTTTCAAAAGTCGCCTGTGAAACGTACAAAGTTCTCAGGGCTAAAAAGGAACATTGATTTCATCAAATAAGATTCTCACAAATTTCAAACGTTTTCGTTTGGAATAATGCAATTTTTATGAGGTACTTTTTAAAGAAGACTCAATAAAATACTATATTGAAACAATGAATGGCTCATTTATAATGAGCCAATAACCACTAAACTAACTCGATACGAATGAAAATAAAGAAACCTAAATTAAGTTTCTGGCAAATCTGGAATATGAATGTCGGATTCTTAGGAATACAATACAGTTTTGGGTTGCAACAAAGTGCCATAAATCCTATTTTCCTTTTTTTAGGAGCAGCCGAAGAAATTTTACCTATTCTAAATATTGCAGGTCCAATTACAGGCCTTATCGTACAACCTATCATTGGTGCCGTATCCGATAAGACATGGTCCCCAAGATGGGGTAGAAGAAAACCATTTTTCTTGATAGGTGCGGTTTTAGGTAGTTTATGTCTTTTTGCGTTCCCCTTAAGTCCGGCTTTGTGGTTTGCAGTAGGTCTCCTTTGGATTTTGGATGTGGGGAACAATATGGCTATGGAACCATATCGTGCATTTGTTGGGGACAAGCTTCCCGATAGTCAGCTAAGTATAGGCTACCAAATGCAAAGCCTTTTTGTTGGTGCGGGTATTCTTTTGGCCAATGCATCCATTTTTCTTTTCCAGGATTGGTTTGGAGGGGGTGAGGAAGTGGCAGGTCAAATTCCAAAATGGCTTTACTATTCGTTCTTCATTGGCTCTTTCTTGTCTATTGTGACCATCCTTTGGTCTGTTCTGAAGACACCAGAAATTCCGCCAAGTGATGAAGAATTAGCTGAAATAAATAGACATAAATCGCTTCCTTTTATGGAGCGGTTCAAATTGCCCTTTATAGAGATTAAACATGCTGTAAAAGACATGCCCAAATTTATGTGGAAACTGTCAGTGGTATATCTTTTTCAGTGGTATGCGCTTTTTATCTATTGGCAGTTTATCACACCATTATTTAGAACTACTATGGGGTATGATACTTCACAAGCTGCGGCTCAGGCTGCTAAGATGAGCACAACCTACAATATTGTTACTGCGGTAGTTGCACTAATCTTAGTCCCTTTGACTATCCGTTTTGGTGGAAAAAAGATTTACGCACTTAGCCTTTTCGGTACAGCTATTGCCCTGTTCGCTATTCCAAACATTGCAGATCCTGTTTACGTCCTATTCCCAATGGTACTGTTCGGTATTGGATGGGCTGCAATGATGGGAATCCCATACAGTATGGTTTCTAAAATTGTACCTCAAGAAAGAAGAGGTGTATACATGGGAATCTTAAATATGATGATTGTAATACCTATGGGAATCCAGACATTGACTTTCGGGCCAATTTTTAAGACTCTTTTGGGCGCCAGTGCGGCCAATGCCATGCTATTCGCTGGAACCTGTTTCGTTATAGCATCCATTTTGGCTATGCGTTTAAACGTCACCAAAGAAAATCCGGTTGATTCTTAAAACAGCGATGTTTTCATTTTATCTGTAAACAAGTATAAAGGGTATTCACTAGTTCAGGAATACCCTTACCTTTATCCATTATTTCAGAACTATCTATATGAGCAAAGAAAAACAACGTAGGGAGGCCTTGTTGTACCATGCCAAACCACAACCTGGAAAAATAAAAGTAGTTCCTACCAAGCCTTATTCAACCCAGCGGGATTTGGCTTTGGCGTATTCTCCGGGAGTAGCTGAACCCTGTTTAGAAATAGAAAAAAACAAGGATGATGTCTACAAATACACGGCCAAAGGGAACATAGTTGCTGTAATTTCGAATGGAACAGCGGTTCTAGGACTGGGTGATATAGGACCGGAAGCTTCAAAGCCGGTGATGGAAGGAAAAAGTCTCTTATTCAAGATTTTTGCGGATATAGATGGAATGGATATTGAGTTGGACACTAAGGACGTGGACAAATTCATAGAGACTGTAAAAATCATTGCGCCCACCTTTGGAGGAATTAATTTGGAAGACATCAAAGCGCCAGAAGCCTTTGAAATAGAACGAAGGTTGAAAGAAGAATTGGACATTCCGGTTATGCATGATGACCAGCACGGAACTGCAATTATTTCTGCTGCAGCGTTGTTAAATGCCATCGAATTGACTGGAAAAAAAATGGAAGAAGTCAAGATTGTGGTGAGTGGAGCTGGTGCAGCAGCGGTCTCCTGTACTAGACTTTATAAAGCGTTTGGGGCGAAAGCAGAAAATATTGTCATGTTGGACAGTAAAGGGGTTATACGAAAAGATAGAGAGAGCCTGACTGCTGAGAAGTTGGAATTCGCCACCGATAGGAAGATTGATACCTTAGAAGAATCACTTAAGGACTCTGACGTTTTCATTGGATTATCCATAGCCAATATTCTAACTCCCAAAATGTTGAAATCAATGGCCAAGGACCCAATTGTTTTTGCGATGGCCAACCCTGATCCAGAGATTGAATATAATTTGGCCTGTGAAACACGAGATGACATCATCATGGCAACGGGCCGTTCTGACCACCCTAATCAGGTGAACAATGTTCTGGGTTTTCCCTTTATTTTCCGAGGAGCACTTGATGTTCGTGCCACCAAAATCAACGAGGAAATGAAAATGGCCGCAGTACTGGCTTTAGCGGATTTAACCCGGGAACCGGTTCCGGAACAAGTGAACATTGCGTATGATACAACTAGACTTGCCTTTGGCAAGAAATACATCATCCCTAAGCCTTTTGACCCAAGATTAATAACAAAGATTCCTCCTGCGGTTGCCAAAGCGGCTATGGAGTCTGGAGTGGCCAAGGCACCAATAAAGGATTGGAAAAAATATGAAGACGAACTTTACTTGAGGTCAGGGAATGACAATAAAGTAGTTCGGCTGTTGCACAATCGTGCCAAAGTAAATCCAAAACGAATTGTATTTGCTGAAGCCGAATTGCTTGATGTTTTGAAAGCAGCCCAAATTGTGCATGATGAAGGTATCGCTCAACCCATTTTACTAGGAAACCGGGAGACTATTGAAAAGCTCAAAGTTGAACTGGAATTTGATGCAGAAGTGCCAATAATCGACCCACGTTCAGATGAATCTAAGGAGATTAGAACAAAGTATGCTCACAAATTATGGGAATCTAGAAAACGAAAAGGGGAGACCGAATATAGTGCCCGAATTAACATGGGCAAGCGAAATTACTTCGGGTCTATGATGTTGATGGAAGGTGATGCAGATGGTATGATTTCTGGTTATTCTAGGGCCTATCCCAAGGTTTTGCGCCCTGTTTTTGAGGTTATTGGAAGAGCCAATGGAGTTAAAAATGCATCTACGGTCAACATCATGATAACCGAAAGAGGCCCTCTCTTTTTAGCCGATACATCTATTAATGTTGACCCCAGTGCGGAGGAATTGGCTGAAATTGCCTTGATGACCGCAAATGTAGCATCAACCTTTGGTTTTAACCCTGTAATGGCTCTTTTGTCTTATGCGAATTTTGGGTCCTCCAGTCACCCCAATGCGCAAAAAGTAAGAGAAGCTGTCCAGATTTTACATGAACGAAATCCTGACTTGGTGGTGGACGGGGAGATTCAAACCGATTTTGCCTTGAGCCAAGAATTATGTCATAATAACTTCCCTTTTTCTAAACTTGCGGGTAAAAAGGTGAACACCTTTGTGTTTCCAAATTTGGAATCCGCAAACATTACCTACAAACTGTTGAAAGGATTGAATAAAGCCGATTCAATAGGACCGATAATGGTAGGTTTACGCCGTTCGGCCCACATATTGCAACTAGGAGCTAGCGTAGATGAAATGGTGAATATGGCGGCAGTGGCCGTAATCGATGCGCAGGAACGCGAGAAACGTAGAAAGGTCAAAATGGGAGAAACCGATTAAAACAACCCAAACTAACCCAATGATAAATCATTTAAAAGGAAAACTAGTAGAAAAGAACCCAACTTTCGTGGTGGTTGAATGCAATGGAGTGGGCTACTTTTTGAATATCTCATTACATACCTTTTCTTTGATAAAAGATGAGGAAAACATTCAAATCTTCACACATCTTCAGGTTAGGGAAGATTCACATACCCTATTCGGATTTATTGAAAAATCTGAAAGGGAAATTTTTAGACTTTTAATTTCAGTATCCGGTATTGGTTCCAGCACGGCAAGGACCATGTTATCTTCTTTGTCCCCTAAACAAATTAAAGAAGCAATTGCCAATGGAGATGTCCCTTCCATACAGGCAATCAAAGGGATAGGAAGCAAAACGGCCCAGCGGGTTATTTTGGACCTCAAGGATAAGATTTTGAAAGTGTATGAAATGGATGAAGTTTCCCACATTTCAAACAATACTGGCAAAGAAGAAGCGTTATCTGCTTTAGAGGTTCTCGGTTTCACCAGAAGACAATCCGAAAAGGTCGTCGACAAGATTGTGGCAGAGAATACTTCGCTAAGCGTAGAGGACATTATTAAACGGGCGCTTAAAAATTTGTAACTAGTTTGAAAAGAGGGGCAAAACCAATACTTAAACCAACTGGATTTAGGTACTTTTTCTTTTGTATTTGTTTTTTGTTCGTCTCATTGACCTTTGGTCAAGAGACCGACGAACAGGCTCAAGACTCTACCAAGACAGGAGTTGCTCTGGGTCGCCTCAAATTAGAGAACCCAAAGAGTATTATTTCAAAATATACCTACGACCCTACACTTGACCGATATGTTTACTCTGAAACCATTGGGGAATTTGATATTTCCTATCCTATAATTCTTACACCAGAACAGTTTTTTGAACTGGTACGTCGCGAAGGGATGAAATCCTATTTTAAGGATAAAATTGATGCCTTTACTGGAAAAAAAGAAGGAAGCGAAGAAGCACGTAAAAATCTTTTGCCCAATTTTTATGTGAACAGTAACTTTTTTGAATCCATTTTTGGAGGAAATACCATTGAAGTGATTCCGCAGGGTTCCGTAGCTATGGATTTGGGGGTCTTATGGCAAAAAAATGATAACCCTGCTCTTTCTCCAAGAAACCGTACCAATCTTTCTTTTGACTTTGACCAACGGATAAGTTTAAGTCTTTTGGGAAAGGTAGGCGAGCGACTTCAGGTAACAGCCAACTATGATACCGAAGCCACCTTTGATTTTCAGAATCTGGTGAAGTTGGATTACACACCTACCGAGGATGATATTCTTCAAAAAATAGAAATCGGTAATGTGAATATGCCCCTGAACAGCTCGCTGATTACCGGTGCGCAAAGTTTGTTCGGTGTAAAAACCCAGCTGCAATTCGGAAGAACCAGAGTAACTGCGGTTTTCTCTGAACAACGTTCCCAAAACAACACCGTAGTGGCCCAAGGCGGGGGAACGGTAAATGAATTCTCATTGACCGCTTTGGATTACGACGAAGACCGTCACTTTTTCTTATCTCAATTTTTTAGGGATAGCTATGATGAAGCCTTGCAAAATTATCCGTTTATCCGAAGCCAAATCCAAATTACCCGTTTAGAAGTATGGGTGACCAATAGAAATCAGCAAACCTTGAACGTAAGAAATGTGGTGGCAATTCAAGATTTGGGTGAAGCAGAATTCGGAAGAAATGGTGATGAAAAAACGAGAGTAGGTATTGCTGGGGGTGACCCAGCAGGATTCTTCAATATAACCGGAACCAATGTTTTTCCGCAAAACAGCGTTAATGACTACGACCCTGCCCTTATTGGAAATGGAGGGGTAATGACCCAAGCAGTACGTGACATAGCGACCGTGGACTCAGGGTTTAACTTTTCCACAGGCTATTCCGCTAACCAAGGGTTTGATTATGCCATTTTGGAAAATGCGAGAAAGCTGGAAGAAGGCCGGGATTACCAATTGAATACCCAGTTGGGATATATTTCCTTAAATCAGCGTTTGAGCAATGATGAGGTTTTGGGTGTCGCCTATCAATACACCAACACCTTGACAGGCGAGGTTTTCCAAGTTGGAGAATTTGCGAATGGCGGGATAGATGCTACAACAGTCTCTGGAGGAGTCAACCCCATTATTGAAAACAACACCTTGATTCTAAAATTACTCAAAAGTAATATCACCAACGTAGCTGACCCGATTTGGGACCTGATGATGAAAAATATCTATGCTACTGGTGCTTTTCAGTTAAGTCAGGAGGATTTTAGATTGAACATATTATATTCTGACCCGACCCCAAGAAACTATATTACACCAGTGGTGGATTTCCCGGCCCCTGAAGCAGGACAAAAGCCCTTGGAAGAACGCATTCTTCTGGAAGTGTTCAATTTGGACCGCTTAAACGTCTATAACGATGTCCAACCCGGAGGGGATGGATTTTTCGATTATGTTCCTGGAATAACGGTGGACACGCAATCCGGAAACATCATTTTTACCACGGTGGAACCTTTTGGAGAATACCTATTTGAAGAGTTACGAAGTAGTGCAACCGAGATTTACGATGTAGATAATGATGTAGGGTATAACCCCAATCAGGTTCGCTATGTTTTCCGAAACATGTATTCGCAAACTAAAGCCGCTTCACTCCAGGATGCTGAGAAAAATCGTTTTCAACTTAAAGGGCGCTATAAATCACAGGGAAACAATGGAATTCCGATTGGAGCGTTCAATGTACCTCAAGGTTCGGTGCGTGTTACGGCAGGAGGTAGACAATTACAAGAAGGGATTGACTTTACCGTAAACTATCAAGCAGGAACTGTTCAGATTTTGGACCCGAGTTTACAAGCATCAAATACGCCCATAAATATTTCGGTAGAAAACAATGCAGTGTTCGGGCAGCAAACGAGAAGATTTACAGGAATTAATGTAGAGCACCAGTTCAATGAAAATTTCTTGATTGGTGGAACACTTCTGAATCTAAACGAAAGACCGCTTACCCAGAAATCCAACTTTGGTGTTGAGCCAGTGAACAATACGATTTTTGGTTTAAATGGAAATTTCAGCACAGAGATTCCATTTTTAACGCGTTTAGCCAACAAATTACCCAATATTGATACGGATGTGCCATCCAATCTTTCTGTGCGTGGTGAGGTAGCCTTTTTACAACCCAATTCACCAAAAAATGCAGATTTTCAAGGAGAGACTACAACCTATCTTGACGACTTTGAAGGTGCTCAGGCATTGATTGATATTCGTTCCTCTTTGGGATGGGCGCTAGCTAGTCCTCCTGTAGAGTTTATTCAAGATCGTACTGATATTGATGTAGGTTTTGAACGGGCAAAAATGTCCTGGTATACCATTGACCCTATTTTCTATACCAATCAGAGGCCCACTGGGCTTAGCGATAACGATATTTCTTTGAACTCTACGCGTAGGGTTTTCATTGATGAGGTATTTACCGAAACTGATATCGCCCAAGGTCAGACGCAGGTCCAAGGAACTTTGGATATTGTGTATTACCCCAATGACCGAGGTCCTTATAACGCCAACCCAAGTTTTGCTACTGAAACACCAGATGAGAAATGGGCGGGTATTATGCGTCCTTTGAGTAGTACCAATTTTGAACAATCCAATGTGGAATTTGTGCAATTTTGGGTACTGGACCCTTATATCGATGGAGAAACCACTAATGGGAATGTTGGGGAATTGGTATTGAATTTGGGGAACATTTCCGAGGATATTTTGAAAGATGGAAGGAAGCAGTATGAAAATGGCCTCCCTGCCAGCACGAACAATGAAATTCCAAGACCCACTATTTGGGGGCAAGTACCTTCTACACAATCTTTGGTTTATGCCTTTGATGCAGATGAAACGAACCGGACTCAACAGGATGTCGGTTTTGATGGGTTGAACGATGCTGAAGAGCAAGCCATTTATAATGGACCTGCGGAAGACCCTGCCTTGGATAATTTTGTCTATTATTTGAATAGAGAGGGTAATATTCTAGAAAGATATTTTGATTTCAATAACCCTGATGGAAACTCACCTGTTGAGGTGACCAATACGAATAGAGGTTCTACAACTTTGCCTGATGTGGAGGATATTGACCGAGATTTGACCATGAACACCGTGGACAGCTACTATGAGTATAGAATTCAAATTCGACCCAATACCACAATAGATGACCAATATGTAACAGATATTCGAGAAGGTCAGACCCCTCAATTACCGAATGGAACTACCTTAAATAGAAGATGGATTCAGTATAAAATTCCACTGAGTGATTTTACCGAAGCCGTTGGAGGGATTACAGATTTTCGTTCTATTAGTTTTATGCGGATGTACATGACTGGGTTTTCAGATGATATTGTACTTCGTTTTGCCACTTTGGATTTAGTTCGTGGCGATTGGCGAACCTTTACCAATTCACTGCAGCCAGATGTAGATAACGACCCTTCGGATGACGGTACCATAACAGATGTTAATGCGGTAAATATTGAGGAAAACTTTGCGCGTCAACCGATACCCTATGTATTGCCTCCTGGGGTGATTCGGGAACAATTGAATAACAACAACACCATTATCCGTCAGAATGAACAATCGCTTTCATTTGTTGTGGAGAATTTAGAATCTGAGGATTCACGTGGGGTATTCAAAAATGTGAATATTGATATGCGGCAATATGAGCGCATAAAAATGTTCATGCACGCCGAAAAAATCCTAAATGGAGATTATTCCGATGATGACACCCCTTTGGTTGGATTTCTTCGCATAGGAACGGACTTCTCGGAAAATTTCTACCAAATTGAATTACCGCTTCAGTTTACACCGTTTGGTTCGGTTACGCCAGAAGATATTTGGCCTGACGTAAATGAAATCGATATTGCACTTTCCGATTTAAATCGGGTAAAATCAGCAGGTATAGCAAGTCAAACCTTAGATCAAGTGGTATTTTACGAAGTTGTGGATGGCGAAGTAGTTTCTGTAGATGAGTTCGCACCAAGAACCTTGGGGAGATTACGAATCGGGATACGAGGTAATCCATCATTGGGAAGTATACGCGCGATGATGGTGGGGATTAAAAATATTGATGACCTACCGGCTAGGGGAGAGGTATGGTTCAATGAACTGCGCTTAGCTGGCTTGGATAACAATGGAGGTTGGGCTGCAGTAGCCGCTTTAGATGCGAACATGGCCGATTTTGCCAATGTTACCGCTACAGGTAGTAGGAGTACTTCCGGTTTTGGTTCGATTGATCAAAAACCAAACGAGCGCTCTAGGGAAGATGCTATTTCATATGATGTGGTCACCAATGTGAATGTAGGGCAACTGTTCCCTAAAAAATGGGGACTTCAGATACCCTTTAACTATGGAATTTCTGAAACACTGATCACCCCAGAATTTGACCCCGTCTTTGATGACCTTAAATTAGAAGACCGTATTGATGCTGCGGAAACACCAGAAGATGCGGAAACTATCAGAGAGCAAGCGGAAGATTATACCAAAAGAACCAGTATCAACCTAATAGGTGTCCGCAAGAATAGAGGTGAAGAAGCTAAGGAAAACTTCTTTGACATAGAAAACTTCACCTTTAACTACTCGTATAACGAAACGGACCATCGGGATTTTCAGGTAGCGGAATTACGTGATCAAAACGTGAACACGGGATTTGTCTATAATCATAATTTCAAACCGGCGCCCGTGGCTCCTTTTGCCAAGAAAGATTCTCTGTTAACAGGAAAGTACTGGCAATGGCTCAAGGACTTGAACTTGAACCTCTTGCCCACCAGTTTGTCCGTGAACGCAAATTACAATAGAACCTTTAACCAACAGCGCTTTAGAGATGTTTTGGAACCAGGGGTAGAATCTTTGGATTTACCTTTATTGCAGCAGCGGAATTATCTGTTCAACTGGCAATATGCGCTGAATTATAGTATCACAAGATCCCTTCGCGTTAATTTAACTTCGTCCAATAATAATATTGTTCGGAATTTCTTTAATGAAGAAGGTGATCGCGACTCTGGAATCAATGAAACCTTGGATATCTGGGACGGATTTTTTGATGTAGGAGAACCGAATAGGCATTCACAACAAATGCAATTGAACTATGAATTGCCCTTTAGCAAGTTTCCTTTCCTGAATTTCATAAATGCACAATACACGTACACGAGCAATTTCGATTGGCAACGGGGAGGTGACGCATTGAACGAGGTAGTTCAGGAAGAAAATCCAGGAGAGCAAATCAATACCGTGCAAAATGCCAACACCCATAATATAACAGCGAATCTAACTATGCAGCGGTTTTATGACTTCATCGGATTAAAAAAACGCGATGGAAAGGTAGCGGCAAACCAACAGCGAAGAACGGATAAGGATGGTAATCCAGTTGATGAGAAGCCGGTAAAGAAAACCAGCAAAACATTCAATACACTGGTAGACTTTTTCACCATGGTGAAACGTGTGAATGTCAACTATAGTGAAAACAATGGTACGGTTCTGCCAGGATATACCCAATCCATTGGCTTTTTGGGAACAACCCGACCCACCTTAGGTTTTGTTTTTGGAAGTCAGTCGGATATTCGTTTCGAAGCGGCTAGAAATGGATGGCTAACCGATTTTTCTGGATTTAACTCTCAATTTTCTAGGGTGACCAATCGACAACTTAATATTACAGCAACGGCCCAACCTACTCAGGATTTGACGATAGATTTAATAGCAGACAGGCAGTTTTCAGAGAATTTTCAGGAAAACTTTAGGATAGAAGATGGGGAATATGTGCCACTGGCCCCAAATAATTTTGGGAACTTCAGTATCTCTACGTTGATGATTTCCACCATTTTCTCTAAAAGTGATGAATTCGATTCGGCCACTTTTGATGAATTCAGAAACAACCGATTGATTATTGCCAATAGGTTGGTTGCGGATAGAGGCGAAACACCAGGAACTTTGGATGAGGAAGGATTCCCTGAGCGTTATGGAAAAACACAACAAGATGTATTACTTCCCGCTTTCTTTGCTGCCTACACAGGGCAAGATGCCGAAAGGGTAAACCTAGATGCGTTTAGACAGATTCCCATCCCTAACTGGAATGTAAAGTATACCGGTTTGATGAAGAATCGTTGGTTCAAAAAGAAATTCAAAAGATTTTCTCTGAGCCATGGTTATCGTGCAGCCTACAGTGTGAATTCAATTCAGACCAACTTGGAACGCCAGAACGCTGATGTTAATCCAGAAAACGGGGATGTACTTCCAGAGAACATCATCAATAATGTGGTGTTGACGGATCAGTTCAATCCGTTGGCCAGAGTCGATTTTGAAATGAAGAATTCCTTTAGCTTCCTTGCTGAGGTCCGCAGGGATAGAACGCTATCCTTGAGTTTTGACAACAGCCTGTTGACTGAAATCAATGGTCAAGAATATACGGTCGGGTTGGGCTATCGTTTCAAGGATGTAAAGTTTGTGACCAACATAGGGGGTGAACGTACACGATTAAAGGGTGACTTGAACCTGAAGGCAGACTTCTCTTTGCGGGATAACATTACGATTATTCGTAATCTGGATATCGACAATAATCAAATCACTTCAGGTCAACAATTGATTTCATTCAAGTTCACTGCAGATTATGCACTGAGTCGAAATTTTAACGCCCTGTTCTTCTATGATCATTCCTTTTCCAGCTTTGCGGTTT
Source organism: Bacteroidota bacterium (assembly GCA_039184805.1). Taxonomy (GTDB): domain Bacteria; phylum Bacteroidota; class Bacteroidia; order Flavobacteriales; family Flavobacteriaceae; genus Flagellimonas. Next base: position 31,410 of record JBCDAX010000015.1, on the reverse strand, counting down.
CCACAGCATTTCCGCAGACTACGGTCAATGCTGGGTTTACCCTTCGCTACAATTTTGGGAACTAAAAACCTTCCCGGTTTTCTTGCTGATTTTGTTTAAGATATTTTTTGAAAAGCTATGTCCAATCCGTTACATTTGTGACTGGACTAAAACTTTTGAAACAAATGAACATACCAGCAGAACTAAAGTACACCAAAGACCATGAATGGGTTAAAATTGAGGGCGATGTGGCCACTGTGGGAATCACTGATTTTGCCCAGGGCGAGTTGGGTGATATTGTTTATGTAGAGGTGGAAACTTTGGACGAAACCTTGGACAAAGAAGAGGTTTTTGGAACTGTTGAGGCAGTAAAAACGGTTTCTGACCTGTTTTTGCCTTTGAGTGGTGAGATTATAGAATTCAATGAGTCACTGGAGGATGAACCCGAAAAAGTAAACTCCGACCCTTATGGTGACGGCTGGATGATCAAAATTAAAATAAGCGATTCTTCTGAGGTAGATAGCTTAATGAGCGATGCGGATTACAAGGCCTTAATTGGTGCTTAGAAAAAATATCTTTACCATACTATTTGTAGGCTGGTTGATGGTTATAACATCACTCAGCCTATTTTCTTTTTCTGGATTGGATACGGGTTCAGTTTCAATACCTTTTGCAGATAAAATAACACATTTTGGATTTTACTCCGGATTTGTAGTGTTGGGATGCCTCTGTATTTGGGAGCGAAAGAAAAGAAATATTGCTCTAACAAAGGCCGTTAAGCTTATGGTTGTTTTGGCCATATTTTATGGCATAGGAATTGAGGCTTTACAATATGGGATTACCAAAGACCGAATGGCTGAATGGGGAGATGTGGTGGCCAATACAATTGGTGCATTCATCGGAGGACTTGCCATATGGTGGTATTTTACCAAGAAAGAGCCGTTAAAATGGAAATATTAGTTGTTTATTTAACAAATTAAATAGTAAATTAGCGAATACTAAATTCAAAAAAATGGAATTAAAAAAGAATCCAAAAGCTGATGTGGGAAAAAACAGTACCCTCTATTTTGTAATAGGGTTGGCGGCTGTTTTAGGATTGGTCTACGGGGCCATGGAATGGAAAAAATACGACAAGAGCAATGATTATGACATTTCTTTGAATGTTGAGGATCAGTTGGATGAAGAGGTGCCAATGACGGAGCAAATCAAGACTCCACCACCACCACCGCCACCTGCTGCTCCAGAAGTAATTGAGGTCGTTGAAGATGAAGAAGAGGTTGAGGAGACTGTAATCGAATCAACGGAGACTAGTCAAGAAGAGGAAGTGATGGAAGTTGAGGAAGTTGAGGTAGATGAGGTCGACGAAGATATTTCAGTTCCATTTGCCGTGATTGAAGACGTACCCGTTTTCCCAGGTTGTGAAAAAGCAAGTAATAAAAAGCAGTGCTTCCAAGAGATGATGCAAAAGCACATCCGTAAGAATTTCCGTTATCCAGAGATAGCCCAAGAAATGGGAGTGCAAGGAAGGGTAAACGTAATATTCGTAATCCAAAAAGATGGAAGTATCGGAAACATAAGAATGCGTGGACCGGATAAAAACTTAGAGAAAGAAGCTTTGAGAATTATCAACAAGTTACCAAAAATGACACCTGGTAAACAAAGAGGTAGAGCGGTAAAAGTTCCATTTAGTATTCCGATTACCTTTAAGTTACAATAAAGAATTCCTAGAATTTATAAGAAAGCCCTGGCATTTTTGCTGGGGCTTTTATTTTTAATAAAAGTATATAAGCCACAAGTTTACAACTTGCGGCAGCTAAGAAATACAGTAAGCCATGGTTGTGGAAAAAGCTTTAAAAAGGATTGGTTTTTTATTAGTTGTACTCTTAATTAATAACAGTTGTGTTGGACACATTGAGGGTAAATATTCAGAAATCTATTCCAATTCTGAAGTAAATATTGAGGTTTCTAAAATTCAGAATAATCGTGGAATAGCAGTAATTAATAATATATATTGGTTTTACTCTAATCGGGAAGTAAGGACGAGTGATAGTATTATGAATAATAGAATTTATAAATTGTTTTTTAAAGTGAATCATGTTAGGCCTAAACCTAGGTTTGGTGATTTAAAAGTGCCATTCATACTTAAGAAAGAAAAGGGAAATGATTATTTGGAGATTATTAAGCATTCCGACACAATTTTTTTTAATTTAACTAAAACAGGAGCTGATTGATTAGGACAGGAGGAATCAAAACCACAACACCTTCGTAGTGGTTTTCTTTTTTTAAAACCTACCCACCCGCTCCACAAACCAAAGCGCACCATACTCATACCTCAGGCAAAGGGCTTTATCTTTTTCCTCAAGAACAAAGGTTAGGGAGAGTTGGGTAGGAGTAATGCTCAAGATACCACAAGAAAGGGGTTTCTCTAGGTTTTTCATGGGGAGTAAATAATAGTCAGCCACTTTGGGTTGAGTCCATGAAAAAGTAAAGGAAAACATAATATGGTCCATGACTTCCATTTTGGCTACAGAGCAATTGGGTTGGGTATAGAGCAACAAATTACCACTGGGGCGATGCCCACAATGGTATTCGCGACCTTCGTATTGGGCAGAAATTTCGAGGGAGTTGAAGCTCAATTCCCAGGTAGCAGGTTTTTGGTATTCAAAGATTTTATGGATTTCAGGTAAAATAGGCAATACGGTCATAACCCAGTTTTTGGGATGGAGGGGTCATGCGTAAAACTTTTTAAAGATAAAAAATGAATCTATAAAAGCACAACGATGTAACCAAAACTTTCATAAAAACATATGATTTTGGCTATATGTATCGAGAGTATCTGCCAAAAGACAAGGAGGTCATGAAAAAAGTAGGGGAGCGAGTTCGTTTCTTGCGAGAAGAAAAAGATATGTCCCAACAAGACTTGGCTTTAGAGGCAGATATCCCAAAAACCCAAGTAGGGCGGGTTGAAAGAGCTGAGAACAATACAAGCTTGGTTACTTTAAATCGAATTGCCGATGCCCTTGAAGTTCCCTTGTCGCATTTGTTTTTGTTTGGGGAGTAACTAGAAGATTTAACTATGTATAAAGCAAATTTTTTTATACCATTTTGTTTATTTTAGGAATCTCATGTAATATGGGAGTTGATAAAAACTATTCCGCAATCCAAAAAGTCAAGATTGGAATGGTTCGTTCGGAGGTAGATTCCATAATGAAGAGTAAACCACTGGAAACAAAAAGTTTTAAATACGATTTGTTTTACTATTCATATGACTCCCATTTCGCTGCATCAGACGACCTTCGTATACTTTACTCCAAAAACGATAGCACAGTTGTAGAGGTGTTATTTGGCGATTAAGAATAAAAATAAGTTTGAAAAGAATGGGATTGATAAATACGGCGCTTAAAAAGGTACATATCTTAGTTTTACTCACCCTTTCTATTTTTGCCTGTAGCTCTGAAGAATTGGGTTTAAATGGTAAAGCTAAATCTGTTATTAATGGTGAGCCATTGTCTAATGTCAGGGTATACATTTTTAAGGAAAAAAGCTCCACATATGGTATGTTTAGATATCCTATGGTTGATTCATCAATTACAAACAACAAAGGAGTATTTAAATTTAAAATAAAGGACCAGGGAAAATATGTCTTTGATTTTTATAAAGACCATGTTCTGCAACACCACAGTGAGTCTATCGAAATTAAGGAACCTAAAGACAGTTTAAAGCTTGAATTTAGTTGGTAGGGTTTTATCCTTCCCAATGAAATCTACTCTTCGTCTAAGTAAAAAAGCCCTGATTTTAATCAAGGCTTTTTTATTCTAAGGGGTCTAGCTATTAAGCATGGTAATACCGCTCATTTACAATTTTACCGTCTTTCCATTGGGTACGCACGGCTTGCTCAAATCGATGCTGTGTACCATCATTGGTATCAAATTCCATTACGGCTTCGTAAAAGGTAGTGTCGCCTTTAACCGCTGGTCCACTGGTTACGGTATATCCGTGAAAAGCGGTTACGGTATCCAATAACTTTTGCTCTTCCGCTATGGTAAAGGCCTTACCAACTTTGGCGGGATTGTTTCCTTCAAAAAGTTGCACGTCGTCTGCCAAATAGTTTTCCATAGCTTCAATGAACTTTCCTTCGGCCAATAAATCTACAACTTCGTTTGCTTTGGTCAATAATTCCTGTTCTTGCAATGTAGTTTCCATATCTAGTTTGTTTTACTATTTGTTTGTGGAAACAAAAGTAATCCTACCTCAAGCCTTTTTATTTGCTGATATTTCCCGACCACTAATATAAATTTCCCGTGTTTTTAAATTTGGTCGGTTGGAAAGCGAATAGTTCAACAAGAAAACCTAAAAACTAAACAAACCCACCTAAGCGGTTGGAAAAGAGCCTTTCCACTGTTATCTTTGCAGGCCAATAAAAGTTGTGGATGAAGACGGCCGAGGGTTCTTTAAGATACATATCACTTTCCGTGTTTTTTGCTGATTTTAAGGAAATCACCAAGGCTAGATTAGCTGTTAGCGTTGTCTTCTCATCTATTGCTGGTTATTTTTTGGGAGCTTATCAGATAGACCTTTGGTCTATTGCACTGCTGGCCTTTGGGGGCTATTGCATGGTTGGGGCCTCCAATGCCTACAACCAAGTAATTGAGCGTGATCTGGATGCGCTCATGAAACGCACGCAAAACCGACCTATTCCTTCGGGACGCATGACCGTGAATATGGCCATGACCATTGCCATTGTTTTAACCCTGTTGGGGGTTTTGGCGTTGTATGCCTTGAGTCCTAAGACAGCTCTTTTTGGTGCCATATCTATTTTTCTATATACGAGCGTTTACACGCCTTTAAAAACCAAAACACCTCTTTCGGTATTTGTTGGGGCTTTTCCCGGAGCCATTCCTTTTATGTTAGGTTGGGTGGCTGCCACCAACGATTTTGGTATTGAACCCGGGACCCTTTTTATGATTCAGTTTTTTTGGCAATTCCCCCATTTTTGGGCTTTAGGCTGGATGCTGGATGACGACTACAAAAGAGGGGGCTTTAAAATGTTGCCCACTGGAAAAAAAGATAGGAGCACGGCATTGCAAATTATATTGTACACCTTTTGGATGATTGTTATCTCGGTAATGCCAGCCTTTGGTTTTACGGGACGACTTCATCTAACCATTCCAGCTGCTATTTTAGTGTTGCTTTGCGGATTGGTTATGTTGATTTTTGGCTTTAACCTCTACATCAAAAAAGACAACCCTTCCGCCAGAAAATTGATGTTGGCCAGTGTAACCTACATCTCATTGATTCAGATAATTTTTGTTGCAGATAAATTGATTAGTTGATAGTATGGATTTAACCCAAGGAAGCGAGAGACAGAAGAATAGTAGGGCCAAAAAAATGATGCTCTGGTTCGGTATTGTGAGTTTGATTATGGGGTTCGCCGGTTGGACCAGTGCTTACATTGTGAGCAGCAAACGAACGGACTGGATAAGCGATTTGGATTTGCCCCAGGCTTTTATCTGGAGTACGGCCACCATTATGCTGAGCAGCCTTACGTATATTTTGGCAAAGAACTCGGTAAAAAAGAACAACCAGAAACAAGGAACGTTCTTTTTGTTGGCCACATTGGTCTTGGGAGGGATTTTTATAGGACTGCAGTTCGTGGGATTCTCCCAAATGCTGGAAAATGGGTATTACTTTACCGGACCAACCAGCAATATCAAAATGTCTTATGTGTTTTTAATTGCAGCCGTGCACATTGTGCATGTAGTGGCTGGAATTATCTCGCTTTTGGTAGTACTTGTGCAACAGTTACGTTTAAAGTATACGCCGGAGAATATGTTAGGCCTGGAATTGGGTGCCACGTTTTGGCATTTTTTAGATATTTTGTGGGTGTACCTCATACTTTTTATGTATTTCGTAAAATAATTTTTTCGAAGGGGAGTTTTCATTCCACTTTGCCTTTTGGAATACAGTAAAAGGTGTATTTTTGCTAAAGTTTTATTAAAACAAACAGATTTATGGATTCTACGGTTACAACCGGGGCAGAAGATAACGTTTGGGGAGGTGGCAATCGTCCACTAGGCGCCAGCTACGGAAAATTAATGATGTGGTTCTTTATTGTATCGGATGCTTTGACCTTTTCAGGTTTTTTGGTGGCCTATGGGTTTTCCCGTTTCAAATTTATCGAAACATGGCCCATTGCTGATGAAGTATTCACCCACGTACCCTTTTTCCATGGGAACTACCCTATGTACTACGTAGCCTTCATGACTTTTATTTTAATTATGTCTTCCGTCACTATGGTACTGGCTGTGGATGCGGGACATAAGATGATGAAAAGCAAGGTCATCCTTTATATGTTCCTTACCATTATTGGTGGAGCTATTTTCGTAGGCTCTCAGGCTTGGGAATGGGCTACCTTTATTAAGGGCGATTTTGGAGCTTTGGAGACTAAAGGAGGTAGAATCCTTCAGTTTGTAAATGCGGAAACTGGAGAGCGAGCAGCCCTTGCAGATTTCTCAAAAACATTGCCTGAAGAACGTGAAAAGCATCAAGGGTATAATGGTATTTGGTATCAAAAAGAAGGATATCAAACATCGTACTCTTTAAATGAGGTGATCGAAGGTTTTAAGGCGAGTCCGAATATTTTGATTCGTACCGAAACTATTAGTGAAGAAGGGGAGAAAACGTTATTGACGCGTCAAGAATCCTTGGCAAAATTGAAAGATGCCAAATTGGTGGTAGAAGGAGCTAACCTAATTCGAAACGAATACGGTAGCCGTTTGTTCGCAGACTTCTTTTTCTTTATTACTGGTTTCCATGGTTTCCACGTATTCTCAGGTGTAGTTATCAACGTGATTATCTTTTTCAATGTGATTCTTGGAACCTACGAGCGCAGAGGCCACTACGAAATGGTGGAAAAAGTCGGACTGTACTGGCACTTTGTAGATTTGGTCTGGGTTTTTGTATTCACATTCTTTTATTTGGTATAAATCGTTTTCCGAAAAAGCGGATATAAACAATAGTATTTTATATGGCACACGAACATAAGTTGGAAATTTTCAGAGGACTTTTAAAGTTTAAGTCCAATACCCAAAAAATATGGGGTGTATTGATTTTTCTTTCCATAGTAACTGCTATAGAAGTGGCGCTGGGTATTGTCAAGCCAGAAATCTTAACAAAGAATTACTTTTTGGGAATGAAACTCCTTAACTGGATTTTCATCATATTAACCTTGGTTAAGGCATATTACATTGCCTGGGATTTTATGCACTTGAGAGATGAAAAAAGCTCTTTGCGAAGAGCGATAGTGTGGACACCCATTTTCTTGGTGAGCTACTTGATTTTCATTCTTTTGTTTGAAGCAGATTACATTTATAATGTGTTCAAGGATGGGTTCCTTTCTTGGAACTTCTAAGAAAGTATTAACATATTTAAAAGGCGGTTTCATGACCGTCTTTTTTATTTTTGTAAGAGTATTGATTCCATGAAAAAAACCTTTGTTTTAGTCGTTCTTTTCATCTTTCCTTTAGTGGCATATCTATTTTTTGCTTCAGGAGTCAATAACTTTGGAAAGCTCCCAATTTTAACAGAGAATGTTCCTGAACCCTCGCAGTTTTCAGGCGACAATCAATTGGCCGATAAGATTACTATTTTAGGGTTTTTGGGAAATACAATTGACCAAAAGAAGGGTAATGCCTTTAACCTCAATCAAAAAATCTACAAGAGGTTCAGCGAGTTCAATGATTTCCAAATGCTAATGATTGTTCCCAATGGACTTGAAGAGCAAGTTGACGCTTTAAAAGGGGAACTGGGAGCACTATCCGAAGTGGACAAATGGAATTTTGCTTTTGGAGAAGAAAACAATATAAAAGCATTCTTTCAAAGCCTTGGAACCAATTTGGAATTGGGACAAGACCTGAGTACCCCTTATGTTTTCATTATCGACAAGGATAGAAATTTAAGAGGTAGAAATGATGACGAAGATGAAGGGGTCAAATTTGGATTCAACACCACCTCCGTAGCCGAGCTAAACAACAAGATGGAAGATGATGTAAAAATCATTTTGGCAGAATACCGACTCGCTTTAAAAAAGAACAATGCCAACAGGAGCAAATAGCAAGAAGAAGTACACCTATGTTTGGGTGTCGGCCATTATTTTAATTTTTGGAACCTTCGCCGTCTACGAAATTTCAAAAAGACTAAAGGAAGGTACTGTGGTAGAAAATGACAGAATGAGCATTCCCAACCTAGCAAAGGAAGTCGGCTTTGTGGTAAATGAGGGTAGAAAAAGAAAAGTCCCTGCCTTTTCTTTTAGAAACCAAGACAGTGTTCTTATTTCGGATAAAGACTATTTGGGTAAGGTTTATGTTGTGGAGTTTTTCTTTACGACTTGTCCCACGATATGCCCCATGATGACCAAAAACTTGGTGGAGCTGCAAGATACGTTTAAGGACTATGAAGATTTTGGTGTGGCGTCGTTTACAATTAACCCTAGATACGATACACCTTCCGTTTTAAAAAAGTATGCGGACCGTTATGGAGTCGAGGACTCAGATTGGCATTTCCTTACGGGGGATAGAGATTCCATTTATGGTTTGGCCGAAGAGGGTTTTTATCTTCCTGCTATTGAGGATGCCAGCGTTCCAGGTGGTTTTGAACACTCAGGCATGTTTGCCTTGATTGACAAGCAGGGGAATATCAGAAGCAGGGAAGACAACTTTGGAAATCCAATTATATATTACCGCGGAACGGTCACCGAAGAACAAGGTGTTAATGAAGACGGAGAACCTCAACAAATAACCATATTAAAAGAAGACATTAAAAAGCTATTACTTGAGGAATGATGCAAGAACTTTCACTTAAAGAAAAAAGATATAACCGGTGGATTACAATAGTTTCCATCGTAATCCCTGTTGTAGTCGCTTTGTTATTCGGCTATAAAATTCCCAATGCGGAGCCTTTGTCTTTTTTACCCCCTATCTATGCCACTACCAATGGAATTACCGCTGTGCTTTTGATTTTGGCCGTTATCGCTATAAAAAACGGGAAAAGAAAACAACATCAAAATTTAATGACTACCTGCATCGTTTTGTCGGCTCTCTTCTTGGTGATGTATGTGGCCTATCATATGACTTCTGAAAGCACAAAATTTGGTGGAGAAGGAATTTTGAGGTATTTGTATTTCTTTATTCTTATCACACATATTGTTTTATCAATTGTGATTATTCCCTTAGTGCTGAAAACCTATTCCAAAGCCTATCTTCAGGATTTTAGGGCCCATAGAAAGTGGGCGAAATATACTTTTCCAATTTGGTTATATGTTGCTGTGACAGGGGTTGTAGTTTATCTGATGATTTCACCTTATTATGTGCATTGATTTATGAAAACCAAATTTTCCATACTACTCCTTTTCTTGGTTTTTCTCTCCCCTCAATTGATGGAAGCTCAATGTGCTATGTGCAGGGCAGTAGTTGAAAGTGAAGGTGACCCAGAATCGGCAGAAGCACTGAATGATGGAATAGTTTATTTGATGGCCATTCCCTATATTTTGGTGGCTGGACTCTTCTTTTTTATCTATCGGAAGATGCGTAAATAAAGAGGTTTCTAAAAAATTAACATTTTTTTTGCGGTATCAGTGTAACAATACGCTTTACTTGTCGTCGTATAGAGGTACGCTTGCGTACTTCATCAATCATCAAACACCAACCACATGTTCGATTTAGAGAGGTGGCAAGAAATATTTGACACCATACGAAAGAACAAATTACGTACTTTCCTCACCGGACTTTCCGTAGCTTCGGGTATATTTATATTGGTTATTTTATTGGGATTCGGTAATGGAATGAGAAATGGTATTGAGCATGAATTCCAAGAGGATGCTGCTACCAAGGTTTCGGCATGGCCAGGAACCACCTCCAAAGAGTTTAATGGGCTTAATCCAGGACGGCGTATCCGATTTATGAACGATGACTTCCAAACCATTGGTTCAAATTTCAACGACTTTATTGAATATGGCACAGCCCGTGTTTATGTTAGGGATGCAACCATTAATTATGGACCTGAGCTCTTGGCCTACGATTTATTTGGGGCCAATCCAGATTTTCAATTTGTGGAAAATATAAAAATGGTAGAAGGTCGCTACATTAACCTGACTGATGAAGAGGAATTCAACAAGGTTGTAGTCATTGGAAAAAAAATCAAAAACGATGTTTTTAAAGAACTTGAAACTCCCCTTGGTGAATTTATAGATGTATCTGGAATTCCTTTTAAGATTGTTGGAGTGTATAGTGAATTGAACGACCAGGAAGAAGAACGGATTATAATGCCCAATACCACAGCACAATTGATTCTCAATGGGGGGACTCAAATAAACAGCTTGGAATATACCATTCCTAAAATGGAAAATTTTGACGAAGCTGTAGCTGTGGCGGCCAGATTTGAAGATAATTTAAGAGGTTATTTATTAAGTGAGCATCAAGTTTCTCCAGACGATACTGCTGCAATTGAATTTGGAAATGCTTTGGAACAGGCAAAGAGATATTACGGTCTTACAGGAAATATTAAGCTTTTCTTCTGGTTTGTCGGTGTTTGTACAATAATCGCAGGTGTAGTTGGGGTGAGTAATATTATGTTGATTGTTGTAAAGGAAAGGACTCGTGAAATTGGAATACGTAAAGCCTTAGGTGCAAAACCGTGGTCTATTGTAGGTATGATTTTACATGAAGCCATATTCGTTACGGCAATTTCCGGTTTTGGAGGTTTGATTTTCAGTATGCTGTTGTTAGAATTTGTGGGGCCACATATCCAAATAGAATATGTTCTAAATCCCTCTGTGGATTTAAAAGTGGCCGTGGCAACTGTATTGCTATTGATATTTTCAGGGACTTTCGCAGGATTTTTTCCAGCTTGGAGAGCTGCCAGAATTAAAGTAATTGAAGCATTAAGGGACGAATAAGATGTTTAACAGAGATCGTTGGAAAGAAATATTGGAGGTACTGACCACAAACTGGTTTAGAACCATACTTACTGCTTTTGGTGTTTTTTGGGGCATTTTTATCCTCTTGTTGCTACTAGCTGCGGGTAAGGGCCTTGAAAATGGAATCCGGCAGGATTTTGGTGATATAGCCACGAACACGATGTTCATGTGGACAAGGCGAACAACGAAGGCTCATGAGGGCTTACCAAAAAATAGAAGGTTTGAGTTTGAACGGGAGGATGTACAGATTCTTCGTGATAACGTACCCAACCTTCGTTTCATCTCCCCAAGAAATCAATTAGGAGGGTTTAGCTCTGGAGGGAATAATGTGGTAAGAGGTCTTAAAACAGGTGCTTTTAATGTATATGGTGATTATCCCGAGATAATTAACCAAGAACCCATGGCAATAACCTCAGGACGATTTATCAACTATAATGATATTGAGTCCAAACGCAAAATAGCGATTATTGGACACGGTGTGCGCAATGAGTTGTATGAAAAAGATGAGGAAGTAATAGGTACTTATATTAAAATCCAAGGAGTTAACTTTTTGGTAGTAGGCACATACAAGAAAAAGGATGATGACGGCGAGTTGGAGGCGCAAAAAGAAATTTATGTCCCATTCACCACCTTTTCGCAAGCTTTTAATCGAGGGGAAGAAGTTGGATGGATGGCCATTACCGCCCAAGATGGAAGTTCCATTTCCATACTTAAGGATAGGATAGTCAAGGTTATGAAAACGAAGCATAAAATCCATCCAGAGGATACGCGTGCAATCGGTTATTTTGATTTGTACGAACAATTCAATCGAGTTCAAAGCCTCTTTGCTGGAATGCGTTGGATAGCTATTGTAGTAGGAACTTTTGTGTTGATTTCCGGAATTATTGGGGTGAGTAACATCATGCTGATAGTGGTAAAAGAGCGTACCAAGGAAATAGGGATACGCAGGGCATTGGGGGAATCTCCATGGTCAATAAGAAAACAGGTCTTGCTGGAATCCATTTTCTTGACCTCGATTTCGGGAATGGCAGGTGTTACTTTTGGTGCCCTTTTGATATACGGAATAAACACACTCTTGGACAATTCTGGTCCTGTGGATATGTTCATAAATCCAAGTGTAAGCGTCCAAGTGGTGGCTTCTGCACTTTTTATGCTCGTTATCTCCGGTTTGGCCGCTGGATTTATACCGGCCCAAAGCGCAATTAGAGTTCGCCCAATCGAGGCATTGAGAAATGAATAATTCAATCAAAATAACTAAACCATGAAAAAATCTGTAACTATCATCATATTGGCAGTTATCGTAATAGCTTTTAGCAGTTCAATGTATTATTTGTACAAAAAGGACCAAGAGAATCCTATTGAATATGAAACTGAGAAAGCAAAAAAACAGACTATTGTTAAAAAAGCTGTTGCAACAGGAAGTATAAAACCTCTTGAAGAAGTACTGATAAAACCAAACATCTCAGGGGTAATTGAAGAGGTTTATGTGGAAGGTGGGGATTATGTAAAAACGGGAGATTTACTTGTAAAAATAAAAGTGGTCCCAAACCTTAATGCCCTAACTAATGCCCAAAATGCCATTAATGATGCCCAAATTACCTTGAACGATCAAAAACGAAACTATGATAGGCAACTTGAACTGTTTAATAAAGGGGTAATTTCCAAGGTTGACCTTGAACAAGCCCAAGTAACTTTTGACCAAGCAAAACAAACATATCAAGCGGCAAGACAAAGTTTTGATATCGTTAAAACCGGTACAACCCGGGGATACGGAAATGCAGCGAATACACTAATTCGTTCCACAGTAAGTGGTATGGTATTGGATGTTCCTGTGGAGAAAGGCAATCAGGTAATTGAAAGCAACAACTTTAATGAAGGTACTACAATTGCTTCGATAGCTGATGTTGAAAAAATGATATTTGAAGGAAAGGTGGACGAATCGGAGGTTGGAAAAATAAAAGAAAACCTTCCATTGGAAATTACTGTGGGAGCTATAGAAAATAGGACCTTTGATGCAGTATTGGATTACATTGCTCCAAAAGGTGTTGAGGAAAATGGTGCAATCCAGTTTGAAATAAAAGGTACCTTAACTAAGGCAGATACTACCTTCATCCGAGCTGGTTTAAGTGCCAACGCTTCCATTATTTTGGCAAGGGCAGATAGTACATTGGCTCTGAAAGAGGCTCTAGTACAATTTGATTCTGAAACCAAAAAACCTTACGTAGAAATTTCAAATGGAAACCAAGAATTTGAGCGGAAGGACATCGAATTAGGCATAAGCGACGGTATTTTCGTACAAGTAAAATCCGGCATAACTGAAAATGACGAAGTTAAGGTCTGGAATATCCTGGATAATGAGGATAATTCGAACTAATTCCTAAAAAAACGCATCAATCTTGTAACAAAATATCGATTTGTCAGTCCTATTACGGGAGCTGCAATCCTGATAGCTAATAACATCAATCATGATAGAAATCAAAGACCTTCATAAATCCTACAGAATGGGGAGTAACTCGCTCCATGTTCTTAAGGGTATCAATTTTTCTGCAGAGTCGGGAGAACTTGTTGCCATAATGGGATCATCCGGTTCAGGTAAGTCTACACTTCTCAATATTTTGGGAATGCTGGACGGTGCCGATAGTGGGGAATACGTTCTGGACGGTGTTCCAATTAAAGACCTAACGGAGACCAAGGCAGCCCAGTATCGAAACAAGTTTTTAGGGTTCATTTTCCAATCCTTTAACCTAATTAACTATAAGTCGGCGCTTGAAAATGTGGCCTTGCCTCTCTACTACCAAAAAGTGGGGAGAAAAGAGCGTCAGGAAAAAGCACTGAACTATCTGGAAAGAGTTGGTCTAAAGGAGTGGGCAACCCACTTACCCAGTGAACTTTCTGGAGGTCAAAAACAACGTGTGGCTATTGCGAGGGCCATGGCGGCAGAACCTAAGGTACTATTGGCAGATGAGCCAACTGGAGCCCTTGATAGTAAAACTTCATATGAAGTAATGGATTTGATCCAGAAGATTAACGATGAAGGGAATACCATTCTCGTGGTAACACACGAAGAAGACATTGCCCATATGTGCAAGCGTATCGTCCACTTGAAGGATGGTGTAATTGTAGAAGATAAAAAAGTAAACCAAGTTAGAGCAGAGCAGTATGTTTGATCGCGATATCTGGCAGGAAATATTCCATACGCTTAAGAATAATAAGCTTAGGACCTTTTTGACAGGATTTTCTGTTGGGTGGGCGATATTTATTTTGGTAATGCTTTTGGCGTCGGTCAATGGAATGCAGAACGGATTCACCAATCAGTTCAACGATGATGCTACCAATACCATTTTTGTAAGGCCTGGAACGACTTCCAAAGCCTATGCGGGTTTTGAGAAAGACCGTCGTATTCAGTTTGAAAATGATGATTACGAATATATCAAGCAGAGTTTTCCAAAGGATTTTGAAGAAATAAGTGCAAGATATTTTACCAATACTACTGCACGATACAAGAGTGAAACTGGTTCATATCCTTTGCAGGGAGTTCATTCCGATTTTCAGGTAATTGAAAAGACCATAATCACGGAAGGTCGATACTTTAATAGTATTGATGTCTTAAACAAGGCCAAAGTGGCCATCATAGGAAGGAAGGTACAAGAAGATCTTTTTGATAAAGAGGATGCCATTGGAAAGTTTGTGGAGTTCAATGGACTTCCCTTCCGAATCATAGGAATATTTATTGATGAAGGGGATGACAACGCAGAACGTCGTATTTATGCGCCTATTACCACCTTGCAGCGTAATTACGGGAACACCAATAGGATTGATCAGATAGCATTAACGTATAATACAACATACAATTTGACCGAGGCGCTTGAATTTTCGCAGCGACTGGAAGATATCATGAAAAGACGCCATAAGGTCGCTCCAGAAGACCAAGCGGGAATAAACGTGTGGAATTATGCTGAAGCATTCGATGATATCAGCAGTTTTTCGACAGTGCTCAGCGCTATTAGTATTGGTGTTGGATTCTTGATTTTGATTGCGGGGATTGTGGGAATTGGAAACATCATGGTTTTTACAATCAAAGAAAGAACCAAGGAAATAGGGATAAGAAAAGCTTTGGGAGCAATGCCCAAACAAATAATCAATTTGGTGCTTTTGGAATCAACCTTTATTACGGCGCTATCCGGATTTATAGGACTGATTTTCGCTTGGGTTATTTTGTCTCTAATTGGCCCTAATATAGATGCCCCAGCGTTTAGTAATCCGTCCGTGAATTTGTCAACGGTAGTTACCGCAACCATTATTTTGATAGTGGCCGGAGTTTTGGCAGGACTGATACCCGCCATAAAAGCAGCGAATGTAAAGCCCATTGTGGCACTAAGTGATAAATAGATATGTGGTTATTTGATAAAGATTTATGGTCTGAAGTTTTCCACACATTGGGAAAAAATATGTTCCGCACATTTTTGACCATGCTTGGAGTTATTTTCGCGATGATTATTCTGATTTTGCTTCTAGGTTCGGCCAACGGGATGAGCAATGGTTTTGATAAAGTTTTCGCAGGTACCGCCTCCAACAGTCTTTTTATTTGGTCTCAAACAACCGCAGAACCCTATAAAGGTTTTGAAAGGGGTCGAAGAATACGCTACAAAATTGAGGACGCAGATATTCTTAAACGACAAATCCCGGAAATTGAAATTTTAGCCCCAAGAATTGAATTGGGCAGTCATAGGGAAACCGTTTCGGTATACCGTGAAGGAAGAACAAGTGGCTCTGCGGTCTATGGAGATTATCCGGAAATAGACAATGTTACCAAGAAGAAGCTGGTTGAAGGACGCTTTCTAAACAATACCGATATAGAAGAGTCTAAAAAAATCTGTGTTATTGGAGAAGAGACCTATAAACTCCTTTTCGATAAAGGAGAAAATGCCATTGGGCAGGATATACGAATCAATGGCGTATTCTTTACGGTAGTGGGAATCTATAAACCCAATAACAATATCAATATTGATGGTGAGAATGCGGTATTCATTCCTTTCACCACCTTTCAAAAGGCATTCAATACTGGAGACCGTATGGGTTGGATGGCCATAGCTGTTGAGCCCAATACAAAAGTACCGGTTGTAGAAAAACAGATTAAAGAAATACTTAAGACCAAATACGATATCCATCCTGATGACAAAAGGGCAATTGGAAGTTTCGATATGTCAGAAATCTTTAACAATATCACTTCGTTCACCAACGTCTTAAAAGGATTTTCCTTTTTCGTGGGAATATTTACCCTTCTGGCTGGGGTAATCGCGATAAGCAATATTCTCTTGATTACAGTTAAGGAACGTACCAAAGAAATTGGAGTGCGGAGGGCTTTGGGTGCCACCCCCAAAGTGGTAAGGCGGCAAATCATTGTGGAAGCTATTGTTTTAACAGCTTTTGCAGGTCTTATCGGGTTTGCGATTTCAGTGGGTATTTTGGCTATGCTTAATGCCCAATGGGGTAGTGGGGATGACTTCCCCTTTGTTAACCCTATGATTAGTATACCCCAATTCGGTATTTCCTTCCTGTTAATGGTAAGCTTAAGTGTACTCATAGGATTGATACCGGCAAACAAAGCAGTTAAAGTAAGGCCTATTGAAGCCTTACGCGAAGAATAAATTAAATAACAATCAAATAGACAGTGATGAACAAGTATGTGAAATACACACTAATAGGAATACTTACTATTGGAATATTGTACGCCATGGTGTACTTCCTAAAGAAGAACAGTACACCTACGGAGCTTTATAAAACAGAATCCTTGGAGAAAAAGGATATTGTAAATAAGGTAATCGTAACTGGTAAGGTTATTCCTGAGGACGAAATCAACATAAAACCACAGATTTCTGGAATTATCGATAAGATTTACTTAGAGGAAGGTTCTGATGTAAAGGCCGGAGATCTTATTGCTGTCATAAAAGTTGTTCCCAATGAGCAATCGTTGAATCAAGCAGCTGGTCGCGTACGAAACGCTGAATTATCGCTGAACAATGCCAAAATTGAATATGATAGAAATAAAGCCCTCTTCGATAAAGGGGTTATCTCAAATCAAGACTTTAATAACCAGCAGTTGACTTTTGACCAAGCCCAACAAGAACTTACCAATGCTAAAGCAGATTATCAAATCATAAGAAGAGGTTCCGCAGGGGGCTCTACCAGTGCGAATACCGATATAAGGGCTACGGTATCTGGAACCCTTTTGGAAATTCCTGTAGAAGAGGGCGATCAAGTCATCCAAAGTAATAACTTCAATGACGGAACTACAATTGCTACCATTGCAGATATGACCAAGATGATTTTTGAAGGTGAAGTGGATGAAGCTGAGGTAGGCAAATTAAATGTAGGCATGCCTTTGGAAATTAGTTTGGGAGCACTGGAAAAGAATAAGTTTGATGCTAAATTAAAGTTTATTGCCCCTAAGGGAACTGAAACTGAAGGAGCTGTTCAGTTTAAAATAGAAGGTGATTTGGTGGTAAACGACAGCACCTATGTGCGAGCTGGATATAGCGCAAATGCTTCAATTGTATTGGAAGAGAAAAAGGATGTTCTGACTTTAAAAGAAGCCTTATTACAATTTGATAAGGATACTGAAATACCCTTTGTTGAGATTGAAGTGGCAGAGAACGAGTTTGAGCGCAGAGATTTGGAATTAGGAGTTAGTGATGGAATAGATGTTGAGGTGGTTTCAGGTCTTGAGGAAGATGCCAAAATAAAGGTATGGAACAAGCTTGAAAAGAAAGATGAAAGTGAAGATTAATACATCAACCAACAATATCAATCCAAAAATCAAAAAACGAATGAAAACGAAGCTATTAATACTCTTAGCGTTGTTCAGCATATCTTTCACCCAAGCCCAGTTGAAAAAATGGACGCTACAAGAATGTGTGGAATACGCTGTTGAAAATAATTTGACTGTCGCCCAGACTGAACTCGATTTGGAAAATGCAAAGGTTGATAAATCGGACGCCTTGGGAGCACTATTACCAAATTTAAATGGGGACGCAACACTTAGAGAAGACCTGGGACTTTCGTTTAATCCGACCTCACAAGAACCTGTAAGTTCCCAGCTTAACTTTACTGGAAATGTAACCTCTTCAGTCACGCTTTTTGATGGTCTGAGAAATTACAGGAGGTTAAATAGGGCCAAGTTGAATGCCATATCCAACCAATATCGATTGGAAGATTTAAAAGACGACATACGAGTCAACGTGGCTCAGACGTATTTGGATGTGCTTTCCAACAAAGAACAGTTGAAGGTTTCAGAGGCACAGTATGCGGTCACCGAGCAGGATATGAAACGTACAAAAGAACTTGTGGAGGCAGGAGTGGTTCCACGAGGAGACCTTCTGGAAATTGAAGCTACGGCAGCAACCCAAGAACAGCAAATAGTCAATAACAAAGGTTTGGTTACCATTTCTAAGATTTCATTGGCCCAGTTACTGCAGATTACGGATTATGAAAATTTTGATATTGCAGATGACGCTTATGAAATTCCACCTTCGGATATCTTAAATAATTCTGCTAAAAGCATTTTTGCGAAAGCTCTTGGATTCAGAAATGATATAAAGTTGGCGGAAACCAATATTGATTTGGCAGAAGAGGACGTAAGGATATCGAAAGGCGCTTTTTTCCCTACCTTAAGCTCTTTCATTAATTACAATACGCGATTTTCAGACCAGAACCTAAGATCGTTTGAAGACCCAAGAGTAATTCCCTTTACAGAACAGCTATACCGTTTTGATGGTCTTTCCTATGGCTTTCGATTGGATGTGCCTTTTTTTAATGGTTGGAATACCCGAAATTCAGTCAGGAGAACTCAGATTGATTTGGAACGTGCAAAGCTATCCCTGGAACAAACTAAACTTGAATTGGAAACTTCAATCAATCAGGCATACGTGGACGTTAACGTAACACTTAAATCCTATCATGCTGCTGAAAAAACCCTCGAAGCACGCCGCACTGCATATCTATATTCCAAAGAACGTTTTGACGTTGGGCTTATGAACTCCTTTGAATTTAGTCAGGCCCAATCGAGATTGGATAATGCAGAAGCAGATGTAATAAGAACAAAATACAATCATATCTTTAGATTAAAGATTCTGGAATTTTTCTACGGGATTCCGTTATCATTGAACTAAAGAATATCTTTGCCAGCATGGTAAAGATTTTGAACCTAGAAACCGCTACGACCAATTGCTCGGTGAGCATATCAGAAAATGAAGGGACGATTTTTTTAAAAGAAAACAATGCAGTTGAATATTCCCATTCGGAACAACTGCATGTTTTTATTAAAGAGGTTTTAGAGGAAGCTTCCCTCTCCTTTTCAGATTTGGACGCAGTTGCTGTTAGCAAAGGCCCGGGTTCCTATACCGGTTTGCGAATAGGCGTTTCCGCAGCTAAGGGATTGTGCTTTTCATTGGATATCCCTTTAATTTCAGTTCCAACGTTACAGAGTATGGCAAGACAGGTTACTTTGGAAAAGAACCAAGTAGTTATTCCCGTTTTGGATGCGCGCCGTATGGAGGTGTATTCTTCAGTTTATGACGAAACATACAGTGAAATTAGGGAGACCAGGGCAGAGATAATAGATGAGAATTCTTTCAATGAGTTTGTGGGCTATGACAAGGTCTTTGTAGTCGGAAGTGGGGCTCAAAAGTGTAGCGAAACACTCAAATATCCCAATTTTGTCTTTGACACATCTTTAATGCCTTCTGCCAATCAAATGGCTGGCATTGCGCACCAAAAATATCAACAACAGCTATTTGAGGATGTGGCCTACTTTGAACCGTACTATCTAAAAGACTTTGTCTTGCAGGGCAAGAAAACTAATCCTTAGGCGCTTCGTGAACCACACGCTGCGGGAACGGAATCTCAATTCCAGCTTCATCAAACCTCAACTTGGATTGCTCAATTACGTTAAAGCGTGCAGGCCAGAAAACATCATTTGGTGCCCAAAAACGCAGCGTTAAATTAACCGAACTATCCCCAAGGCTGTCTACATATACTTCAGGAGCAGGGTCATTTAGGATACGCTCATCTTCTACACAAATGGCTAAAAGTATGTCTTTGGCGGTTTTTATATTGGAACTATAACTAATTCCAACCTTGTAATTCTCTCTTCGGTTGGGTTCACCATTATAGTTTACGATACTTCCGTTGGATAGTTGCCCATTGGGAATGATCGCAATTTGATTACCAAAGGTATTAAGCTTGGTACTGAAAATGGTAATTTGTTTGACGCTTCCATCCAAACCCTGGGCTGAAATCCAATCCCCTACTTTAAACGGTTTGAAAATCAGTATGAGAACTCCTCCGGCAAAATTTGCCAAAGAACCCTGTAGTGCCAGACCTATGGCAAGTCCAGCGGCACCAATCATAGCCACCAAAGATGAGGACTTAACACCCAACTGGGTGACCACAACAACAAACAGAAGAACTTTAAGGGAAATATTTATAAAGCTTTGGATAAAACTTTCCAGTGTGGGTTCATAGTCCTTCTTATCAAAGAATTTAGCAACCATTTTGTTGATGAATCGTACCATCCACCAACCAACAACCAAAATAACAATGGCAAGTATGAGATTGGGTATAAAATCCCAAAACCATTCGATAGCATTTTCCAAGTGCTTTTCTAAATTCTTTATCTCTTCCATGATTTCATTATTTGTTGCAAAGCAAAATTAAAGAGTTGGTTTTAACAATACGGATTCGTTTAAATTAGTATTAATCTTTTAATTGGCTAAAAACAGCATCAGGAGTCTTAACAGGGAGTTTACAGGCTCCTTCAATACAAACATAAATTAATGTCTCATCCGCGTTATATCTGTTTTGCAGTAAATCCAAGTTCCCTTCTTTAGAAGAACCAACCAAAATGCTATTAGGTAGATATTGTCTACCTATTTCTTTTCCTAGTTTCTTATACTCTGTACCAACAATCGCAATTTCATGGAAATCAAGGTGCTCATAGAGAACTAGATGCAACCAATTGGCGTAACCCTGTGCACTTCTATCAAAATCCGCTTGGACATTTTGTAGCATTGCCTCGGCTAAATCCCCATATCCCTCGTTGGGGTAAAGCTTATGGAGCTTAAATACATTTTTCGCCATAATAGAATTTGAGGCTGATATGACATTGTCATTGGTCTCTATGCTTCGGCGAATCAAAGATTGGTCTTCATCCGAAGTAAAATAAAACATTTTGGAGGTTTCATCCAGAAAATGCTTTTGGGAATAACTTAGTAAGTTTTTCGCGTGGTCTAACCACCTGTCCTCGAAAGTAACTTGGTATAGATTGAGGAAAGCTTCAATGACCGTAGCATAGTCCTCCAAAAATGCATTGATATTGCTTTTGCCATTCTTGTGGTTTCGATACAGAGAATGGTCCGGTTTCATCATTTTTTCTTCAATGAACTGGGCATTCTCCAAGGCTAGATTTAAATAGTCTTCATTTCCAAGATATCGATAGGCGTCCACAAGTCCATTCAGCATCAGCCCGTTCCAAGAGGTAAGGATTTTATCATCCAATCTTGGTTTTTCCCGTTTAGTACGTTCCTCTTTTAAGAGAACAAGCGCTTTTTCTATTTTTTCCTTAAGCAGGGATACATCTATCTTAAGCGCATCCGCTATTTCTATAGCTGATTTGTCCCGAATCAAAACATAATTACCCTCTTCCCAAAGACCGTAGGAGTTGATGTTATAGTATTCCTTAAACAACTGGAAATCATCGCCCAAAAGGGTTTTAAGCTCTTCTTCTTTCCAAACATAGTAAGCCCCCTCTTCCAAATGTCCATTTTTATCCAAGCTGTCAGCATCCAATGAGGAATAGAATCCACCGTTTTGGTCTTTAAGTTCCTCTACGACAAAATCAATAGTTTTTTCAACTACCTCTTTGTAAACATCGTTTTGTGTTATAGCATAGGCTTTTGAATATAAACTTACCAATTGCCCATTGTCATACAGCATTTTTTCGAAGTGTGGAACATGCCATTTGGTGTCTACAGCGTATCTCGAAAACCCACCACCAACATGATCAAAAATTCCACCGTAGGCCATCCGCGTTAAGGTGGTATCCACATACGGCATTAATTGGGGTTCTACAGAGGTCGCATAATGCAATAAAAATTCCCAATTATTGGGCATCATAAATTTTGGAGCCCTTTTGTATCCTCCTAAGAATGTATCAAAAGATTGTGACCATTGTTTGACAGAGGTATTCAATTGCCCCAAACTATAAATCGAGGTATTTTCTTGGGTTTCTATTAGGTTGATAGCATTGATTCCTTGGGAAAGATTATTTGCGTATTCCTCTACTCGAGAACGTTCTTTTGCATACAGTTCCGAGAGTTGCTCTAGGGATTTAATCCAATTTTCCTTGGGAACATAGGTGGCACCCCAAAAGGGTTTGCCGTTGGGTAGGGCTACAATGTTTAAAGGCCAGCCGCCACTACCGGACATAAGTTGTATGGCATCCATATAGATTTGGTCCACATCAGGTCTTTCCTCTCGGTCAATTTTAATGTTGATGAACCTTTCGTTCATGGTTTGGGCGACCTCTTCATCCTCAAAGCATTCATGCTCCATTACGTGACACCAGTGACAGGCCGCATAACCAATGCTTATAATCAACAATTTATCTTCTTTTTGGGCACGTTCCAGTACGTCTGGTTTCCATGCTTCCCAATTCACGGGGTTGTGCGCATGTTGTAGCAAATAGGGACTAGTTTCGTGAATAAGGTTATTTGTGTATTTGTGGGCCACTTCCTTGGGTTTTTGGGTACAGCTGAGCAGTAGAAAAAAGAGAAATTGAACAGATATGAATCTTGAATGCTTCAATAGTTAATCGTTTACAGTAAAAAAGCGCCAATTAGGCGCTTTTGTTTATGGTTTTTCCTTTGAACCTATTTTACTTCAAAGGTAATCTTGACGTTTACGCGGTAATCATCAATTTTGCCATCCTTAACGGAGGCACTTTGTTCATTGATATACACAGAGCGTATATTGTTCACGGATTTTGAGGCTTGTTCCAATGCATTTTTAGCTGCTTGTTCCCAGCTTTCATTCGAATTTGCCAATACTTCAATTACTTTTAAAACTGCCATGGTTAATGTTTTTAAAATTTATTGAAGTTAGTGAAAAATGAAGATTTTCACATGGTCAAAGAGCATGTAAATTAACCATTTATGGCTACAACTTCATTGATCTTGTCACCCATCATATTCTTTAACATGGTTTCAATACCATTTTTAAGGGTAAAGGTAGAAGAGGGGCATCCGCTGCAGGCACCTTGCAGTATTACGTTCACGGTCTTACTGTCCTCTTCATAGGATTGAAAAAGAATGTTTCCTCCATCACTGGCTACAGCTGGCTTCACATACTCTTCAAGAATATCAATAATTTGAAGCGAAGTGTCGTCGTATTCTGCATTCAAGGCTGCGGTGCTGGAAGCGTTTTTGGTTACCTCCATTGCCTTTTCAGATACTACTTCCTTTCCGTCAGTAAGGAAATTTCGAATAAACTCGCGCAGTTCCATGGTAACATCCTCCCATTCTGCCATTTCATATTTAGAGACCGAAACATAGTTTTGGTCAAGAAACACTTCTTTCACAAAGGGAAAGTGAAAGAGTTCTTGAGCCAATTTAGAATCTTTGGCCTCATCAATATTCTTGAATTCATAGATGGTTGGGACAATCTTTTTATTGGCCACAAATTTCATTACGCCCGGGTTGGGGGTTACCTCAGCATAGACCGTAATGGCTTCTTTTTTGTCTACGACTTCTTCATTGACCACCACTTGCGCGGCATTCAAGTATTCAACCAGTTGTTGGGCCACCTCGTCTTTAACATCCTCCCATTCCACAATGTCAAAGCGCTCCAAAGCCACAAAATTTCCGGAAATATATACGGTCTTTATAAAGGGAAGATAGAATAATTGCTGCGCCAAGGGCGATTTTTGGGCTTCATCTATGTTTTTGAACTCATAATTCCCCTTTACGAGGAAGTGATTTGCCTCAAACTTTAGTATTTTGGGGTTATTGGTTTGTACAACAGTAATATTGTATTCTTTCATAGCTGAGAATTTGTACAAAAATACCAAAGTAAAAGATGAAGGACAAGCAGTATAATAATGTAGTACTTATACCGTTATTACAATGTTTGATTGCGTATATATCAACCATAGCCCCAAACATTACATGAGACGCTGTTTAATACTATCGACCTTCGTCCTATTTTGTTGTGTCTTTACATCAAAAGCTCAAGAAGGTATTCCCGTATACTTTGATTATCTAGCGGATAACTACTATTTGGTGTATCCATCCATGGCAGGTATTAGTGAAGGTACTAAGATTCGTTTAACAGCAAGACAACAATGGTTTGATGTGGAAGATGCCCCAAATCTTCAAACCCTGAATATCAATTCGAGGGTAGGAGAGAAGAGTGGTATCGGGGGTATCATATTCAACGATGCGAATGGGTTCCATTCCCAAACAGGATTTAAATTCACTTATGCCCATCATTTGCAGCTCGCTGGGGATTTCAGAACATTGAACCAGCTTTCGTTTGGATTGAGTGCTACAGCATTACTTAGCAGTGTAGATGAGACCGAATTTAGGTCCGTCGCCTTTGATCCTGCCATTGCGGGTTCAAAAATTACCAGTTCCTACTTCAATTTTGATTTGGGTGTATCCTACAACTATAGAGAATTTTATTCGCATTTTACAATCCTTAATGTGTTGGAATCAACCCGAGAGATTTATCGCATAGGAAGGGCAGATAACCCAGATAACCTTGTTGTGCCACGCGTGGACAATCTGAGAAGGTATCTATTTTCCGTAGGTTATGTTTTTGGAAGAAAAACAAGGATTGAACCTTCTGTTCTTTTACAGTTGACCGAGTTTACTGAAGAGGCCACTGTGGATTTTAATGCCAAAGTCTATCGAGATGTTGAATTTGGTACTATCTGGGGTGGATTATCATATCGAAGAAGTTTTGATGGCGCCCAATTCCAACAGGATGGTAGTTTTGGGGAGCAACGTTTGCAACTTTTTACACCCATCGTAGGTATTAATTACAAGAATTTCTTGGTTTCCTATAATTACTCGTATCAATCTGGAGATATTCGTTTTGACAATGGTGGCTTTCACCAGATTACCCTTGGATATGATTTTGGTCAAAACGACCAAGAGAAAAGATACGATTGTTATTGTCCTGCGGCGAACAATTAAAATGGCCCGCTGTTGCCAACGGACCATTTTTCAGCAGCTAAACCATTCAATCAATCCCACGTATAGTTCTTCTTAGCCGCTTGACTTTTAATAGCGTTCAATAGGGCATTTTCCAATTCACCCTTTTCTTGTTTCTGATTTTTGGCAATGTAGGCCTCCCGTTTTTCGTTCAAATCCTGTATTTCTTTTTGGATTCGTTCCCGCTCCTCTTTTTTACCTTCTATATATGCCTTCATTTCTTTTTCTGACTTTCCGCGTAGCTCTTTAGGTAAATCCTCTTCCTTTATTTCATCCAGCTCGACTTCGGCCTCTTCTACAGCATCTACTAAATCCCATTTGGAGTTTTTATACAATCTTGAACTTTTGCTAACGGAACGTTTAACAGCCACGCCTTTGTTTACGTTATACGCTTCTGAATCTTGGGCAGCTTGTGAAGCTACTTTTGCGGCTCCCATTGAGCCATAAGAGATATAGGTATTGTTCAATTGTGTGTTTAGTTTAATGATAATATCGTCATAAGGTGTGTCGATATGAACTACTTGCCTATTATGGTCAATAGCCATGTATTTCCCTCCTGTCATTGTGGCTCCGTTCTTCCATTTTGTGGAAATCCCCTGTTGGTAATTTCCACAGAAAATGGTGTTAACGATAATATCCTTCTCTTTGGCATTTAGGGCGGCATCTTTATAATTGAGTTTACCTTGGGTGAAGGGTTCGTTCCCGGCAATAAAAATCATTTTTAAGTCATCCGAATTTTTACCCCAATCCAATTGTTTCAAGGAAGTGTGAATTACTTCGCCACAAAATTCCTCACCACCATTCGTGGTTAAGGAAAAGAGCTTTTCCGAAATTTCATCCAAATCGCTACTAAAACTCAAAACCTGTCGGATGTATCCTTCTCTGGAAGAAAGGTTGTCATTGCCATATTCATAAAGGGCAATCTGAAGTGAAGGTCTTGCTTCGTTTCCGCAGCGTGCATAGGTAAATTCGTTGACAATATCCCAAAGCTGGGATTTAGCTTGATTGATAAGTCCATCCATGCTATTGCTGGTGTCCAATAGTAATGCAAGTTTTACATATTGCTTAGCGGGCTTTTCAGTGATGTAGTTTGTGGTCAAGGCTATCTTTTTTGGGTTGTCATGTTTTATGTTGCACCCATATAGATTCCCTATAGTAAAGGCAAACAAGGCCATTCCAGTAATAAGTTGTATTCGTTTCATGATGAATTTTGTTAAAAGTTTGGACTAAAACTAGAACCATCTTTTCTCAGTAAAAACTTAAAATGAGGCAACGGGCCTCATTGATGAGTGAACGGACAATCTAACTGCGTAACATTGGAAAATTGGTTTGATTGTAAAGGTTTTGAAGCACTATCCCATTTTTTAAACCCATCAATAAGAACTAAGTTTACCTGGTATTCCAAGAGAATGAAACAGAAGCTTCACGTACTATTCATTTTGATATTGGTATCTGCCATGGGATGGGGTCAGGTAGGTACTAGCAGGGCGCTTCTTACTATAGAAGGCTCGGTTAAAGGAAGTAATAATTATAGACCTATAAGTGGAGTTGAGGTATCTACGGACAAAGGTGAATATACACTCACTAACGCCTTCGGGGAGTTTAAAATAAAAGCGGCTATCGGCGATATCATTGTTTTTGAAAGTCCGGAATTTGAAACGGTTCAGCACCGGATTACTTCGGGTGAGGATGTGGATGTTTTGGTAGAGGGCTATGGAGAGGCGAGCTCGAGTTCAATTTCCAAAAAGAGCGTTTCTAGAAGTAGTTTGAATCATCAACGGTATCTAGATTCTGCCGTGTTTTACAAACAGACCAACTTAGAAAAGAGTATTGATTTTATTGCCAAATCGATTGGGGATTTAGGCAAGAGAGGAAATAAAAGAGAACTTTCAGAATCACTTACAGTTCTTGGTGAAATTTACTCGTATCATCAGCAATACGATTTAGCCATAGCCAATTATAAAGATGCCCTCACGGCAAGAAAAACCTCCAAGACTACCTTACTTTTGGCACAAGCCTATGTGGATACTGATCAATTTGAGAAGGCTGAAGCAGAGTTGACCCCTTTGCTCAAAGCGAAGAATCTGACAGGGTTACAACGGGTCACACTTTACGAAACGCTAGGGGACACGTACAACGGTCTTTCTGATTTTGGAAAGGCGGAAGACTTTTATCGCGAAGGACTAAAAATTGCTGAAAAGAACCAGTTATCTTCTAAAATCATTGACTTAAATTCGAAAATAGGGGATAGCTATGCAAGTCAAAACAAAGTTTTAGAGGCAGAGGGCTTTTATACGAATTCCCTCAACTTATCCAGAAGTTCTGCACCCGAAAGAGTGGTCAAAGAAAACGAGAAGGTAGCCGATTTCTACAATGACAAAAACAGATTTGATGAGGAAATCCAATTAAGAAAACAAAGCTTGGACGAATTGGAGCAGTTACCAAAGAATGAGGCTAGTCGTGGTATCGTCTCTAAGGTCGGTAGAGATTCCATTACAGCTCAGCGTATCAATTATAAAATTGCCAATGCCTATATTGCCCAAAACAAGTTGGATGAGGCCATACCATATCTTCAAAAGAGTATTGTGGAAGCTGATACGGAAAATGATTTGGTAGTTAAGAAAGATGCAACTCGAAAACTCTCCGAGGTGTATCGCTATAAAGGGGATTTTACTTTGGCCTTGGAATCCTATCAAAACTATGTGGCCGTCGTAGACAGTCTATATATTCGAAAAGAACAAGAGATTTCACGGGCAGCCCGTTTTAATCGGGAAATAGCCACCAGTCAAAATCGAATTTCTAGCTTGGAGCAGGAGCGACAGTTATCCCAAAGTAAATATGACCTTGCCCTAACAGAGCAACAGCTGTTTGAGGAAACCAGTAAAAGGCAAAAATGGATTATTTACACCCTGCTCATGGGAATTCTATTATTGGCATCTACCGCCTTCTTCTTTTATAGGAGCAACAAGCAACAGAAGTTGGCCAATAATCTGTTAGCCTTGAAATCACTTCGAACGCAAATGAATCCCCATTTTATATTCAATGCGTTAAATTCCGTAAATAATTTTATTGCAAAAAGCGATGAGCGAAGTGCAAATCGATTTTTAAGCGAATTTTCAGTGCTGATGCGAAGCGTTTTGGAAAACTCCGAGGAAGATTTTATCCCCTTATCCAAAGAACTCGAACTGCTGGAACTTTATGTGAAGTTGGAACATTCCCGATTTGAGGATAAGTTTGATTATGAGATAAACGTTGACCCATCCGTTGATGTGGAAGCTTTTCAAATACCCCCGATGCTATTGCA
Organism: Bacteroidota bacterium; assembly: GCA_039184805.1. Taxonomy (GTDB): domain Bacteria; phylum Bacteroidota; class Bacteroidia; order Flavobacteriales; family Flavobacteriaceae; genus Flagellimonas. Next base: position 2,885 of record JBCDAX010000015.1, on the reverse strand, counting down.
GCCGTATATCGAAAATGCCATATGGCACGGACTTCGATATAAAGAGGAGAAGGGGATGCTACATATTCGTATGGATTCTATGGATACGAATACCCTGAAAATTGAAATTACCGATGATGGAATTGGGAGGAAAAAGTCAGCAAAACTCAAAACACAGCATCAGAAAAAACAAAAATCCAAAGGGATGGGCAACATCAAAAGACGTTTGGATATATTGAACGGCATGCATGGTAACCAAATTAAGGTTGAGGTAAATGACTTGAAAAAAGATGGCTCTGGAACAAAGGTCACCTTAAAACTGAAGAAGCAATGAACGTACTGAAAACCATAATAGTCGAGGATGAGGCTACGAGTAGGGAGATATTGGCAAATTATTTGGCAAAGTATTGCCCATTTGTACAAGTTTTGGGCGAGGCTTCCAACATAGCAGAAGGACTGGACCTGATTAAACAGCACAATCCTGATTTGGTTTTTTTGGATGTAGAAATGCCATTTGGCAACGCATTCGACCTATTGGATAAAGTGCCTAATCGGACCTTTGAAACGGTTTTCGTGACCGCATACAATCAATATGCCATGGATGCGCTAAACAATCATGCCGCATATTATTTGATGAAACCTATCAACATAGACGAATTAGTCAAGGCAGTCGACTACGTGATGGATATCAAACAAAAAGAGAACGCCTTGGAAGGACAGGTGTTGAAAGCCAATTCTAGTAAGGCTGAAGGAAAAATTACGGTGCCGCAACAAGATGGATTTCAAGTGCTGGATGTTGCCGATATTTTCTTTTGCAAAGCCGATGATAACTATACCGAGATTTATTTGGAGAACAAAAAAATATTGGTCAGTAAAACCCTTAAATATTTTGAAGATGCCTTGACTGAATACGCTTTTGCCCGAATACATAAGTCCTATCTTGTGAATGTGGTCGAAGTAGTACGCTACCGAAAAGGAAAAGGTGGGAGTGTTGTCCTTTCAAATGGCAAGGAACTTTCCGTATCAGCATCAAAAAAATCGACATTGTTGTCCTATTTTCAATAAAAAGTATGATTATAAAATCAGTTAGAGGAAAAACCCCAGAAATGGGAAAAGACTGTTTCATTGCGGAAAATGCGGTTATTGTTGGAGATGTTTCCATGGGAGACGAATGTAGTATTTGGTATAGCGCCGTAGTACGAGGAGATGTACACTATATCAAGATGGGTAACAAGGTCAATGTCCAAGATGGTGCCGTGATTCACTGCACGTATAAAAAAGCCCCCACGAATATCGGAAATAACGTTTCTATAGGTCACAATGCCATAGTACACGGATGTACCGTCAAGGACAACGTATTGATTGGTATGGGAAGCATCATCATGGATAATTGTGTGGTTGAAAGTAATACGATAATAGCAGCTGGTGCAGTGGTCACTATGGGAACCCATGTTGAAGCAGGGAGTATTTATGCCGGAATTCCAGCCAAGAAAATCAAGGATATCAGCGAGGAATTGATTTCAGGAGAGATTGACAGAATTGCCGATGCCTATGTAAAATATGCAAGTTGGTTTAAGGAGTAATCCGAGCCAAAATATCCCTACTTTTGCAACCAACTAAATAAACACGAATGAAGGCATATGTTTTTCCCGGACAAGGGGCTCAATTTGTAGGAATGGGCTTGGATTTATATGAAAATCACCCTTTGGCACAAGAATTTTTTGAGCAAGCCAATGAAATTCTCGGATTTTCAATAACTGATATCATGTTTGAAGGTACTGTGGAGGAACTCAAGCAAACCAAAGTAACCCAGCCCGCCATATTTCTTCACTCGGTGATATTAAGCAAAGTATTAGGAGATACCTTTAGTCCAGATATGGTAGCAGGTCACTCTTTAGGTGAATTTTCGGCCTTGGTGGCGAACAATACGCTAGGCTTTGAAGACGCCCTAAAATTAGTCTCTCAAAGAGCAATGGCCATGCAAAAGGCATGCGAATTAAAACCTAGCACCATGGCAGCAGTTTTAGGCTTGGATGATGAGGTAGTGGAAAACATATGTGAGTCGACCTCTGGGATTGTTGTGGCGGCTAATTACAATTGCCCTGGTCAACTCGTTATTTCTGGTGAGGTGGATGCTGTGAATGTGGCTTGTGAAAGTTTAAAAGAAGCAGGAGCACGTAGAGCGTTGTTGCTTCCAGTAGGTGGAGCTTTCCATTCACCGCTTATGGAGCCAGCACGCGAAGAACTGGCTGCTGCAATAGAGAGCACGACATTTAATTCACCAGCTTGTCCTATTTATCAAAATGTAACTACATCGGCCGTAACTGATGCGGAAGAAATCAAAGCCAACCTTATTGCACAATTAACAGCGCCTGTAAAATGGACGCAAAGTGTTCAAAATATGGTTAAAGATGGGGCAACTTCATTTGTTGAGGTCGGTCCCGGCAAGGTGTTGCAAGGCTTGGTTAGAAAAATTGACTCTAGCATGGAGACCGCTTCAGCAGCACTATAAAACCAGACCATTTCTTTTTCAATGTAATTTAACCAAGAAAGGTAGATTTAAACTACAAAGTTGGGCGAATCCTCCTTTTTTTAGTAATATTGACTTTGTCCCAAATTTTAAAAAATTGCTTGTGCTGGCCCTATTAAAGTTTATGGATAAGGTCTTTTTCATACGAAATATACCCTCAAATCAAAACTCTTTTTGCTTGACTAAGAAGCTTATTGTTGTCTTTTTTTTCATGTTTTTTGGCTTAATCACTTTTGGCCAGGTTCCATCGGGCTATACCGTGACGATCGACCAGGACCCCATTACGACCGTTAACCAGGCAGGGGTGGGCTTCACCTTTGCAGGCGCCGAGGTGGGCTCGACGTATAACTATACCTTCAGCAGTGATGGCGGTGGC
>JBCDAX010000014.1:0-78515 GCA_039184805.1 Bacteroidota bacterium | reverse complement strand
TTTGTGTTTTGTCTTAAATTAAAACGAAAGTACTACCCTTTTCGTTTAAAAGTACAGTATGTTTCTCGAAAATACGGTTAACCCAGAAGAGCAGTTTGGATGGATAGAAGTTATCTGCGGTTCCATGTTTTCCGGTAAGACAGAGGAACTTATTCGTCGTTTGAAACGCGCTAAGTTTGCCAAACAAAAGGTAGAAATCTTCAAGCCTATTGTGGATACAAGATATCACGAGGATATGGTAGTTTCGCATGATTCCAATGAGATTCGGTCAACACCGGTACCAGCTGCTGCTAATATCCGGTTACTTGCTGACGATTGTGATGTAGTAGGTATTGATGAGGCCCAATTCTTTGATGATGAAATCGTGACCGTTTGCAACGATTTAGCTAATCGTGGGGTTCGTGTGGTTGTCGCTGGATTGGATATGGACTTTAAAGGCAACCCATTTGGACCCATGCCTGCCTTGATGGCCACGGCGGAATATGTGACCAAAGTACATGCGGTTTGCACCAGAACCGGAAACTTGGCCAACTATAGTTTTAGAAAAGCAGACAATGATAATTTGGTACTTCTTGGAGAAACTGAAGAATATGAGCCTTTAAGCCGGGCCGCCTTTTATAAGGCTATGCTAAAAGAAAAAGTAAGTAAAATGGATGTTGAGGCCGAAGAAGTCACCCAAAAAAAGAAAACAGCCAATGGATAAAATTGGTGAGACCGTCCTTGAAATTGACCTGGATGCCCTAGCCCATAATTTTCAATATCTCAAATCAAAACTACTACCAAACACCAAGTTCATGGCCGTGGTCAAAGCTTTTGCCTATGGAAGTGACATGGTTGCCATTGCCAAAAAGATGGAATCTCTTGGAATAGACTATTTTGCGGTTGCCTATGTAAAGGAAGGGTGTTTGCTTCGCGAATCTGGTATTACCCCTCCTATTCTGGTTCTACATCCACAACCAGTAAATTTTGAGGCTTTGATTCAGCATAACTTGGAACCCAGTTTGTATTCACCCAAAATACTTCGTCAGTTTTTAAGCACAGCAGAAGAAAAAGGGCTTGAACAGTATCCTGTCCACATCAAATTCAATACAGGATTAAATCGACTAGGATTTTGGGAAAGTGATGTAAATTATATTTCAAAACAATTGGAGAATCGGAACGAGTTAAAAGTAACAGCTATCCTTTCTCATTTGGCCGCATCAGAAGACTCCAATGAAAAAGAATTCAGTAAAAATCAAATAGAGACCTTTAAAAAAATAAGTGCCGACTTATGCGAAAAGTTAGGTTATCGTCCTTTTCGGCATATGCTGAACACCTCCGGTATCATTAATTATCCTGATGCTCAATTTGAAATGGTACGGAGTGGGATTGGTCTTTATGGGTACGGAAATAGTGTTTTGGAAGACGAAAATCTAAAACCGGTAGCCCAGCTAAAGACCATAATTTCCCAAATACACAAAATAGAACCCGGTGAAACGGTTGGTTACAATCGCGCATTTCATTCAGATGGGTATCGAATTACGGCTACTTTACCTTTGGGTCATGCAGACGGTATCGCAAGACAATACGGGAATGAGGCTGCTTATGTAATAGTTAATGACAAAAAAGCGCCTATTATTGGAAATGTGTGCATGGATATGATTATGATAGATGTGACGGGTATTGACTGTAAGGAAGGGGACGAAGTACTCGTTTTTGGTAAGGCAAATTCTGCAGAGACCTTCGCCTCATCCGCCCAAACCATTTCTTACGAAATATTGACCGCTATTTCACAAAGGGTTAAGCGGATAATTAAGTAAGGACTTCTTTTTTAAGACCTCATTTGCAGGAAAATACTTTTTTTCTGTACATTGGATTCATTAACCAATTAAATACTATAAAAATGGGATTTCTGAAAGAGTTTAAGGACTTCGCCATGAAAGGAAACCTAGTGGATATTGCCGTAGGTTTTGTCATGGGTGCCGCATTTAAAGAGGTCGTTTCCGCTTTTACCGGAGGAATTGTTTCGCCTTTAATCGGATTGTTATTTGATTCTGATTTCAAAGATTTACGGATGAAGCTCAAGGATGGCGTTGCAAATGATGCTGGAGAAATGGTTGGAGAAGTTTATTTGGAATATGGTACCTTTTTAACCAATGTGATTGATTTCATAATAGTTGCTTTTGTTATGTTCCTTATTGTAAAGGGTGTCAATTCAATGAAGAAGAAAGAAGAGGAAGCACCTGCTCCAGATCCAGGACCATCAGAAATTGATTTATTGAAAGAAATCAGAGATAGTCTGAAAAAGTAAAAACATTTACCCTTTTTAAAAAGGGTACCGCTACACCATAATTCATAACGTAAAACCGTCAGTCTGTTTTCGCTAATATGCTGACGGTTGTTTTATTCATAACATTTTGTTATTTTTTATTTTATCTTTCTTAAAAGACTTGGTTAAATCCAATTCTCGGACGTACTTTTGCCCTATAAATTGTTATTGATATGAAAGTTGCGGTAGTAGGTGCCACTGGAATGGTGGGCGAGGTAATGTTGCGAGTTTTGGCGGAAAGGGATTTTCCCATATCCGAATTGTTGCTAGTGGCCTCCGAACGTTCTGTAGGTAAACAGTTGGACTATAGAGGAACAGAATATACCATTATTGGACTTGATGATGCAGTAGCGGCCCAACCTGATATTGCTATTTTTTCAGCGGGTGGTGGAACTTCGTTGGAATGGGCACCCAAATTTGCAGAGGTGGGCACAACCGTTATTGATAATTCTTCTGCGTGGCGAATGGACCCCACAAAAAAGTTGGTGGTCCCAGAAATCAACGCCTCCGCATTGACTGCAGAAGACAAAATCATTGCCAATCCCAATTGCTCAACCATTCAAATGGTCATGGCGTTGAATCCCCTTCATCTCAAATATCAGATGAAACGGGTTGTCGTTTCCACCTATCAATCTGTATCGGGGACTGGTGTTAAAGCTGTGCAACAACTGGAAAACGAAACGAACGGTGTTGAAGGGGAGATGGCTTATCCTTACCCCATTAACCGAAATGCATTGCCTCATTGCGATGTTTTCATGGAAAATGGGTATACCAAAGAGGAAATGAAACTGGCGCGTGAGCCACAAAAAATATTGGATGACCGTACTTTTTCAGTGACCGCTACAGCAGTGCGCATCCCTACTGCTGGAGGGCATTCTGAGTCGGTTAATGTTGAATTCCACAACGATTTTGACCTAGCTGAAGTAAGACAGCTTCTTCGTGAAACTCCAGGAATAGTGGTTCAAGATAACCCAGAAACCAATAGCTACCCTATGCCTATCCATGCACACGACAAGGATGATGTTTTCGTTGGTAGATTGCGAAGGGACGAAACCCAGCGCAACACCTTAAACATGTGGATTGTATCTGATAATTTACGAAAAGGGGCGGCTACCAATGCAGTGCAAATAGCCGAATATTTAGTACAAAAAGGTTTGGTTGCCCAGCAGTCTTCCGCGGTTTCTTAAAATTAGTTAAAGGTTTTTGGTCTTTTCAAAAAGCCAAGGTAATTGTGCTATTTTTAACAGATTAAAATCTTTAAAAATGAACAAATTAACCTTCCTTATTACTGTGCTCATTCTGGCCAGTTGTTCCCAGGAAAAAAAGAGAGAACCTATTGTTGTGAACTATGCCGTAACCAAAAAGGTGGACACCATTGACACCTATTTCGGAACTGAAGTAAAAGACCCTTATCGTTGGTTGGAAGACGACCGTAGTACAGAAACCGAAGCCTGGGTAAAGGCACAAAATGCTACCACTTTCGGATATTTCGATAAAATCCCCTTTAGAGAAGATTTAAAAAATCGTTTGGAAAAATTGTGGAACTATGAAAAATTAGGTTCACCTTTTACAGAAGGAGACTATACCTATTTCTATAAAAACGATGGACTCCAAAACCAATATGTAGTATACCGCCAAAAGGAAGGTGAAGAAGCGGAAGTATTTTTAGACCCTAATTCTTTTTCAGAAGACGGCACAACCTCTTTAATGGGGTTAAGTTTTACAGAGGATGGCTCTAAAGCAGCTTATCTTATTTCTGAGGGAGGAAGTGATTGGAGAAAAGGGATTGTAATCGACACAAAATCCATGGAGATGGTTGAAGACACCCTTGTAGATATCAAATTCAGTGGTATTTCTTGGAAAGGAAACGACGGTTTCTTCTATTCCAGTTACGACAAACCGGATGGAAGTGAACTTTCTGCAAAAACGGACCAACATAAATTATATTATCATGCCTTGGGCACTCCACAATCCGAGGATAAATTGGTTTTTGGAGGTGTACCCGAGGAAAAGCATCGTTATGTAGGAGGCTATTTATCAGAAGATGAAACCTATTTGTTTATTACGGCTTCCGTTTCTACTTCGGGCAACAAACTATTCCTTAAAGACCTTACTAAGGAAGACAGTCCGTTGGTTACTGTTTTGGACAACACAGATTCTGACACTTATGTCATTGAAAATGAAGGGTCTAAACTCTGGTTGGTGACCAACTTGAATGCACCCAATAAAAAGATAGTAGCTACCGATGCTAGTAATCCAACCCCAGAAAATTGGGAAGATTTTATCCCTGAAACTGAAAACGTTCTAACAACAGGTACTGGAGGGGGTTATTTCTTCGCCGAATATATGGTAGATGCGATTTCCAAAGTATTCCAGTATGACTATGATGGCAAACTAATACGCGAGGTTGAGTTGCCAGGTGTGGGAAGTGCCAATGGATTTGGGGGTAAAAAAGAAGAAAAGGAATTCTATTTCTCCTTTACCAACTATAACACCCCTACATCATCCTACAAATACAATGTGGAAACCGGTGCTTATGAACAATATTGGAAACCGGAAATTGATTTTAATCCAGAAGATTACGTTTCTACCCAGGTGTTTTTCAATTCCAAAGATGGCACCAAAGTCCCCATGATCATTACTCACAAAAAAGGGGTAGAAATGACCGGTAAAAACCCAACCATACTATACGGTTATGGCGGTTTCAACATTAGCCTAACACCATCATTCAGTATTGTAAATGCGGTCTGGATGGAACAAGGTGGGGTTTATGCCGTTCCCAACTTAAGAGGAGGTGGTGAATATGGTAAAAAATGGCATATCGCTGGAACCAAACAACAAAAGCAAAATGTTTTTGATGACTTTATCGCTGCTGCAGAGTATCTCATTGAAAACAAGTATACTTCTAAGGAGTATTTAGCCATTAGAGGGGGATCCAACGGTGGACTCTTAGTAGGCGCAACCATGACGCAACGTCCGGATTTAATGCAGGTGGCCTTACCTGCTGTAGGGGTACTGGACATGCTACGTTATCACACGTTTACCGCCGGTGCAGGTTGGGCTTATGACTATGGTACCGCAGAAGATGACAAAGAAATGTTTGAATATTTGAAAGGATACTCTCCGGTCCATAACGTAAAAGAAGGTGTAGAATACCCCGCAACCTTAGTCACCACTGGAGACCATGATGATCGTGTTGTTCCTGCCCATAGTTTCAAATTTGCTGCAGAGCTTCAAGAAAAGCAACAGGGCGACAATCCTACGCTTATTCGAATTGAAACGAATGCGGGGCATGGTGCTGGAACTCCAGTCAGCAAGACTATAGAACAATATGCGGACATTTTTGGTTTTACCCTTTTCAACATGGGATATGACCAACTTCCAAACCAAGCGGTTTTGAAGGAATTTAAAGATTAAATTAAGTAGAGTACCGAATCCGCCTCCAAGGAGGCGGATTTTTTATGTGATGAGGAAAGATGCTTAACGTTCAAATTGATGCATTTGACTACGATGGCCGGGTAATACTGGAAGACATTCGCTTTGAACTGCAGAAAGGGAACCATCTTGCTTTAATGGGCGAAAGCGGGTCCGGCAAAAGCACAATACTCAAAATTATTTATGGGCTGTTGCACTTGAATAATGGTTCTATTTTTTGGGGAGATAAACAGGCTTTGGGACCCAATTACAACTTGGTACCGGGTGAGTCTTACATGAAATATCTGTCCCAAGATTTTGACCTTATGCCCTTTACTACCGTTGAAGAGAACATTTCGGAATACTTATCAGTTTTCACACGAGAAACCCATAAGGAGCGTATTAATGAACTCCTGGTACTAATTGATCTAAAGGATTATGCCAAGACTAAGGTGAAAAAGCTTAGTGGGGGACAACAGCAAAGGGTTGCTTTGGCTAGAGCTTTGGCTCAAGAACCTGAGCTGTTACTTTTAGATGAACCTTTTAGCCATATTGATCACTTCAAAAAAAACGAGCTAAGAAACCGACTTTTTCCTTATTTAAAAGATAAAGGCATATCTGTACTTACCGCTACGCATGATATCGAAGATGTCTTATCATATGCAGATGAAACCATTGTATTGAAGGATGGAAAGATTCAAGCGCATCAGGACACCTACCTTCTTTACAACAATCCCAAGACAAAATATGTGGCCTCACTTTTTGGCTTGGTAAATGAATTGCCCTTGCGCCTTCTTAAAGAATATGCCGAGTTGGATGCTACTTTGTTGATTTATCCCCATGAATTTGAAATTTCTAATAAATCAGGGTTGGAAGTCGCGGTAAAAAGTAATTTTTTTAAAGGAAGCCATTACTTGGTAGAAGGTATTACTGAAGATGGGTACGCGGTCTTTTTTACCCATAAAGTTGCCCTTAGAGTCCAGACCAAGGTGTTTCTCAATATTGGGCTACAACTGGTAAACAAAAGAATTAATCTTACCGAAAAACCCCTTTCATCGAAAAGCTAATTCGTTCTATACGAAGTAGTTTCACTTTTCGTTTCATTTAGTGAACCCCAATACTAATGAAATGAAAAAATCCCTGCTGGCCCCTTTTCTGGGCGTATTTTTATTTTTATCCCTTTTTGCTTGTTCCGAAGAAACCTCAACAGAGGATATGTCATCCGAATTGGATGAAGAGGTTGTTGAAGAAACCAACTCAGAAGACACCTCAGATGACCAGAGTTCTAATGATGATTCAGATAGCAATGATTCAAACCATGACAATTCTGATAATTCCGATACAACCGCAGCAACCATTGAATTAATAGCTTCAGCGGACATACTGTCCAATGCTGGAGAAGGTCTTCAAAACTGGGGCAATGGTGTTACTCTCAGAGCGCTAAAAATTGATGGTAGTGCTGGACAATTGGTTTTTGATACCGAATTTAGAGATGAAGGATTTGGTGTAGCCGGAGCACGCTGGGACCAAATTGACTACTATGTTATGTATCAAGGGCAAGAAGTCAATGCGAGTGAGAAAATCGAACTCTTTTTTGATGAGCCAGCGACCGATATTGTCATCACAGTAGGCATGATGGGAGCCAATGAAGGTCACCCAAATGGGGAAACAGGAAAATGGACAGCTTATGACCAAAGCCAAAATCAGGTGGCTCAAGGCGAATTTGGAGCCAATGAGAGTACACTTGGCAAAGAGGTAAAACTGGTCAACGGTTCCTATGGGACGTATCCCATTGCCGTTAATGCTGCAACCCAAGTCTATTCGATTATCATTGAAGCTACTGGTTTTGGATATGGAGATGGTAGTCCGAAAAACGTGAACAGCTACAATAACGAAAGTGGAAATAAGGAAAACAACTCTGATTTCAACCTAGTAGGGATTTCCTTTAAAAACGAGTAACTACGGATTATCTTTGTCCTGAAACCTTCAGGTAACATGGATTTGGAAAAACTGGTTAGTGAACTGCAATTCAAAGCTATTCGCAGTAGTGGTCCCGGGGGTCAACACGCCAACAAAGTCTCTTCTAAAATTGAACTTTCATTTGATATTAATATTTCATCCGCCCTATCCTCGCAGGAAAAGGCTAGATTATTCTTGAAACTGGCATCTAGAGTAACGTCTGAAGGATTGCTCAAACTTCAATGTGAAGAGTCCAGAAGTCAACATAAGAATAAAGAATTGGTGACCAAACGTTTTCTTCAAATACTAAAAAAAGCCTTGGAGGTTCCCAAAAAAAGAAAACCTACAAAGCCTTCAAAATCTTCGATTGAAAAACGACTAAATTCCAAGAGAAAGCACTCGGATAAAAAACTCAACCGTAAAAGACCTAATTTGGACTAGCCCATTGAAGGGACTTCATAAAAATATTGAGCTTTTTTGATTTTGCCATCTTCTACCTGATACATACACAATTCATCAAAAGCCCATCTGCCTGTCTCTTTGAAAGTGGCATCCATGGACATGGGAACCACAAAATGATTGGCTGCCACAACAGGGTCACCGACCGAACCTCCATGGATTTCTTCTATGCCCTCTGCCCATTGTAAATAGCCGTTCCAAATATTCTCCTTTCCCTTAGTGATTTTATCACCTGGCATGCCATCCATCTCGATGCTTTCGGCGTCATCGGCATAAAGATCATAGGCTTCTTGGTACTTTTCTTCGCGACAAAGCTGAACTAGCTTGTCTGCAACTTCTTGTGTAGTCATGATGTTGTTTTATTGGTTAATATCTTTAAAGATAAGCATCTTGATGTGGCGTTGGTTTTAAGGAATGGTTAAACCCTAAGGAATTACCTTATCTCCAAGATTTTGATGGTCTTTCCATTGAATTGAAAAGCCTCATCCGTCGTTTTACCCAATAAGCGTTGACCTATAGGCGAAGCTGTCGAAATACAAAACACTTTGTTCCCGTCATGTTCAAAAGCCTCTGCAAAGATTGCCAAGAAATAGGAATGCGAACTGGTCTTCACAAAACTTCCCAGACTGATATTTGGTGTTGGTTTATCAATAGTAACTCTTTGAAGGGTCTCACGCAGAATTTCGATTTCCCTTTCTTGTTTTCCAAGTTTTTCCTGTTCCAATTGAACCATAGCCCTACCTGTTTCGTGCTTGTCTCCCGCAGTACTTTTGGTTTCGTTTCGTAATGAGTCCTCAAGCATTCTATGCCTAAACTTAAGACTCTCTTGTTTCTTTTCCACATAGGTCCTGCAATGTTCCAAAAGCTTTTCTTTCAAATGCATGTATGCCTTAGTTTAGGAAAAAGTGAGTCTGAAGATTGTCTCCTTGTTCGGAATGGAATGTACTTTTAAGCTTCCACCATGTAATTGCATAACTCTTTTGGAAAGGCTGAGACCGATACCTGTACCTCCCGTTTTAGTTGTGAAAAAAGGGATAAAAATTTCTTCCAATAAATCTTCTGGAATACCGGGACCATTATCCTTAACCTCAACAATCTTTTCCATCCCATCCTGTCTGGCAATTAATTCAACCTTTCCATTTTTCGTGTTTGCCACGGATTGTAATGCATTTCTGCAAAGATTCAAGAGCACTTGGGAAATCTGCTTTTCATCAATAAAGAGTTCTAAATTCAGAGGATTACAATCTATTGAAAAATCGGTATCGGATTGTTTTGCTTGGCTCTCCATTAAAACCTCAATCTTGTTCAACAAATTAAATCCGTTTACCAAGCTCCTATCCGGTTCGGGCACACTTAGCAGGGTTCTGTATGATTGGACGAAATCCATAAGATTCTCTCCTTGATTCTTGATCACTCCCAAGCCTTTAACTGTATTCTTTACATGACTTTCTTCCAATTCTTCCGAAGAAACCGCTTCGCCATTCTTTACAAAGTATTTTGTTATCGCATCGGAAATGGATGTGATGGGGGTAATGGTATTCATGATTTCATGAGTCAGTACACGAATTAATCTTACCCATGATTCTGTTTGTTTTTCGTCCAATTCCTTATCGATATCCTGAGCAACTACAAGTAACAACTCTTGTTCATTAAGAACTACCCCTCTGGATTTTAATGCCAATTGTTTTTGCTCCCGTTCGTTGGTCAACTCCACCAACTTTCGATCAAATGGCTTTAATTGTTTGAACAGATGATACAACTTCTCATCTACCTGCTGTAATTGTTTTATATGGTTTAATGGGCTATGATTGAGCAAGCGTTCCATTGTAGGATTAGCAAATAGAATATGACCCGCTTGGTTCACCGTAAGAATACCAATGTCTGCCTGTTTTATAATTTCTTGATAGTATTTCTCCTTGGCTTCATTCTTTAGATAAAGGTCCTGAACTGTATCATTCAATAAGTTCAGGCTTTTATTCAGCTCATTGAGCGACTCCAGTTGGGTCTCTTTGGGAAATCTAAGGGTAAAGTCTTCATTTTTAATGGCCTTGAATAAGTACGCAATGGTTCTATTGGTCTGGTTGAAATAGCGAATAAGCAGAATAAGCTGTACAATAAACACAACAAAAATAAGCACGCCTAACAGTTGTCTTTCCTTAACGAACGCATAGGCCGAAATATAAGCACTAATCCCAATGAATATTGTTCTAAAAACAACCTGGTAATAAAAGTTTTTGCTGACCATAGTTGCTTATTTTTTCTTTAGCTTATTATATAAGGTTTGCCTTGAGATACCTAATTGTTCCGCAGCCGCTTTATGGTTTCCATCATTCTTTTCCAGTGCCTTCGCAATCATTTGTCGCTCCATATCCTCAAGCGTGAGTACATTTTGGTCCAATTCATGAAGCGGTTTGGGGTGTAGTAAAAAGTCAGAAGGCTTTAGCACATCACCTTCAGATAGAATAACAGCTCTCTCCATGGTATGCTGTAATTCCCGTACATTTCCTGGCCATTGATATTCCAATAGTTTCTCTTGGGCATCACTATTGATTCTAAGTCCTGGTTTATCATATTTACTGGAAAAGTGTTTTAAAAAGAAGTCGGCCAAAATTAAAACATCGTCATCTCTATCCCTTAACGGTGGCACCTCAATATGTATGGTGTTGATTCGGTACAACAAATCCTCCCTGAAAAGGCCATCGGATACCATTTGCTCCAAATTGCAGTTTGTGGCACAAATAAGACGAATATCTACGGAGATAGATTTGTTGGAGCCTACTCGCACAATGGACTTATTTTGGATTGCCGATAACAGCTTGGCTTGCATTTGTAATGAAAGATTTCCCATTTCGTCCATAAACAGACTTCCCTGATGAGCCGCCTCAAACTTACCTACCCTGTCCTCTTTGGCATCTGTAAACGACCCCTTGAGATGCCCAAAAAGTTCACTTTCAAATAAATTTTCAGCTATAGAACCCATGTCAACCCCGATGAAAACTTCGCCCTTTCTGACAGATAATCTATGTACTTCGCGGGCAATCAATTCTTTACCTGTGCCATTCTCCCCTGTAATAAGAACATTCACATCCGTTTTGGCCACTTTTTTGACCAGATTCAGAACAGAAGTCAAGGCTTTAGAATTGCCAATAATGGAATTCTTATCCTCATTTATTACCTGTTTTAAATTACTTTCTTTCTCTTTAAGTTTATGGATTTCTTGTTTCGATTTTCTTAGCTCGTAGGCAGATTTTACCGTAGCCATTAAACGTTCATTGTTCCAGGGTTTTAAGATAAAGTCGGTTGCGCCCTGCTTCAATGCACTTACCGCTAAATCCACCGCGCCATAAGCCGTCATCAAGATTACTGATGTATTGGGCGATCTCTTTTTTATTTCATTCAACCAGAACAAACCTTCATTTCCAGTATTGACCCCGGCAGAAAAGTTCATATCCAAAAGAACGATATCTATTTCCTCCAGCTTTGGGAACGATGAGATTTGGTTTGGATTAAAAAGGGTTTGTACACTTTTATATTCAAACTGAAGCAAAATCTCCAAAGCACTTAAAACACTTTTGTTGTCATCGACCACCAAAATGTTAGCATCAATCATAATATGTCAATCATTGTTGGTCTTAAATCTACAAATAGCACTGCAATATTCTAAATAGATGTAAAATATTTGGACATCATTTGTAAAAAAAATTTACACTCTCTTATAAATTCAAAATTTGAAAAATACATAAATATCTGATTTATAGGTTTTTATGATTTTGGCACATGAATAGCTCTAAGTTTGGCACAGTAATAAACTATGAACCTAAAATTTTACATATCGGCTCTTTTACTCATCGTAACGAGTACTGCATTTGGGCAAAAGGCCTGGACTTTGGACGAATGTGTGGCCTACGCCATTGAGCATAACCTTCAAGTGAAGAATACCACCTACACCAAAGATTCTAGCAAAGAGAGCTACAGACAATCCGTTCGTAACTTGTTGCCCAACCTAAATGCCTTTACCGATTACCGTATCAATACTGGTTTAACCGAAGATCCCCAAACCGGGGTATTGGTAAACAGAGAGTTCAACAACGCGAACTATAGTCTTAGTGCCAATGTGGATATCTTTCAGGGTTTTCAAAAACTGAATGCCATTAAAGCGGCCAAGTACATCTACAGAGCTTCTGAAGAGGATATTGTTCAAGAAAAGTTTCTATTGGCATTCCGGGTAATGAGCGCTTACTACGATATTAAGTTCAATGAAGGTTTAGTAGCCAACTCATTGGAACAACAAGAAATTTCACAGACCAATTATGACTTGGTCAAAAGACAGGTTGAGTTGGGCCTTATGGCTGAAGCGGATTTACTTGAAGCCGAGTCTAACCTTTTAAGCGATAAATTATTGGTAACCCAAAACCAAAACATCCTGGCCTTGTCCAAGTTGACCTTGTTACAAGAAATGAATTTGACAGAAACCGATGAAATTACCCTGCAAATTGAAGAAAAGTCAGAGGAGACTTCAGAGGTTAGCTCAGAAGTAGCAGTAGATTCTCTATACGCCACAGCAAAAACATTTGTTCCTATAGTAAAGTCTCAGGAATATCGTGTAAAAGCTGCCAAGAAACAATTGCAATCAACTAGAGGTTCGCTGTACCCTTCTCTTCGTGTAGTTGCAGGGATGTCTTCTCGTTTTTCGGAAACCAATACAGACGACAACGATGATATTGTGCCCTTCTCAGACCAGATTAGTGACAACTTCGCACGATTTGTAGGGGCAGAGCTTAGCATTCCCATAACCAATGGATGGTCCAACCGTTCTCGGGTAAAGCAACAAAAAATTGCCTATTTGCAGGCTAAGAATAATCTAGAATTACAGGAACAACAGCTATTTCAACTTATTCAACAATTGGTTCAAACACATGATGCCTTGGTGGTTGAGTTGGGACAAAGCAACAAAAGAGTTGAGTCGCAAGAGATTGCATTTCAGATTGCACAAAAGCGATACGAAAAAGGCCTTATCAATGCTATAGAATTGTTTCAGGCCAAGAACCTGTTCGGAACAGCTCAAAACGAAAATTTACAAGTAAGCCTAAGATTAAAGGTGAATGAAAGCACCATAGATTTCTATAGAGGCCTACCTATTTTTAATATCAATTAATCGACTGATGGATATACAATTAGAAAAAAAGAAAGGATTACGACCCAAGCATTACGGGTATATCGCATTGGGTATATTGGCCCTATTTTTTGGCTGGAAACTCCTTTTTGCTGGAACTACCTCAACTTTCAGAACGGACAAAGAGCGCGTTTCCATCTCTGCAGTAGTTGATGGCAAATTTGATGACTTCATCACCATAAACGGAAATGTAGCTCCGATTACTACCATCTACATGGATGCCTATGAGGGTGGCCGCGTCACCGAAAAATTAATTGAAGAAGGGGCCATGGTTAAAAAGGGAGACATCATCCTTAAGTTGGAAAACATGGTGCTTTATGAGCAAATCCTGGCAAGTGAAAGCAACTTGGCCCTTAAGCAAAATGACCTACGGTCTACCAAGCTCAACTTTGACTCTCGCCTTTTGGATGGCAGACAGTCTCTAGCTACAGCATTCTACGATTTGCAAAGGTTAAAAAGAAACTATGAGCAAAATGTAGATTTATACAACGAGAAGCTGATTTCTAAAGAAGCCTACTTGTTGTCCAAGGAAAACTATGAATTGGCTAAAAGGCAGCATGATATTCTTGAAAAGCAAACCAAGCAAGATGAAGAGTTGAGCAAAACTTCACTCACCAGTCTGGACGGAGATTTGGTTCGCATGCGCAAAACGCTTTCCATGGTGTATGAAAGGTTGGACCACCTAAATGTGAGAGCCCCTGCAGATGGGCAATTGGGTTTTCTTGATGCAGAAATTGGACAAAACATCGCCCAAGGGCAACGTATAGGCCAAGTAAATGTGTTGACAGACTTTAAAATTGAAGCGGAAATTGACGAGCACTATATCGACCGTGTAAAAAGAGATTTATCCGCAACATTTGATAGAAATGGGAATGAGTATCCTTTGCGAGTCAGAAAGGTATACCCAGAAGTTAGAAATGGAAGATTTCGAGTTGATTTAGTCTTTACCGACAACAAGCCGGAAACTATCAGAGCTGGTCAGAGTTATAATATTAGATTACAGTTGGGAGCTTCCAACGATGCCTTGCTCTTACCTAAGGGAGGGTTCTTCCAAAGTACAGGAGGACAGTGGGTCTTCGTTCTAGGCGCAAATGAAGACGAGGCCATAAAAAGAAACATAAGAATAGGAAAACAGAATTCCAGATACTATGAGGTTCTTGAAGGACTTCAGCCTGGAGAAAAGGTAATTACCAGTAACTATGACAGTTTTGGTACTGCCGAGAGAATCGTATTAAAATAAACATCAATTAAAAAACATCAAAAAATGAACAGATTAGCAATACTTTATGGATGTGTGCTCTTAAGCAGTTCCGCCATAGCAGAAATACAACAAGGTGCCTGGGATATCGCCTCAGCAGAAGTGATATTGGAATCCGAAGGCAGGTTTGAAACAATGAACATTGAAGTGAATGAGGATTCAGATACCTTTTACTTTGATATTAATGAAATTCAATATATCGAAGAAGAAGAAGCTGAGTTGGGTTTTGATACTAGAGATTATCTCCCCGAGGATTTTGACCCATACACAGTGTATTTCAATGTAAACTCCATTGAATATGTAGAGTACGAAGAGGATGCTCAACTGGGATTTGATGTAGCCCAATATTTACCTGAAGGATTTGATCCATATTCCCAAGTAGTAGGTGTGGGAACAATCAACTACATCGAAGAAGAAGATGTTGACCTAGGTTTTGATTCCGCAGGATACCTTCCACAAGGGTTTTCGCGTTTTGAGGTCTATTTTGATATCAACTCCATCATTTTTATAGAAATAGATGAACTGGATGAGCAAGCCGTAATGCTGCCCTGGTGCACACAATTAGAAAACGAACCATATAACTAATTACAAAAGACCATAATTCCATTAACATGATACAAATACAGAACCTTAAAAAGAGCTTTAGAACCGAAGAAGTAGAAACCCTTGCGCTAAACGGCGTTAACCTAAACGTTGCAGAAGGCGAGTTTGTTGCCGTGATGGGTCCTTCCGGTTGTGGCAAGTCTACCTTATTGAACATCATTGGTATGCTCGACAATCCAACAGATGGAAGTTACGTGTTTGCCAGCCACGAGGTAAGCGGTTTGAAGGAAAGTCAACGCACGCAACTCCGAAAGGGAAACCTTGGATTTGTTTTCCAAAGCTTTAACCTAATTGACGAGCTTACGGTTTTTGAAAACGTGGAACTTCCTTTGATTTACTTAAAAATGAACAAAGCGGAGCGCAAGCAAAAAGTCCAAGAGGTTCTAGAGCGCATGAAGATTGCCCACAGGGAGAAACATTTTCCGCAACAATTGTCAGGGGGTCAACAACAAAGAGTGGCCATTGCCCGTGCCGTTGTTACCAACCCCAAACTGATTCTTGCGGATGAGCCCACGGGTAACTTGGATTCCAAAAATGGAATTGAGGTTATGAAACTTCTGACCGAATTAAATCAAGAAGGTACCACTATTGTGATGGTAACCCACTCGGACAGAGACTCGCACTATGCGCATAGGGTAATCAACCTATTCGATGGACAAATAGTGACCGAAAGCCAGAACAAGCCCATTCAAGCGACCGTTTAGGGAGTTTATTCATCAATCAATCCATTTCAATCAAAAAAACAGAATCATGTTTAGGAGCTATTTTAAAATTGCCTGGAGAAATCTCATCAAAAGAAAAGTCTTCACCAGCATCAATATTCTTGGTCTTTCTATAGGATTCGGAAGTGCCATATTGATCTATCTATTTTTAGGGTACCACTATTCTTTTGATGACTTCCATGTGAATAAAGACCGTATTTATAGAATGGCTACGGAAGAGCACATGGACAATATTGATTATTCGGCCAGTGTGCCTCCAGCTTTTGCAAAAGTGTTTCGAGAAGAGTATGCCTATGCGGACAAAGTTGCAAAGATTATGGATAGATCTGGATTGGTTCTGGATATTGAAAAAGGGGGAGCCATTTCAAAGTTCAAAAAGGATGTAATCTTTGCAGAGGAGGATTTTTTCAAAATCTTTAGTTTTCCTTTGGTAGATGGTAGTAACGCTATTTCTTTATTGGCACCAAATACAGCTGTTGTTACTGAAAGTGAAGCCAAAGCGCTTTTTGGAACAGCTGATGTTGTTGGTAAGACCTTTGTTCTTGAGAATGACAAAACCATTGAAATCACTGGAGTTCTTAAAGATATTCCCAATACTTCCTTTTTGGATACAGAGATTTTTATCTCTTTTGAAAACCTAAAGGATTTTTCCGATTTCGGTTATGGCGAAAATTGGGGGGGCATTACAACCAATTTGCAGTGCTATGCGCTCATGAAGCCAAATCAAGATATAGCACACATAGAGAATGTTCTTTTGGAGTTGCCCAAAAAATACAGACCTAACAGCAAGAACACCCATATATATAAAATACAACCTCTATCCGAGATACATTTGAATCCTGAGTATGGAGGTTTAGATCCTGTTTTCTTGATTGTCTTTGGTATCATTGGATTGTTCCTTTTGGTTATTGCCTCAATTAATTTCATCAATATTTCTACGGCTCAAGCCTTTTATCGCTCCAAAGAAATTGGGATTCGCAAAGTTCTAGGAGGGTTTAAAAAACAGTTGTTCTGGCAGTTTTTAAGCGAGACCTTTTTGATAAGCATTTTCGCAATAGTCATAGGTTTTGGTATGGCTGTGCTTTTCCTGCCCTCTTTCAACGCACTGTTTGATATTCAGTTATCCATTGAAAGCCTTTTAAATTTCAAATTTTTTGGTTTTCTATTAGCATTACTACTATTGGTATCACTTCTTTCCGGGGCGTATCCTGGTATTTTGTTGTCTAGAATAGTTCCCATATTAGCATTAAAAGGAAAACTGAACCATAACGATACTGGTGGTTCCAAAACCCGAAAAGTTTTGGTTGTAACACAATTTGTGATTTCAATCTCTCTTATCGTCGCTACCCTAGTTATCTCAAGACAAATCAAGTATGCTACTCAGACCGATCTTGGTTTTGATAAGGAGTCCATAATAATGCTCGAAGTTCCAGAGAATTTGGATTCGGACAAATTTATTGAGCTCAAATCGAGGCTACAGCAAGTGGTTGGGGTGCAAAAAGTTTCTGGCTGTCTCACCAGTCCTGGTGGAGGAACCACATTTTGGGATACGACAGTAAAGTATAACAATCGTCCCGAAAGAGAAGACTTCAGTATTTCCATTAAGATTGGTGATGAAGATTACTTGAATACATTCAATATACCATTGGCCGCTGGAAGGAACTTCTTTAAGAATGATTCTATCACTGAACTGTTGGTCAACGAAAAATTTGTTGAGAAAATAGGAGCTTCTTCGCCAGAAGAAATATTGGGCAAAACCATTGCGGTAAATGCAGAGCGAATCAAAGCCACCATAGTTGGCGTAGTCCAAGATTTTCATGATGGTAGTTTTACCCAAGAAATCAAACCGGTTTTTATCGCCCCGTATGTACGATGGTACGATGAAATAGGAGTAAAAATGAACCACCTTAATACAAAAACCACATTGGCCCAACTTGAAAAAGAGTGGTCACAAACATTCTCAGAACAAGTGTTCGGGTATCGCTTTTTAGATGAAAGTGTGGCAGAGCAATATGAAACCGAACAAAGATATCTATCACTTTCCCAGGTGTTTTCTGGCTTGGCCATATTCATAGGCTGCCTAGGTCTTTATGGTCTTATTTTATTCTTCGTTAGCCATCGTACCAAAGAAATCGGAATACGAAAAGTTTTGGGTAGTAGCGTTGGTAATATTCTCACCTTGCTTTCTTCCGATTTCTTAAAGCTTATCGCCATAGCCGGACTAATTGCCACCCCAGCCTCATGGTATTTAATGGAACAATGGCTGCAAGGGTATACCTATCGCACTGAGATTGCATGGTGGGTGTTTGCTTTGGCGATTGGCTCAGTAATGCTCATCACCTTGCTGACCATAAGTTATCAGACGCTTAAAGCAGCTTCAGCCAACCCCATAAAGAGCCTTAGGACAGAATAATCAATCAAAAAACAAAACATCATGATAAGGAACTATATCAATATTGCTTGGAGAAACCTTTTAAAAAACAAGGTTTTTTCCCTTATTAATATTATCGGCCTGAGTTTTAGCGTAGCTGCCTGTATATTGATTTCAGTGTATATAGTTCACGAAAGTAGCTATGATAAGCAAGTACCTAATTCCCAAAATATTCACCGATTAATTGGTCAATTTGTGATTGATGGGCGAATAGCGGAGGGCATTCATTTCTCGGCCAATACCGCAGTAACGGTCTTAAATGATTTTGCTGAGGTTGAAAACTCCGGACGTCTTATGGACAATCCGTTATTTTTTGGTGCGGGTAGTAACGAAATCAGGATTGATGGTGAGCAAATGCAACATCATGAGGAAGGTTTCTCCTATGCGGATCAGAGCATAATTGACATCATGGATGTTCAGATGGTTTATGGTGAGGCGAAATCTGCATTGAGCGAACCCAATACTTTGGTCATTTCAGAATCCATTTCTGAAAAATATTTTGGCAATAGCAATCCTATTGGAAAGGTACTATACCTCAACGGCAACAATGGACTTCCTTTTAGGATAAATGGAGTTATGCAGGATTTTGCTAGTAACTCGCATTTGGATTATGACTTCTTTATCTCGTTGAAGGGGGTTGAGTTTGGAGAAGGGGAACAAACGCGATGGGTCCAAAACAACTATTTCACCTATATCGTTTTGAAAGAAGGTGTGGATGTATCAGCTTTTGAAAAGAAAATGTCCAATAGAATAATCAATGACTATTTGATTCCAGCGAATGAAGCCGCAGGATTCGCCGTTCCGGATGATTTTAGCGAGAAATTCTTCATTAAAACGCAAGCTTTAACAGATATCAATCTATACTCAGAAAAGATTGACTATGAGGCGAGTTCAAGAAATGACATAAAAATCATTTGGATTTTCGGTATTGTCGCCCTTTTCATTCTCGTCATTGCCAGTATCAATTTTATTAATCTTTCAACAGCTAAATCCGCCAATAGAGCTAAAGAAGTGGGTGTAAGAAAGGTTGTAGGTGCGCCTAAGCGATATCTTATCGGGCAGTTTTTGACGGAATCTGCGATACTTTCAATAGTCTCTTTCATATTCGGATTGGGATTAGCCTGGTTCATGATGCCCGTATTCAACAGTATCTCCGGAAAAGAATTGAGTTTGCCCGTATCCAATCCAGTATTCATTCCAATACTCATTATATCGTCTCTGTTGGTTGGTCTACTTGCGGGTCTATATCCTTCGTTTTATCTATCCAGGTTTCGCCCAGCTTCAGTACTCAAAGGAAAGCTTAGTTCCGGAAGTAAATCAAGTGCTGTACGAAGCAGTTTGGTCGTATTCCAATTTACCATCTCAATTATCCTCATTATTGGAACCCTAATCGTAAACCGGCAGATGGATTTCATCTTAAATTCCAAAATAGGTTTTGAAAAAGAAGAGGTGATTCAACTCTACGGCACCAATATCATGGGTGATAAGATCAATACATTCAAAGATGAATTGGAAAAAATAAACGGGGTCTCGTCCGTAACCATAAGTGATTATCTCCCTCTAGAAGGCGCCAAAAGAAATGGTAACTCCTACGTTAACGAAGGAAGGGATAATATTGATGAAACAGTACCTGGCCAGGCTTGGATTATTGATGAAGACTATCTGGAAACTCTTGGGATGAAATTGGTTGAGGGCAGGAATTTTGACGTCGCTAAAAGTAGCGATGACGAAGCCGTAATAATCAATCAAACCTTGGCCAAAAAGCTAAATCTTGATGACCCGCTTGGCAAGAAAATATCACGATATGGCACGCTTTATACAGTAATTGGAGTTGTAGCCGATTTTAATTTTGATTCCATGAGGCAGGAAGTACAACCGCTCTGCTTTTTTAGAGGAATAAGTCCTTCCATTGTGTCATTAAAAGCTAGTACGGCAAATATGGCTTCGCTTTTAAAAGAAGTTGAAAGAAAATGGGGTGAGTTTTCACCAAATATGGCTTTCCGCTATGCATTTATGAATGATTCCTTTGCCCAGATGTACGATAATGTCAAACGTATCAGAACCATGTTCCTTTCATTTTCCATCTTGGCCATCTTGGTTGCCTGTTTGGGTCTATTTGCCTTATCTGCCTTTATGATTGAACAACGAAAAAAAGAAATCAGTATTCGAATGGTACTGGGAGCTTCATTTAAGAACATATACAGTCTTTTAAGCATCAATTTTTTACGCTTGGTAGGAGTTTCCATCCTTATCGCGGTGCCGGTAGGTTGGTATATTATGAACCGCTGGTTGGAGGATTTTGCATACAAGACCAGTCTAGATTGGTCCACCTTTTTGACTGGAGGACTGATTGCGATGGCTATAGCTTTGGCCACCATAAGCTATCAATCCATAAGCGCTGCATTAATACAGCCCCTTAACAGTTTAAGAAATGAATAACCTACTCAAAAACAAACCATTATGTTAAAGAATTATTTGAACCTTGCTTGGAGAAACTTGTTGAAGAACAAAGGGTATTCCTTAATTAATATTGGTGGTTTGGCCATAGGCTTGGCCTGTTTTTTGTTAATAGCCATTTTCATATCCAACGAACTATCTTTTGATAACTACCACGAGAAAAAAGACCATATCTACAGAGTGGCACACCATGGTAGTACAGATACATGGATTTGGGGGAACGCACCCATAGGGCCAGCATTGAAGTCCGACTTTCCTGAAGTTATTGAAAAGGTTCAGTTTTCCGGTATTGACGCTATTTTGTTAGAATATAAAAACCGCTCTTATCAAGAAAATGAGTGTTTCTATATGGACCCTTCCGCTTTTGATGTGTTTAGCTGGCCATTAATTGCCGGAAACCCAAAAACTGCATTGGAAGCGCCTTATTCCATAGTGCTTACTGAAACAACAGCCAAAAAATATTTTGGTAATGAGAATCCTATGGGCAAAACCCTTGATGGTATTGGTGGTAGGGCCGCAGATGGAACTTATACTGTTACGGGCATAATGAAAGACATTCCTGAAAATTCACATTTGACCTTCGATGTGCTTATGTCTATGAGCAGTTTTTACCAGACACGACCAGAAATTTTTGAGGAATGGGGCTATGTAGACTTTTACACCTATCTTTTAGTTTCGGAAAACTTTAATCAAAAGGTATTTGAATCTAAAATCCCTGATTTTCTAGACAAGCATATTGATCCAGAGATTAGAAAAGAATACTATTATAACTTTTCCTTAGAACCCCTAAATCGCATCTACTTACATTCTACCGCGGATCGTCAACCCGGGGAAACGGGCAGTTTGTCCAATATCTATATTTTCTCTATAATCGGCTTGTTCATATTGGTTATAGCCAGTATTAATTTTATGAACTTGGCTACAGCACGATCTATGGAACGGGCCAAAGAGGTTGGGGTTCGTAAGGTAATTGGAGCCGAAAGAAAAGGGCTTATTTATCAATTTCTTGGAGAATCTTTAATCCTAGTTTTTATAGCATCAATTATAGGCATTGCTGTTGCCTTTGTTGGATTGCCATCCCTAGGTAATCTCACCAACCGAGTGTATGAGTTCAATTCCATTTTAACAGCTCCCATACTTCTGCTTTACTTTGGAGTTACTTTAATTACAGGCTTATTATCAGGAAGCTATCCAGCGGTTATTCTCTCCGGATTTAAACCCGTAAGCGTCTTAAAAGGATCTTTTCGGGCTTCTCCTCAAGGAACCAACCTTAGAAAAGGTTTGGTCATATTTCAATTTAGCCTCTCTATTGCCATGATTGCCAGCACCATTGTGGTTTATTATCAACTTGGATATATACTCAGTAAGGATATGGGGTTTGATAAAGAGCAACAAGTCATTCTGGATTTTAATTGGGATGGTACCGTTTTGGGTAATTCTGAAACTATTAGGAATGAATTATTGTCCCTTTCAGATGTAAGCTCGGTTTCCCTTTCGAGAACAGTTCCTAGTAGTCACTTTCCTGCTGCTGGCACAGACATAGAAACCCCAGAAGGCAAAATGGAGAATTTTTCACCTTATATCTATGAAGTGGACAACAACTTCATACAGCATTATAAAATTGACGTGGTAGCCGGCCGTCCTTTTTCACCAGACTTTCCAACCGACAGTATCAGCTCTTTGGTAATCAATGAGGCTGCCGTAAAAATGTTTGGCTACAGTGACCCTGAACACATCATTGGAAAAAAGTTCCAGCAATGGGGTAGAGAAGGAACAATAGTTGGCGTAGTAAAGGACTTCAATTATATGTCATTGCATCAAAACGTCGCTCCACTAACGTTAAGACAAGTTCCTTATGGAAGGTATTTTTCTGTTCGTATCCTCTCGGACAATTATCAAGGTACGTTAGCCGCAATTGAAAATAAATGGAAAGAATTGGTTCCGCATAGACCTTTCTTATATAGCTTCCTGGATGAGGCCTTTAATAAGCAGTACCTCGCAGATATACGGTTTAGAAGGTTGTTCACTGTATTTTCCTGTCTTGCCATTTTTATAGCGTGTTTGGGCCTTTTTGGTTTGGCCACATATAGCGCTATGCTGCGCACCAAGGAAATTGGTATTAGAAAGGTGCTTGGTGCCGACCTAGGCACCATAGTTGCCTTGTTATCCAGAGACTTTATCAAACTAGTAGGTGTTGCCATCCTAATTGCTGTTCCATTTTCTTGGTATGCCATGAATCAATGGCTAAATAAGTATGCTTATAAAATTGATGTTGAATGGTGGGTATTTGTCCTTTCAGGAATTATAGCGTTGTCCATCGCTGTTTTTACCATCAGTTTTCAAGCCATAAAATCAGCGAGTAGAAGCCCGATAAAAGCATTAAGAACCGAATAATCATATCAAAAAACGAAAATCATGTTAAAGAATTTATTGACCATAGCCTGGAGGAACCTTGCCAAGAACAAGGGATACTCGGCCATTAATATTGGAGGTCTTGCTCTTGGAATGGCCGTAACCCTAATTATTGCCCTTTGGATCAACGATGAGCTGACCTATAACAGTTACTTTAAAAACAAAGGTAAAATTGCACAAGTTTTCCAATCCCAAACTTTCAACGCCAATACCGGGACCGGACCTGCGATTCCCTTGCCTCTAGAACCTGCGCTAAGAGAAGATTTTGGTGACAATTTTAAACATATAATGATGTGTTCTTGGACACAGTCCAGCTATGTCAAATACAAAGAAAAAAGCCTTTCCAGGACAGGAAATTATATGCAGCCCAATGGTCCCGAACTCCTTAACCTCGAAATCCTAAAAGGCGATAAAAATGGTTTGAAGGATATCAACTCCATCATGATCTCCGAGTCCTTGGCAGAAGCTTTTTTTGGAGGTGAGGAGCCCATTGGAAAAGTCCTTAAAATAAGCAATCAATATGATTTGATGGTGACGGCTGTTTATAAAGACATTCCGTATAGCAACTCCTTTAATGATACAGATTATATTATTCCTTGGGAACATTATGTGGCAAATGCTGAATGGATTCAGAATTCACTGGACAATTGGCAGAACAATTCTTTTCAAATGTTTGTTCAGATTGCTGATAACACCACTTTTGAAAGCGTTACCAATACCATAATTGATGTCAAGAAGAATGCGGATGAAGATGTAGTTCAGTACAACCCCAGAATTTTTCTTTTGCCTATGGATGAATGGTACCTGAGAAGCAATTTTGATCAGGGAAAACAAACCGGCGGTAGAATAACATATGTCTGGCTTTTTGGTATTATCGGTGCCTTTGTTTTGATTTTGGCCTGTATCAACTTTATGAATTTGAGCACTGCAAGATCAGAGAAAAGAGCCAAGGAGGTAGGTATACGAAAATCCATTGGTTCACAAAGAGGACAACTCGTATACCAATTCTTGGGAGAGTCCTTTTTAGTAGTTTTTTTCGCATACTTTATTGCTATCGGTATTGTTCTTTTGTCGCTAAACGGTTTTAATGATTTGGCCCGAAAAGAAATTTCTTTTCCATGGACAAGTGCTTCTTTTTGGCTTGTATCGGTTGTGTTTATTTTGTTTACTGCTCTTTTAGCGGGAAGTTATCCAGCACTATATCTAAGCTCATTTAGACCAGTAGATGTTTTAAAAGGGACTTTCAAAGCTGGAAAATATGCAGGTCTACCTCGTAAAATCCTGGTAGTGGTTCAGTTTACGGTTTCCGTTGCTTTTATCATAGGCACTTTTATTGTAATGCAACAAATCAACCACGCCAAAAACCGACCAGTGGGATATAACCGACAGGGCTTGATACAGGTGCCCACATTTGCCCAAGATTTTGAAGATAAGACGGATTTGATGCGGAGTGAGTTCAAGAAATCAGGAGCTGTTCTTGAAATGGCGACCTCAAGCAGTCCAACCACTCGTATCTGGTCAAATAGAAGTGGCTTTACCTGGGAAGGAAAACCTGAAGGCTTTCAGGAGGATTTAGCTTGGACCGAAGTTTCCGCTGAATATGCCAAGACCCTTGATTTAAAAATCGTGGAAGGGCGTGATTTTTCTAGGGAATTTGCTTCTGATTCCTTAGGAGTTCTCATAAATGTCACCGCAAAAAAATATTTAGGTATGGAAAACCCTATTGGAAAATTGATTCGCGATACGGATGAAGAAGATCCCGACCCTCCTATGAAGATTATAGGTGTTGTTGAGGACATCATAGCTCAGTCACCTTACGAACCGGTAAAACAGGGGATTTATGTCTATGACCGTTTTAATAATTTCAGTTATTACACTATGAGGCTTAACCCAAATCAGAGTGTGCGTCAAAACATTGCTATCGTAGAGCTGGTTTTTAAAGAGCATTTCCCTGATATTCCTTTTGAATATCAATTTGTAGATGAGGAGTATGGAGAAAAATTTGCTGCGGAAGAGCGGGTTGGGAGCCTTTCCGGTATTTTCACAGCACTTGCCATTCTTATAAGTTGTCTGGGGCTATTTGGATTAACCTCTTTCGTTGCAGAACAGCGTACCAAAGAAATCGGAGTTAGAAAAGTGTTGGGCGCAACAGTGTTCAATGTCTGGAACATGCTTTCAAAGGACTTCATGAAATTGGTTATAATTTCTTGTTTCATTGCCATTCCCATCGCCTACTATGTAATGAACGGCTGGCTCCAAGAGTACCCATATCGTGTTATCCTCAAGTGGTGGATTTTCGCTTTGGCGATGCTAGGCGCCATGGGAATAACTGTATTGACCGTAAGCTTTCAAGCTATTAAGGCAGCAAAGGCTAATCCGATAAAAAGTCTACGGACCGAATAAAAATCAAATCAAAAAACAGGAATCATGTTCAAAAATCATCTGAAAATCGCTTGGCGTAGCTTAAAAAAGCAAACTTTCTTGACCCTTCTTAATACTATGGGGCTGGCCATTGGTATGGCAGGAGCCTTATTAATCGCTCTTTTTATTCATGATGAATTGAGCTTTGATAAAATGTTCATAGATGCCGACCGAATTCATCGAGTAAATGTGGATGTTAAGTTTGGAGGTACGGAAAGTATTTTCGCAGAAACTTCCGCACCCATGGGAGAGGCAATGGTGGCAGATTTTCCGCAAGTAACCATGGCCACACGGTTTAATCCTTTGGGAACTACATTAGTGCGTCGAACTGATAAAACCCAGAACACAAAAGAGGACAATTCTACCTTTGTTGATGATTCTTTCTTTGACATGTTTGGACTGGATTTACTTGAAGGTGACAGAACAACGGCGCTTTCCGAGCCCAATACCCTACTTATTACAGAATCTGCTGCCCAAAAACACTTTGGGACTTTATCAGCCGTTGGAAAAACCCTGGTCCTAAATAATTCGACCACATACACAGTTACTGGAGTTATAGAAGATATGCCGAAAAACTCATTCATAAGAGATTATTCCCTCTTCTTGGCAATGGCCGGAAATGAACAAGCTACGGATGGGGAATGGACGAGTCATAACTTTCCCACTTTTATAAAACTAGCTCCAAATACCAATATCGAAGATTTACAGGAACCGTTGCGTAATATGATGGGTAAGTATGTAATTCCCTATGCGCAACGATATTTTCCAGGAATAACCGAAGAAGCATTTATTGCCTCGGGAAATCATCTTGTTTATAGTACAATACCACTAGTAGATATTCATTTAAACTCTCAAATCGAAAGTGAGATGAGCTCCAATAGTAGTATGCAAAATATTTACATACTATCATTTATTGGTTTGTTCTTGATCATTCTGGCAAGTGTCAATTTCATGAACCTATCCACCGCATACTCGCTCAAAAGAAGCAAAGAGGTAGGTATACGAAAAACCTTGGGCTCTTCAAAAGTAGGTTTGCTAAGACAGTTTTTTATTGAATCCGGTCTAGTTACCTTAATATCCCTGTTTTTTGCCTTTCTATTGGCCTTTTTCCTCCTGCCATTTTTCAATGAGCTTGCGGGCAAGGACATCACCCTTCCTTTTTCAAACCCTTATTTCTGGATAATCGTTTTGATGTCTGCCACTATCCTTGGTATGCTTTCCGGTTGGTATCCTGCCTTTTTTATGTCACGGTTTATGCCCGTGGATGTGCTGAAAGGTTCCGGTGATAAAAGTATTGGTGGTGGAAAAGTCCGGAATTCGCTGGTAATTTTTCAGTTTGCAATATCTGTGTTTCTTATCATCAGCACCATCATTGTATATCAACAATTGAAATACATCCAGAGCAAAGACCTTGGCTTCTCCAAAGACCAAGTTTTGATTGTCGAGGATGTTTTTGCCACAGGCGATCAAAGCGGTGCCTTTAAAGAGCAGGTAAATCAATTGGCCCAGGTAAAGAACGTTACGCTTTCCAGTTTTCTGCCTACTCCCTCCTCACGGACCAATACAAGTCTTTTTCGAGAAGGTTTCAGCGACCCTGAAAGTGCCATAAACATGCAAGTCTGGACAGCTGACCATGACTACATTCCTACTCTGGATATTGAAATGGTCTCTGGAAGAAATTTCAATCCTCAGTTCGCTGCGGATTCTTCTGCCATTATCCTAAACGAGTCAGCGGTTGCCATATTGGGCCTAGACTCGAAAGAAGTGTTGGGCTTGAGATTGTCGAGTGATTTAGGGCAAGAAGACCCTACTTTCTTAAATGTCATAGGGGTGGTCAAAGATTTTCATTATGAAACCTTACGAAAAGATATAGGAGCTTTAAGCATAACCTTAGGGAACTCTACTGGAAACATGGCCGTAAAACTTACAGCAGGCGATTTTTCAGTAGCTACGTCAGCCATAGAAAAAATCTGGAGCACTCTTGCCCCGGGACAGCCCTTTAGCTATCGTTTTATGGATGATGCCTTTAATACCACATACGAAGCTGATAGGAACTTGGGAAGAATCTTCATCGCCTTTACCATATTGTCCATATTCATAGCCTGTCTTGGTCTCTTTGGTTTGGCTACGTTCAACGCTGAAAAACGAACAAAGGAAATTGGAGTGCGAAAAGTGCTAGGAGCCAGTGTAAGTCAAATTACTTTAAGACTTACCACTGATTTTTTGAAGCTGGTCGCTATTTCCATTTTAATATCTGTTCCTATTGGATGGTTGGCAATGAGCAAATGGCTTGAGGATTTTTCATACCGCATAGATATCAGTTTAACCGTTTTTCTGTTTGCCGCCATCTTGGCCGTACTAATTGCTATAGTAACCGTTAGCTACCAAAGTATTAAAGCTGCAATCGTCAATCCGGTAAAAAGCCTTCGTAGCGAGTAACCAAAACAAAAAACCATGCTTAAGAACTATCTAAAAATAGCTGTTCGAAACCTCTTCCATAACAGAACCTACTCGCTTATTAATATTAGTGGATTGGCTCTTGGTTTGGCAGTTTCCCTACTCATAGGGCTATGGATTCATGATGAAAAATCGTTCAACACCAATTTCAAGAATCACAATCGCATCGCGCAGGTGCTAATGAACAAAACCAACAATGGGGAAATACGCACGCGATTTACCCTACCCTATCCCTTGGCGGATGAATTGCGCAACAAATTCGGTGATGATTTCAATCATGTGGTCATGAGTTCTTTTCCAGGTGACAATGTACTATCCTACGAGGAAAAAAACCTGAATGAATATGGTGCCTTCATGGAAAAAGACGCTCTACGTTTATTCTCCTTCAAAATGCTGAAGGGCAATCATAATGCCCTTGACGAACCCAATGCTATCGTTATTTCTGAATCTACCGCAAAAGGCATTTTTGGTGACGAAGAACCCATGGGGAAAACCATACGTGTAAACAATGATGCCGTAGTAACCGTACAAGGTGTTTTTGAAGACTTACCAGCCAATTCGAATGTGTTTGAGCCCCTTTCAGCTTTTTCAGACGCAAAACAACTTGATTTTATAGCCCCATGGCCCCTTTATGTTTCGATGTACGAATGGATAAAAACAGCAAGGGACCGAAAGCTATGGGATAACAATTCCTATCAGGTTTATGTTGAAGTATCCAATAAATCAATAATACAAGAGGTAAGTGACAAGATCAAACATACACTGTATGATCATGTCCCTGACCAAACTAAAAAGAGCAACCCAGAAATCTTTCTTCATCCTATGAAAGATTGGCACTTAAGGTCAAGTTTTAAGAACGGAGTGTCCAGCGGAGGGGCGATTCAGTATGTTCGAATGTTCGGCATAATCGGTGTTTTTGTTTTGTTGCTGGCCTGCATCAATTTTATGAATCTCAGCACGGCAAGGTCCCAAAAACGAGCTAAAGAAGTCGGTATACGGAAAACCGTAGGTTCAAATAAGAACCAACTCATAGGGCAATTTTTGTTTGAATCCCTCTTAGTTACATTTTGTGCTTTTGTGTTAGCCTGTACCCTGGTAGCCTTACTATTGCCTGTTTTTAACCCAATAGCGGACAAACAGATTGTTTTTCCCTTTAAGAGCCCCATATTTTGGAGCATTGGGCTGGGGCTGGTCTTGATTACTAGTCTTCTTGCCGGAAGTTATCCTGCGTTGTACCTATCCTCCTTCCGCCCCGTAAAAGTTTTAAAAGGAACCACTAGCACTGGAAAATCGGCAGTGTCTTTCCGAAAAGCATTGGTAGTCGTACAGTTTATGGTTTCCATTATTCTGGTCTCCGGCACCATGATTGTCAACAAGCAAATTCAGCATTCAAAAGACCGCCCATTAGGTTACGACAAAAATGGTCTTATCATGGTGGAAAAAACCACAGATGACTTTGAAGGCAAATACAATGCATTACGCGAAGCTTTCAAAAATAGTGGAGGTGTAGTTGAAATAGCCGAATCCTCAAATCCCATTACAGAAGTCTGGAACAGTAACGGGGGGTATGACTGGGAAGGTAAGGACCCGGATTTTATTACCAATATTGTCAACTTTTATGTATCACATGATTACGGAAAGACCGTTGGCTGGGAAATGAAAAAAGGCAGAAATTTTTCAAGGGATTTTTCCTCAGATTCCACAGCCTATATCCTTAATGAAGCTGCCGTCGAATACATGGGGCTACAAGACCCTATTGGCAAGACTATCCGGTGGTATGATGGAGAGCACAAGGTTATCGGAGTGGTCAAAAATATGTTGACCGAGTCCCCTTTTGAGCCGATTCAACAAGCAATTTATAGCATAAATTACAACGAAACGAATTGGATCAACTTAAAGTTGCCTCCTGAAAAAAGCTTGGCCTATTCTTTGGAACGAATTGAATCCGAGTTTACCAGATTCGCCCCTAGCGTTCCGTTTGAATTTCAATTTGTGGATGATGCCTTCGGAAATAAGTTTAAGGCGGAAGAGCGTATGCGAAAGTTGTCTGGAATCTTTTCTGTTTTGGCCATTTTCATCAGCTGTTTAGGATTATTCGGTCTTTCAACTTTCATGGCGGAACGACGCACCAAGGAAATCGGTATTCGCAAAGTATTGGGCGCATCTATTTTGAGCCTTTTCAAGATGCTTTCCAAAGATTTTATGTTGCTTATACTCTTTTCAGGTCTTACGGCTGTTCCCATTGCTTACTACTTGATGCAGCGTTGGCTTGAAAATTATACCTATCACGTTGACATTCCCTGGTGGGTCTTTGGGGTGGCCATTTTATCTGTGATGTTGATTGCTCTTTTTACTATAAGCTATCAAGCAGCACGGACAGCAATTATTAACCCTGTCAAAAGTTTACGTACCGAATAAACAAATAGCACTCAGCACTATAGACGCTTTAAAAACAAGTTACTATGCTCAAGAACTACATTAAAGTTGCCTTAAGAAACCTATGGAAGAATAGAGTATTCTCAATTATTGGAATACTTGGGCTTTCCATAGCCTTTGGAGTCGCAACCCTTTTGACTATGGATTCTCTGCATGAACTTTCCTATGATACTTTTCATGAGAACAGCAAAAACCTTTATCAGGTGAATATTACCTGGCAAACGCCAGAAGGAACCGAGGTTGGAACCAGTCAGCCCACACCATTTGCTCCAGCCCTAGAAAAGGAAGTGCCCGGGGTGGATAAAATCACTCGATTTCTTGAAGAGGAAGCCTTAACAATTTACAAAAAGAAAGAGTTGGGTTTAGATATTATATATGTAGACAGAGATTTTTTTGAAATGTTCACTTTTCCGGTTTTACAGGGTACTAATAAAAATTCTTTTACGGATGTTTCTTCTGCGGTAATCTCTAAAAGTTCAGCGTCAAAGCTATTTGGTAACGAAAATCCTATAGGAAAAACTGTTGCTATTTTGATAAATGGAAAAACCGAGCCTTTTACAATAAAGGCCGTATCTGAAGATGAACCTGAAAATAGCTCAATAGAGTTTGATCTCGCACTACCTTTTGAAAAAAATCCTGAGTATAAAGAAACAAAAGAACGATGGAATGCCCAGTACCATGAGGTTTTTCTTCAATTGGAAGAATCCGTATCACCAAAAATATTTGAGGAAAATAGTCGAGCTTTTACAAATCTGCATTATGAAGGAGCCTCTGAAAATCTAAAGCGCGATGGAGCACTGCCGAATGCAAACGGTAACTTTTTACAACTAGGCCTTTTACCAATAACAGAACTTCGGTTTGTTAGCTATGATAACGGATTTGTTGAAGTGAGCAGGGCAAAAATTTTTGTTGTTCTAGGTATTGCCTTTCTTATCCTATTCATCGCTTGTGTCAATTTTATCAATATGAGTATCGCCAAAAGCGCACAGCGACTCAGGGAAATAGGTATGCGTAAAACACTTGGGGCAGAGAAAAGACAGCTCTTCCTTCAGTTTTGGGGAGAGAGTTTAATTGTTTTTTCTATTTCGTTAATTCTGGGTGTACTTCTAAGTTTATTGCTTAAGGACGATTTTCAAACTCTGTTTAACACCAGTGCCACCTTCGATGTTCTCCTATCTCCAGCCCCGGTTTTTATTGCGCTGGCCTTGGTTTTAGGAATTTCACTTATTGTTGGGGGGCACCCGGCACTAATGCTCAGCCGTTTGAGCACCATTCAATCTTTAAAAGGAAAATTGGATTCCTCAGGCAAGAATTATTTGCGAGACGCCCTTATCGTATTACAGTTTGGAATCGCCATTCTGCTTATCAGTGGGACATTGATTCTTAATGGACAACTAGATTACATGCGTAACAAGGATTTGGGGTACGACAAAGAGCAAGTGCTTTCATTTCCTTTAAACGGAAAAAAAAACAGCTATGACGTTGTCAATTTACTTCGTGAACAACTGAATAGCAATCCGAATATTTTAGCTATTACCGCTGCTGATAACAACCTGGGAAAAGGAAGGGATGGAACTCTAAGTTCCAGTGTTTGGAGTTTTGGCTATAAGGGAAGAAGTGTTCGCACCAACACGTTGACGGTTGATTACGATTATATAAAGACTTTGGGGCTAGAATTAGTAGAGGGCAGAGAATTTGATATTCATAGGGAAAATGATACCCAGGCGGTTATTATTAATGAAAGTATGGTCCAGGAATTGGGAGAAGAAGAGCCTTTATCGTCACACTTGCCGGCAGGCGACAGTCTTGGCTTTGCGATTATTGGTGTGGTGAAAGATTATAATTTTCAAAACATTTCGAAGGCCATAGAACCTCTCACTTTTTTCTTGCATCAGGAGAACAGACTCACATATGCCTACGTTAAAGTTGCTTCCTCAAATATGGCAGAATCTTTTGCCGCCATTGAAAATGCATTTAAAAAAATAGAGCCCAACGCTGAATTTTTGGGTTCTTTTTTAGATGAAAATGTGGATAGGACCTTTAGGAGAGAAAAAACTATGGCCGCCCTAATCACCAGTGGTTCAATCATTGCGATATTCCTAAGCTGTGTTGGGTTGTTTGCAATGTCAATGCTTATTACAAACCAACGTACTAAAGAAATTGGCATTAGAAAGGTAATTGGGGCAAGTGTAGCTTCGGTAACCTATTTATTGACCAAAGACTATTTAAAATTGGTTGTTCTAGCATTTGCAATAGCTACTCCTGTCGCATGGTGGTTTGCCAATAAGTGGCTTCAGAACTATGCAAATCGTGTTGAATTAAGTTGGCATTTCTTTGCAGCATCCGGGGTATTGGCTCTTGCCATAGCCATCTTAACCATAAGCACAAGAACAATAAAGTCAGCTTTAGCAAACCCAATCAAAAGTTTACGTACCGAATAAGACATCAATCAAAGCCAAAAAACATGTTCCAGAACTATCTTAAAATTGCTTGGAGAAATTTAATCCGTAATAAAGGATTTTCCCTGCTTAATATTTTTGGACTTTCCATCGGTCTGACGGTAACTGCACTTATCATTTTATGGATGAATTATGAGTTGGGTTTTGACAAATTCCACAGCAATAAGGACAGGCTCTACCATGTCTATAACAAATACCCTGTTGATGGTGAAATTTGGACATGGAATTCAACGCCCAAGGTCATGGCCGGGACAATCAAAAATGAGTATCCCGAAGTGGAACGTGTTTCTCGTTTCTTTTATGATACTCCTTTCCTTTTTACCGTAGGAGAGAAAAATCTAAAGGTAACTGGGACCGCTGTTGACCCCGATTTTTTATACATGTTCACCTTCCCTCTTATCAAGGGAGATCTAGAAAACGTTTTAGAGGGCGCTAATTCCTTAGTAATTACCGAAACATTAGCCAAGAAACTCTTTGGTAATGAAAATCCAGTAGGAAAAGCAGTCAAAATAGATAGTGAAGATGTATTCACTGTGACAGGTGTTTTAAAGGATTTACCGCAAAACTCAGAGTTTCACTTTGAGTTTTTAGTGCCTTGGGAGTATCTGGTTCAAAAAGGTTGGGACGACAAAAGCTGGAGCAACAATTCGGTATCTACTTACATCATGTTAAAAGAAGGTGTTGACTACACTACGTTTTCCTCCAAGATAAAAACGCTAAGAAAAAACCATGATAAAGAATCTCCAAGCATGGTCACCTACCTCTATCCTTTCCCGCGCGAACATCTGTATGGGGAATTTGATAACGGTGAAGAACGTGGTGGTCAAATTGAAAGTATCCGAATGTTTGGCCTTATTGCGGGTATTGTTTTGCTAATTGCTTGCATTAACTTTATGAACCTGAGTACAGCTCGAAGCGAAAAAAGGGCAAAAGAGGTAGGTGTTCGAAAAGTGGTAGGAGCTCGAAAAAATGGACTTATAAAACAGTTTATTGGAGAATCCATTATGCTTTCCTTCATAAGTGCTTTGCTCGCATTAGCCATTATCACTTTGGTACTCCCCGCTTTTGGTAGTCTAATAAATGTTCAGTTGTCTCTTGGGCTTACCAATCCCATGTTCTGGGTAGTAGGTTTAGGCTTGATTCTCTTTACAGGTGTAATTGCCGGGAGTTATCCTGCTTTTTATCTTTCAGCGTTTAAGCCTGTCTCTGTGCTTAAGGGGACGTTTAAAAAAGTGAACGCTTTGATTACCCCTAGAAAGGTTTTGGTTGTTCTACAATTTACCGTTGCCATCATACTAATTACGGCCACTATAATAGCAAAAGGACAAATTAGTAATGCCATTAACAGGCAATCTGGGTACCTAAAAGATAATTTAGTCTATACACCCATACAAGGTAAGGCTGGTGATAAGTTTGATCTTATCAAACAAGAGTTACTTTCCTCTCAAACGGCAACGGCTGTTACTCGAACCTTATCGCCAATAACGGAAAATTGGAGCAACTCATGGAACATAGGGTGGAGCGGCAAAGACCCAGATGATAAAACCTTGGTATTACGATTCAACGCAGATGATGATGTCATCAAAACCTTTGGCTTAGAACTGGTTGAAGGACGGGATTTCAATAAAAAACGGTTTGCTAATGATTCCACGGCAATGATTATTAATGAAACTGCCGTTGCCCACATGAAATTTGAAGAGCCTATTGGACAAATTATAGAAGATATGGACCGAAAGTGGCATGTTGTAGGGGTTGTGAAGGATTTCATACTCACTTCTCCTTTTGGGAAAATTGAGCCTCTGATTATTCACAACGGTTTGAGTGAAAATATTATTAATCTGCGATTGAATCCAGAACGTTCTACTGCCGAAAATTTGGCCTCTGCCGAGGCTATTTTCAAAAAGTATAATCCAGATTACGCTTTCGAATATGAATTTGTCGATGAACAATACGCACGAAAATTTGAAGACCAACAGCGAACAGAAACCTTGGCAAGCTTATTTTCCATCCTTACCATTATTATCTCCTGCTTGGGATTATTTGGATTGGCAAGTTACATGGCAGCAAACCGTATTAAGGAAATTGGGGTGCGCAAGGTACTTGGTGCCTCTGTTCCTGATATTACGGCCCTGCTTTCAAAATCATTCTTAAAATTGGTTGTTATTGCTTTTGTAATAGCAGTACCCATCTCATGGTATATCATGGAAGCTTGGTTGCAAGACTTTGAATTTCGTATCGATATTTCAGCATGGACCTTTATCACAGCTGGTATTTTAGCCATGGGCATTGCCCTTTTAACCGTAAGCTACCAAGCTATCAAAGCTGCAATAGCCAATCCTGTAAAAAGTTTACGAACCGAATAATTATCATTTAGAATAAAATAGTAAAACCAGACACTTTTTGAGCCAAAACCCTAAACCCTAAAACATGTTTAAGCACAATGTCTTTTTGTATTTCAGAAAAATTAAAAAACACAAGAGTACGTTTTTAATCAACTTGATTGGCTTGTCATCTGGATTAGCTTGTGTATTGTTGGTTTATTTATGGGTGTCTGATGAACTGGCCATGGATAAATTTCATGAGAACGATGAACAACTTTACCAAGTCCGAAGAAATGTTGTTGTAGCCCCAGGAGAATTAGCTACTTTCTCCTCTAATTCAAGTCTTATGCTCACCGCGCTTCAAAAGGAGGTTCCAGAGGTAGAATTGGCTACAGCTGTTTATGAGTTAGGTTACAACTCTAGTTTGGAAACCGAAGACAAGAAGCTAAGCGCTCTTGGAATTATGGCAAGTGAAGACTTTTTCCAAGTTTTCTCGTATCCCTTACTTTCAGGTGATAAAAACACCTTCTTAGTTGATGTGAAATCCGTATTAATTTCGAGTCAATTGGCTATCAGTTTTTTTGGAGAAGGCGCAGACCCAATGGGCCAAACTATAACCATTAAAGACGCTGAAGAAGATTGGAATGAAGTTTTTACCGTTTCAGGGGTTTTTGAAATCCCTCGCAATTCTTCAAAGCAGTTTGATTTTGTTTTACCCTATAACACTTTTCTTAAATATCGAAATCCGGATGATATTGCATGGTATAGCAATAGTTCTAGTGTGTATGCACTTTTATCCCCTAAAACAGATATCAAAGCCTTTAATCAAAAAATGGCAAATTTTGTGTCAAAACGAAATAGGTATCTTGAAGGGGAACAGGTGCTATTTACCAAGTACACCGATAACTATTTAAGAGGAACTTATGTAAATGGAAAACAAGTTGGTGGTCGAATCAATTATGTTATACTATTTTCTATTGTAGCTCTTTTTGTCCTTTCCATTGCTTGCATCAATTTTATGAACCTTTCAACGGCAAGAGCTACTAGAAGACTGAAGGAAGTTGGGATTAAAAAAGCTGTTGGCGCCAATAGAAAATCATTGATTATTCAATTTCTCTCCGAGTCTGTTTTATTATCCTTCTTTTCGTTGGCTTGCGGAATTCTTATAGTCTTATTCTTGCTTCCCTGGTACAATAACGTTACTGGTAAGATGCTCACATTTGATTTTGAACCTAAAATTGTAATTACGCTATTCTTTATTGCATTATTTACCGGACTGGTCTCAGGAAGTTATCCAGCTTTGTATTTAACCAAGTTCAGTGCGGTAAAAGTTCTAAAAGGCAAAATCAATAGCACCTTCGGGGAACTTTTTGCTCGAAAAGGGTTGGTTGTTTTCCAGTTTAGCATCTCGATTTTAATGATTGTAGCAGTTGGTGTTATTTACAAGCAACTGGACTACTTGCAATCCAAAAACCTGGGCTATAATAAAGACAATTTAATGATTATTGGTATTCAAGATGGATTGGTGGGTAAAGTGGATGTTTTTCTTGAACAGGCAAAAAAATTACCTGGGGTTGTCAATGCGACGTACATGCAAGGGGGGATGACCAATTTTAGTAATTCTTCAAGAGGACATTCCTGGCCCGGTCAAACAGAAGAGTCCAAAAATATTACCTTCAGGCATGCTCATGTGGGTCCAGAATTTATTGAAACCATGGGGATAGAGTTAAAAGAAGGGAGAACCTATATTAACGAAAAGCCGAACAACGAATCGAAGATTATATTGAATGAGAAAGCAGTTGAAGTAATGGGTCTTGAAAATCCTGTTGGGACCATTATAGACATGAGGGGTCCAAATCGAGAAATCATTGGTGTAGTAAAAGACTTTAATATTCAATCCTTATACAATGAAATTGCCCCTATGGCTCTGTTATGCAGAACGGAATGGGTCAGTAATTTGGTGGTTAAAATAAAGGCGGGTGAAGAACAAACAGCTATAGCTTCCCTTGAAAAACTATACGGTGAGTTTAATCCAGGTCTTGCCTTCGATTTTCAATTTTTGGATAGCCAATATCAGCAACTGTATACCGCGGAGCAACGTGTATCCACACTTTCAAAATACTTTGCTGCTATGGCCATCATTATTTCCTGTCTAGGTCTTTTTGGTCTAGCCGCTTTTTCTGCTGAACGAAGAAAAAAAGAAATCAGCATTAGGAAGGTGCTAGGGCAAACAGCCTCCCAGGTCGTTGTAATGCTTTCTAGTGAATTCATGAAATTAGTTTTCATCTCAATACTAGTTGCGGTGCCTATAGGCTACATCTTGGCCACAAATTGGCTATCGCAATTTGCCTATAGAATTCCATTACATGCAGGATATTTTATTGTTGCTGGAATAGCAGCCATTTTAGTCGCACTAATCACTGTGGGCAGTCAAGCCTTAAAAGCTTCAACTGAAAATCCAATAAAAAGTCTACATACCGAGTAACCTAAAAAACCAACCTATGCTAACAAACTATCTCAAAATTGCCTGGAGAACACTCTTAAAAAACAAACTGAGTTCTTTTATAAACTTATTCGGTCTTGTGCTGGGCATTAGTGTGTGTATTGTATTGTTGGTTTTCGTTGATTATGAATCCTCTTTTGATACATTTAATAAAAGGTCTGAACAAACCTTTAGAGTAGTTCAACATACTAAACTGTCCAATAAAACTTTATATTGGAATACGACTGCCTATCCTTTAGCCAAGGCCCTTCGAGACGATTTTCCTGAGATTGATGAAGTAACTCAAGTAGCTGGGCCGGTTAACCAAACGTTCAACGTAACCAATAATGCAAGTGCTACAACGCTATTTGAAGAACCACAGGTGTTGTTTGCTGATTCGTTTTATCCTAAAGTATTCGATTTGAAATGGCTCGCCGGAGATTCAAACTCTGCTCTTAAGGGTACAAATTCTGTGGTTCTCACAAGTTCAATGGCAAAAAAGCTTTTCGGATTGGATGAAGGGGAGTCGGGAACAGCATTAGGCAAGACCATTTTGTTACAAAGTAAAGACCCATTAACAGTAACTGGGGTTGTGGAAAATCCTCCAGGAAATTCCAGTCATCAATTCAAGATGCTCATTGCTTATGAATTTTTCAAAAAAAACAACCCTTACTACTCCTCCAATTGGTCCGGGAATTATCAGGGTACTACCTATGTGGTTTTGAATGATCCTGGTGCAAAAAGTGCTTTTGAAGTTAAAATTCAAGAATGGAAGAAAAAATACCTTTCTGAATTGGATAATCAGCGGATTTCCTATTTTCTCCAGCCATTAAATGAAATTCACAATGAAACCCTTTATGGAGCTAGTCCTGGAAGTTATATAATTCCTAAAAAAATATTGAATGTTGGTACTGGTGTCGCCATTTTTATCCTATTGATTGCTATTATAAACTTTGTCAATCTGGTAACTGCTCAATCTCATTCCCGTTCAAAGGAAGTTGGGGTGAGAAAAATTTTAGGGGGAAGTCGCAAAGCGTTGATTTATCAATTTGTCTTGGAAAATGGACTGCTTATTTCCATTGCTGCTTTGTGCTCTGTTTTTACGGTCAAACTCATTTTGCCTCTTATCAATCAAAACCTTCAAATTTTGGATATTCAACTTGAGTTGGGGTGGCAACATTTAGGGTTGATTCTATTAACTTCAGTTTTTACTGTCCTTTTGGCTACCATTTACCCCTCATTTGTTCTATCCGCTTTTATCCCCGTAAGAGCTTTAAAGCAAAAGTTGCAAAACAGTAGATATTCCGGGTATAGCCTGAGGAGGTTCTTGGTTACTTTTCAGTTCATCATTGTGCAACTTTTTGTTATTGCCTCCATCGTTTTATTTCTTCAAATGAGACATTTTAATGGTACTAACTTAGGATTTACAAGTGAATCGATTGCGATTACCCAAGTTCCTAGTCAAGACAAACTTGAGGTGTTTCGAAAGGAGCTGTTGAGCAATAATGTGGTTTCCGAGGTGGCCTTTGGCTCAGGTCCACCCATGGCTGTGAATGGATTTCAGTTGGGTACAAACTTCCGGTTGCCGGAACAAGCTGAAAATGAAGGCTTAGATGCAGAAATGAAAATTGGTGATATTCATTATTTGGATTTCTATGATTTAGAACTGTTGGCAGGAAGGGCTTTTAGAGAAAATAAGCGAATTTTCGATGAGTTTATTGTTAATGAAACCTTCCTGAAAACTTATAACTGGACACCAGATGAAGCCTTAGGAAAAAAGGTGATTATCAACGAAGGAGAGGCCACAATCGTAGGAGTAATAAAAGACTTTCATAACAATGCCTTACAATCGGAAATATCCCCTGTGGTTGTATTAAATTGGAAAAGCTTCCTCAACAAAGCATTCATAAAACTTCCTCCAACAAAAGCGACAGCTTTAAACCATATAAAGGAAACATGGGATATGTTGTTTAAAGATTCAGTTTACAAAATCCAATTTTTGAAAGATGCGATTGCTAAGGAGTATGCTGTTGAAAGATTAATATTTACAGGTTTTGGCGCATTTTCAATTCTCGCCATCGTTTTAGGTTGTCTTGGACTGCTAGGCTTAATGTCTTTTATCATTGCCCGCAAACGAAAAGAAGTAGGTATTAGGAAAGTGCTAGGGGCATCAATGTTAGAAAATGTAGTTTTCTTCACTAAAGAATATGTGAAGCTCCTTGGGTTGGCCTTTATCATCTCTGCACCTTTAGCCTATGGATTTATGAACGATTGGCTCGAAAGTTTTACGTATAGAATCCATCTAAGTGTAGGAATGTTCTTAACAGGGGGGCTCATTACACTTTTGATTGCGGTATTAACCTGTGGTCTACAGTCCATA
Organism: Bacteroidota bacterium; assembly: GCA_039184805.1. Lineage (GTDB taxonomy): Bacteria > Bacteroidota > Bacteroidia > Flavobacteriales > Flavobacteriaceae > Flagellimonas. Next base: position 38,363 of record JBCDAX010000014.1, on the reverse strand, counting down.
AGAGCTGCAAAACTAAGCCCTGTGCGTATTTTAAAAGAAGAATAACAAAACAATGTATTATGTTACTAAGTCTTAAGAACATTTTTAAATGGGTCAACTCGGGTGGCCAACGCATTTTTCTGCTTAAGGATATCAACCTTGAAGTTGAAGAAGGCGAATTTATTTCCATTATGGGACCTTCAGGTTCGGGAAAATCCACATTGCTAAATGTAATTGGCATGCTGGATGGTTTTAATGAGGGAGAGTATCAATTTTTGGATGAATCTGTACATTCCTTGAAAGAAAAACATCGGTCAAATCTCTATAAAGAGTATATCGGCTTTGTTTTTCAATCCTATCATTTATTAGACGATTTAACTGTGAAAGAAAACCTCGAGATGCCATTGTTGTACAAAAAATATGGTTCCTCCGAACGAAAGGCCAAGGTGGCCGATATGTTGGACCGCTTCAATATTGTGGGCAAAAAGGACCTTTTTCCAGCCCAACTTAGCGGCGGGCAACAACAATTGGTTGGAATTGCTAGGGCATTAATCTCCAACCCTAAACTTATTTTGGCAGATGAACCCACAGGGAATCTTAATTCCAAACAAGGTGAGGAAATCATGGAGCTTTTTAGACAGCTTAATGACGAAGGCGTTACTATAATTCAAGTAACCCATTCCGAAAAAAATGCAGCCTACGGCTCAAGGATTATTAATCTTTTGGATGGCCGGATGGTTTAGTTATACCCTTCGGGATGTAGTTCGTCATAATCTGTGACTTCCTGAAACTGTTTGGCCAACAACAATATTTTTCCTTCGTCATAAAGATTCCCAACCAAGGTTAGACTGGTAGGAAGCTTTTCATCATCCAAGCCTGTGGGTATCGCTATTACAGGATGACCTGTTAAATTCGTTATAACCAATTGCTTGTTTCCAAACGAAGGGGATATCAGGACGTCATAATCCTTCATGATTTGGTGCATCTTTTCAATAAGTATCTGTCTTTGTCGATTGGCCTGCAAATATTCTACAGCCGGAATAAATCGGGATTGGCGTAGAGAATTTGCGCGTGACCTTTTGTGCTGTTCCACCATGATATCGACTTCGCCTGACCGTACCAATTCATCAAAAAAGGCACCAGACTCTGCACGCAAAATAATGTCAAAGCCATCATAAGGCACATCGGTAGGCAAACTCACAGGAATGGGTTCAATTCCTATTTTCTTAAATGTTTCCATCGCCTTTACCAAATTGGCTTTCCCTTTGGTAGTATCCTTTTCAATATCATTTCTTAAGTAAGCCACTTTGAGGGTTTTGATGTCCAAGGTCGGGTCAAAGGAAAAAGGAATGGATTCTGTTGTTTTATCCTTTACATCCTTCCCTTGAATGACACTGAATACAATTGCACAGTCTTCAGCATTTCTGCACATAGGTCCTACCTTATCCATGGACCATGACAAACTCATTACGCCGTGTCTACTTACTCGGCCATAGGTAGGTCTTAGACCTGTTATTCCGTTTCTCGAACTTGGTGAGGTAATTGAACCTAACGTTTCAGTACCTAAAGCAAAAGGAACCAACCCCGCTGAGGTAGCGCTACCAGAACCAGCGGAAGAACCACTGGCTCCTTTTGAAATATCCCAAGGATTTCTAGTTTTTCCACCAAACCAGACATCGCCGCGAGCTAAGGCCCCAGAAACTAGTTTGGCCACTAAAATTCCACCAGCTTTATCTAAACGTTCCACAACAGTGGCCGTTTCCTCGATACGTTGGGTCTTGTAGGGTTCTGAACCCCATGTGGTTGGATAACTTTTAACGGACATCAAATCCTTAACACCATAGGGAATACCATGCAGAATTCCGCGGTAGTTACCTTGTTCTAGTTCCTTATCCAGTTGCTTTGCCCGTTCTAGAGCCAATTCTTCCGTTAAGGTAATGGTACATTCCAACTTGGGACTATATTTTTTCAACCTATCCAGATAGAACTGCGTAAGCTTCACACAACTTATTTTCTTGTGCTTTATCAGAGAGGCTAGCTTTGGAATAGTGAAGAATGCCAAATCGCTTAAGTCATTAGGCATAGAAACCCCATTTGGTACCGTCCAAGCTAAAACAGTGTCTTTGGAATTGGGAATCTGGAAATCCCTTGGTTTGGGGTCGAATAAAATGGCAGGGAAAACGTCATCTGCAATAGGATACTTACGCAAGGAATCATATCCTTTTTTGTTCCTCTGCAAATAATCGTACAAGGTGTCTATTTTTTTATTTGAAAATTCAACACCGATTAATTTCTGGGATGTTTTGATATTCTTTTTTGTGAATGTTCCCTTTTGTGCTCCACAGGCAATTAAGAAAAGTGTTGTTAAGTATAGGGCAAGTTTTGGGTTGAGTGTTTTTGAGAAGCTCATAAATGAAGTTTATCAATATTGTCCTATCTATTGATTTTATTATGGGATAAAACCACACCCAAACCTTATCAATCAGACCATGTGAAGATAAGCATATCAAAATTGCCTTTTTGGCTAGGCAAATGCTGCCAAATCCCGTCCTATTATGCTTCCAATGGCAACTCCCATACCTCCTAGTCGAACGCCACAAGAAATGTTTGGAGAAACCTGTTTAAGAATTGGTTTTTTTTGATTCCCCACACCCATAATGCCGCTCCATCTTTGGGCAATTTCGAATTGCTGGTTGGGAAGAATAACCTCTTTCAGAAGATTTTCAAGGGTGTTTTGGATTAGATGTGTTTCTTCCATTTCGATAGTTTCTTCACCCTTAAAATCTAAATTCCGACCTCCACCCAGTAAGATGCGGTTATCTATGTTTCTAAAATAATAGTATCCCTCATCCAAATGAAAAGTGCCTTGAACCTTTAAACCAGATATAGGTTCTGTAATCAACATTTGGGCTCTTGCTGGTTTCACGTTAAGTTCTGGAAGCAGTTTCGATGCAAAACCATTTGTAGCCACAAACGTTCTTTGAGTAAAGAACTCAACGTCGTTTACGGAAACGGCTACCTTATTCCCAAGCTCACTCAAATTTTTTACCTCCATCCCATTTAGCACCATAATTCCATTGGAAGAACATAATTTTAGAAGACCCTGCATCATGCTTCCGGTATCCATCTGACCTTCCAGCGTATGTGTGAGATAGCATTCTTTTACTCCAGTAAAACCGAAATCATTGTTCTTTCTTTCAAAGACACATTTGCCGAAAACAGGTTTTAGCAGTTCGTTGATGTAATCCAACTTCTGGTTGCATTTCTCATATAGTCCATGGTCTTTATCCAAAAAAACTTCATGCCCTCCGTACTCATGATACCCCAACACTTCGTCACCCAAAACTTGACGTAATAAACGAATGCCGTCCCATCTGGTTTTGACTAATTCCTGAACTTCTTCTTCTGAGTGCCTTTTTAGGTCAGATAACATCTCAGAAACACTTCCAAAACACGAAAATCCAGCATTTTTTGTGCTTGCCCCTTGAGGCAAAAGGCCCCGTTCCAAGACCAATATATTGCTCTTGGGATATTTTTTATTTAGGGACAGTGCACAACAAAGCCCAACAATACCACTTCCCACAACGGTAAAGTCTACATTGGAAAACCAGGTTTTATATTCCCAATAGCTTAGTTTCATAAAACAAAAAACCCCGATAAATCGGGGTCTTATTTAGTAATCATATTTTTCATCCATTTCAAAATCCTCCATGAATTTGGTAGTATAGTTGCCCGCCAAATAATCTGGGTGATCCATCAACTGACGGTGAAATGCTATAGTTGTCTTTACACCTTCAATTACAAATTCATCCAAGGCTCTTCTCATTTTGTTAATAGCCTCTTCCCGGGTTTGTGCTGTGGTAATCAACTTTGCTACCATAGAATCATAATTAGGTGGAATGATATAGCCACCATACACATGGGTATCCAAACGCACTCCATGTCCTCCGGGCATATGTAAGGTTGTAATTTTCCCTGGAGAAGGTCTAAAATTATTATACGGGTCTTCTGCATTGATTCTCACTTCAATCGAGTGTAATTTAGGCACATAGTTTTTTCCCGAAATTGGAACACCTCCAGCAACCAAAATCTGCTCGCGAATTAAATCGTAATCAATTACCTGTTCTGTAATTGGGTGCTCCACCTGAATACGGGTATTCATTTCCATGAAGTAGAAGTTACGGTGTTTATCCACCAAAAACTCTACAGTTCCAGCACCTTCATACTTAATATACTCTGCCGCTTTCACTGCAGCAGCACCCATTTCTTCCCTAAGCTTATCGGTCATAAACGGAGATGGAGTCTCTTCAGTCAACTTTTGGTGTCTTCGTTGAACCGAGCAATCCCTTTCTGATAAATGACATGCTTTTCCATATTGATCTCCTACAACCTGAATTTCAATATGTCTTGGCTCCTCAATCAACTTCTCCATATACATTCCGCCATTTCCAAAAGAGGCGGTGGCTTCCTGAACGGCACTTTCAAAGTTGCTTTCCAGTTCATCTTCACTCCAAATAGCACGCATTCCTTTTCCTCCACCACCCGCAGTAGCTTTAATCATAACCGGGTAACCCATTTTCTTTGCTACTTTTTTAGCATCGGCAGCATCCTTTAAAAGTCCATCAGAACCTGGGATAGTTGGAACTCCTGCCTTCTTCATAGTTTCTTTGGCAGTAGCCTTATCTCCCATTTTGTCTATCTGTTCCCCGGAGGCGCCAATGAATTTAATTTCGTGCTCAGCGCATATCTTGGAAAATTTAGAATTCTCCGAAAGGAAACCATACCCTGGATGGATAGCATCAGCATTTGTTATTTCTGCTGCGGCAATAATGTTAGGTATTTTCAAATAAGATTCACTACTTGGAGCAGGGCCGATACATACCGCCTCATCTGCAAAACGGACATGTAAACTTTCTTCATCTGCCTTAGAATAGACTGCAACGGTCTTTATGCCCATTTCCTTGCAGGTGCGTATTACTCGAAGGGCGATTTCTCCCCTGTTCGCTATCAATATTTTTTTGAACATAACTTCTGGTTTAAAAATTCAAATTCCAAGAACCAAATTCCAAGCTTTTGTTTTGGGATTTGAGATTTGAATATTGGAATTTCTAACTAGGGTCTACCAGGAATAGAGGTTGGTCGAACTCTACAGGAGAAGAATCGTCTACCAATACTTTAACTACTTTTCCGGAAACTTCGGATTCTATATCATTGAAGAGTTTCATAGCTTCGATTACACAAAGTACGTCGCCTTCACTTATAGTGCTGCCTACCTCAACAAATGGTGGTTTGTCTGGGGATGGTTTTCTATAAAACGTTCCAATTATAGGTGACTTAATGGTGATGTATTTGGAATCATCGGAATCGGATGAAGACTCAGCTACAGGGGCGGGAGCAGGTGTTTCAGGGGCTGCAGCAACTGGAGCTGCCGCTGGAACCGCAGGTGCTTGTGCCATGGGTATTTGCTGTACAATGGTAGTTTCAGGAGCGCTTGTACTTGCTCCAGTACGAATGGTAATCTTAACATCCTCCATTTCCAGCTTTACTTCGCTGGCACCGGATTTGGCTACGAACTTGATTAAACTTTGAATTTCCTTAATGTCCATGGAATATGATTTAGTTAGTCAGTTTTATGAATTATAGGCCCATTTCAGGTAAATGGCACCCCAAGTAAATCCTCCGCCAAAGGCAGCAAATATAAGGTTGTCCCCTTTCTTCAATTGCTTTTCATAATCATGTAATAGCAATGGAAGGGTTGCAGAGGTAGTGTTGCCATATTTATGTATGTTCATCATTACCTTGTCCTCGTCCAGCTCCATCCTATTGGCAGTAGCATCAATAATTCTTTTGTTGGCTTGATGGGGCACCAGCCATTGCACATCTTCATGAGTCAATTCGTTCCTATCCATGATGAGCTTAGAAACATCGGCCATATTGGAGACAGCAAATTTGAACACCGATTTACCATCTTGATGTACAAAATGTTGTTTGTTCTTTACCGTTTCTTCAGACGGTGGAAGTATGGACCCCCCAGCTTCTATTTTCAAAAATTGTCTTCCAATGCCATCAGACCTAAGATGTTCATCTTGAAGGCCTAAGCCTTCTTCATTAGGTTCAAAAAGCACGGCTCCCGCACCATCTCCAAAAATGATACAGGTAGTTCTATCTGTATAATCAATGATGGAAGACATTTTGTCCGCTCCAATCAATAAGACTTTTTTGTATCGTCCAGATTCTATGTAACTGGCCGCTGTGGACATTCCATAAAGAAAACTGGAACAAGCAGCCTGCAAATCGTAGGCAAATGCATTTTTTGCCCCAATTTCAGAAGCCACATAAGCCGCGGTTGCGGCAACTGGCATGTCTGGAGTAGCTGTAGCCACTAAAATAAAGTCTATTTCCTCTGGTTTGGTTCCGCTCTTTCGCATCAAATCCTCTGCTGCTTTAATGGCCATAAACGAGGTTCCTGCGTTTTCTTCTTTAAGGATTCTTCGCTCCTTAATTCCGGTTCTGGTAGTTATCCATTCATCGTTGGTGTCTACCATGGTTTCCAGCACTTTGTTTGATAAAACAAATTCTGGGAGATAAGCTCCTACAGCTGTAATTGCTGCTGTTCTTTTTTTCATACTAGTGCCTTTCTCTGTCAAAAAAGTTGAAATTTGACCAAAAAGTGGTGAAAATTAGTCAATTTTAATGAATTTCAGTCGAAAAATGGTTTGTTTTTGAAATTCTAGGCCAAACAAAAAACTCCCGTTATAACAACGAGAGTTTGTTCCATATTTTCCTGAAATACCTTATGCAGCTGTTTCCTCTTCGGTTTTATCAATCAAAACCTGTCCCTTGTAATATAATTTACCTTCGTGCCAGTGAGCTCTATGGTACAAGTGCATTTCACCAGTTGTAGGGTCTTTGGCTATAGTTGGCATAGTAGCCTTGTAATGGGTTCTTCTTTTGTCCCTTCTGGTTCTAGATGTCTTTCTTTTAGGATGTGCCATTGTTACCTATTTGTCCGTTAATAATTTTTTTAAGTCGTCCCAACGGGGATCTATATTTTCTGATGATTCTTTGTTTTCCTTTGGTTGTAATTCTTCAAGTTTGTCCAAGACTTCAGATTGGAGACTTCCATCCAATACTCCGGGATGGACTCTTTTCTGAGGGACAGCCAATACCAACATTTCATACACATATTGTGAAATGTTAACCTGATATTCGCCATGTGGAAGAATAAGAATTTCGTCATTTTCATCATCAAATACTTCTCCAAATTTGACAACGAGTTTCAATTCTGATGTAATAGATTGGTCAAAAGCTTCGCCCGTAACATCACAATCTACATTGACTTTTCCATTTGAGGCCAGTTCCAATTCCATCATATTGTTCATCTTGTTCAATATGGCGGTAATCTTTACACTAGCTCCTTTAAATTCTTGATACCCAAAAGATTCAAAGAACGTATTGTCTATTTCGTACTCAAACTTGTGTTTTCCTAACTTCAATCCCGAAAAAGGAATAAAAAACTCCTTTAGCTCCATCACTTTACACTTAAAAATTTGTGCACTGCCTCTTAAGGCGGGTGCAAAGATACTATTTATTTGAAAACCTGCAATCTAAAGCAATCAATTCTATCACTGATATTTTAACTTTAGCTAGCTCTCCTTGTTTTTTGTTTCAGCAGGGGGTTTTTAATCAACTCCTTGTATTCCTTCCGATTTTTAAAAATCTTTATCCCCGTAAAAACCGCTTCTTTAAACGAGCTGTAGTCAGCTACTCCTTTTCCTGCAATTTCAAATGCCGTTCCATGGTCTGGAGAGGTACGCACCCCGTTTAATCCTGCTGTGTAATTCACCCCTTTTCCAAAGGAAAGTGTTTTAAAAGGAATCAATCCTTGATCATGGTATGCGGCAATAATGGCATCAAAATTCGAATGGCCATTAGACCCAAAAAAACTGTCCGCCGAATAGGGACCGTATACCAAAACCCCTTCATTAAAAAGCTCTTTAATGATAGGTTTCAAAATTTTATCATCTTCCTCGCCAATGGTACCATTATCTCCACTATGTGGGTTTATGCCCAATAAAGCTATTTTGGGTCTGCGAATACCAAAATCCATCTTCAAAGATTCCGTAATCGTATTCACTTTTTCACGAATCAATTTAGGTGTTATCGCTTGTGCCACGTTTTTTACTGCGATATGATCTGTCAACAATCCTACTTTCAATTCATCCGTTACCATAAACATTAGGCTCTGCCCCTCCAGCTCTTGCGCCAAGTAATCGGTGTGGCCTGGAAAGTTGAAGTTTTCTGATTGGATATTGTTCTTATTGATAGGGGCAGTTACCAAAACATCTATTTTACCAGCTTTTAATGCCTTTACCGCTGCTTCAAATGATTCGATGGCATATTTGCCTGCTTGCTCCGTGGATTGTCCAAATTCAATTCTTGGGCTGTCCTTCCAAATATTGACGATATTTATCTTCCCATCAACCACACTCGCCACATCCGTTACTCCATTAAAATTGATGTTTATTCCCAGAGCAGCCTTTTGTTGGGAAATCATCTTGTTTGAAGCGAATAAAATCGGCGTACAAAAATCCAGCATCCGTGAATCTTCAAAGGTTTTCAGTGCAACCTCACAGCCAATCCCATTAAAGTCCCCAATGGAGATTCCCAATTTTATTTTTCCTTTTTCCTTCATTAATTCAACTTCAATATGGCTACTTTTACATTACAAAACTACTCATTTATACAATTTCATGTTTACTGGCATTATAGAGACTTTAGGAACTGTAAAACAGTTGGAAAAAGAGGGGGGGAATCTCCATATTACCGTTAGCTCCAATATTACTACTGAGCTCAAAATAGATCAGAGCGTTTCGCACAACGGAGTTTGTTTGACCGTAGTCTCCTTGGATGGTGATGAATATACGGTTACTGCCATCGAAGAAACTCTAAACAAAACCAATCTGGGTGACTTATCTACCGGGGATGTCGTGAATCTGGAGCGCGCCATGAAATTAGGGTCTCGCTTGGATGGGCACATTGTTCAAGGGCATGTGGACCAAACTGCTATTTGTACACGCATTGAACAAAAAGATGGCAGTTGGTTCTTCACCTTTACCTATGATCCAGAACTAAACAATGTTACCATAGAAAAAGGGTCTATTACAGTTGATGGAGTAAGCTTGACTGTTGTTGATTCTAAAAAAGATTCCTTTAGCGTCGCTATTATTCCCTATACCTACGAGCATACGCGCTTTAACTCCTACACTGAAGGCACTACGATTAATCTTGAATTTGATGTTGTCGGCAAATATGTGGCTCGATTGATGGAACTGCGTATCTAGAGCCATGGAATTCTTTTCCAACATCACAGTTTCTGCTTTTTTGCTTGCCGCTTTGGCCTCTTTTCTCATGGGGCTTTCCAAGTCAGGCCTCAAAGGACTTTCCATTTTTAATGTCACGCTAATGGCCTTGGCTTTTGGAGCAAAAAGTTCAACAGGTCTAATTATGCCGCTTCTTTTGGTTGGTGATGTTTTCGCGGTTTCCTATTACAATCGACACACCCAATGGAAGTATATCATCCGTTTTCTGCCCTGGATGGTGGCAGGAATTTTAATTGGGGTGTTATTGGGAAAAGACCTTCCTGAACGAATTTTCAAATTAGGAATGGTAGTGGTTATCCTCATCAGTTTGGTGATTTTAATATGGTGGGACCGGAGAAAAAGTCAAAGTGTGCCCGAACATTGGTCCTTTGCTGGTCTTATTGGTATTATTGCGGGAATTTGTACTATGATCGGAAATCTGGCCGGGGCCTTTACAAACATTTTCTTTTTGGCCATGCGATTGCCAAAGAACGAATTTGTGGGTACGGCGGCATGGTTGTTTCTAATTACCAACCTTTTTAAACTGCCTTTTCACATTTGGGTATGGGAGACGATTTCGTACGACACCTTATTGATTGACCTTAAATTGTTGCCAAGTATCGTTCTTGGTCTTTTGGTTGGAGTGGTTTTGCTTAAAAAGATAAATGACAAAAACTACAAGAAATTCATTTTGCTAATGACCGCAATTGGGGCTGTTGCTATCTTATTTAAATAGCCCCTAAATTCATGGCTACTAATCCATTGCCTGTTTTTTTCTATATTTAAGTCTTACCTCAATTCATGAATAATTGTACTAGCCATATTCTAATCCATCTCGTTTTGGGCATCTCGTTTTGTGTCGCCCAAAACTTTCGATATACCTACTATGAGGACGGTGAACTTCCTTTCAAAAAAGTTTCCCAAATCAACCAAGATGCCAAAGGTTATATATGGATAGCCTCAGATAAAGGACTGTTTCGATTTGATGGCACTCAATTTGAAGATTTTAACCTTACCCTAAAAAGTAGAAACATAAAGTCTCTAATTTCTACGCATAGGGATACCTTATATTTTTCAAATGACGAAGGACTTTTTCAATTGACCTATCAAGAAGACCTACCAGAAATTAAAAAGTGGGTCGAAGCAAGTGACTCAGAAAACATGATGGGTTATCCCGAAGAATTATTTAGAGACACCAAAGGTCGTTTTTGGGTAAGCCAATTAAATGGAAGTGTATTTTCTATTGATCCTACAGGAAAACTCCAGAATCGATTTCGATTATCAAATCGTCCAAAAACTGAGAAAATTGTTTTTGGAGAAGATAATACCAAAACGGTTTGGGCCATGGTTCCACAAGAAGGTTTGTTTTATTTCAATGAGAATCAAAAGAAGTTTACCTTATTCCGATCCTTTCCTTCAGGCCAACATTTCAATGTAGATGGGTCGAACCTTGTTGTGATCAGTGATAATATCCAGACTTTCACTCTGGATGCCAACTACAAAATTAAAAAGGAAAAAACTATCAATTCCAATGGAATTCCATTTAACCGAATTTCAAAAGACCTCTCAGGAAACTATTTCCTATCTGCCAAACAAGGACTCTTTACTTTAGATGTTGCTAATAGTATGTTTCAAAAGGTGTTTGGGTCCAATGACCCACACCGCGTTGAAGAGCTTCCATTTGTTTCTTTTGATCATTTGTATTTTTCACCAAGTACATTAAATAAAGGGGGGGATATTTGGGTGAGTACGCAGCAAGGCTTTGGAATCTTGCAGTTTCCTTTTTTTCAAAGTATTTCTGGCTTACCACATGATAATGTTTTAAGCATAAACACCAATTCCAATAACAAAGTGCTATTGGCCATGGGGAATCTGTTTCAGCTTAAAAAAACGAATGCTTCTTTTTCTTTTGTCAAAAAACCAGAGCTTTCACGCATTTCTTCTATAAGCACTTTTAAGGACAAAACATGGTATGGAACCAGTGACGGCAATATTCTTTCCTTTAAAGGCGGCACACAAGAAAGAAACCATGATCTTAGCGATGTAGGTGGAGGAATCTTTTTTATGTCCGCCGATCATGTTGGAGAAACTTGGTTTTGCCAAGCCCCTCTTGACAAACCTATTCTGGGAGTAAAAAAAATATCGAACGATGGAACCGTCGTTGACTATGGCATTGAAAAAGGCATAAACTCTCGCATATTGGTAATTAAGGAAGGCGGAAGGTCTGAAATCTATGCCGCAGGAATTGGGGCTGATTCTTATCTATTCAAGTATGATAGAGCCACAGATACTTTTCATAATAAGAGTTTGGCTTTTAATTTTCAGGTAGGTGGTAATTTTGAAGTGCACGACCTTACCATTGATTATCAAGGTGTAGTTTGGCTGGCGACCACAGATGGTCTCCTAAAGTATGATACCGAAACTATTAACCGTGTGAATCTAGGCCCCTACACAACTCAAGAAATAAGGTCCATCACATCTTCGAAAGAGGGGAGTCTTTGGTTGGCCACAGACACCAACGGCTTAATTTTCTACGGGGAAAACAAATCATACGTTCAGTTCGATGAGAGTAGTGGAACGCCTTCAAAGGTCTCTACCTATAGGAACTTAAATATTGACCAAGATGGTTTTTTATGGTTTGGTACAGCCGAAGGCATAGTCCATTCTTCAGTTGCAAACGCAAGTCCTTTACCCACCCAGTCTCCAATTATTAAGTCAATTCTGGTCAATGACGAGAATATTGAACAGGCTGGAGCACTTCGTATCAATGAAAAGTCCCAGGTAGAATTACATCTTTCCACTATTGCGTTTCCAGGTAAGGAAGTGACCTATCAGTACAAATTAATCAATAATGAACACTTGGAAATAGGTACTGACCATACGCCTTGGTCCGATTCCCGTACCTCTTCGACAATTCCATTGCCAGAAATCAAAAGCGGAGAGTATTCCCTTAAAATTAGAGGGCAGCAAAAGGGTGGACATATGTGGAGCCAGTCATCAACACTTCATTTAACGGTAAAGCCCATTTGGTATTCTACCTGGTGGGGTATCTTGATTCTTTCCATTGTAGGACTGTTTCTTTTTTGGATCATTGCCCGGCAATGGGGTCGTTTTAAAACACGTAATTTAAGAAAGCTCTTGTTGAACGAGCAACTGGTCCTTGCAAAAAAAGAGGCTCTTTTGATAGAAAAGGACAGTGCGCTCAAGCTTCGGCAAGAAGAACTAAAAAGTACTGGCGCAAATGTTTATATGCTAAATCGACTTTTGTCCTCTCTACCCGTCTCGGGTACATGGCCAGAGGTAGTTAAAGGTCTAAAAAGGTTGGTCGAGCTTCCTACTGGAATTGACGCTTTTGAAATTGCGCAAGTTGAAGGAGGTGAAATTACCTATCAAGGATTCCAAAGAAATAGCACAGAGCATCTAAGAAGAAAAGAAGAGTTCAATGAAAAAGAAAACTTTGCCAGTTATGTAACCGCGACCGGAAAACCTCTAATTGTAGATAGCGTACCTGAACAAGCCTTAAATTACATAGGCAATGTACCTGAAAATGGCTTTTTCTCCCATCTTTTAGTGCCTTTCAAGCGACGAGGTAATGCTGCTGTATTTTGTATTTACGGCATAGAAAAAAAGAAGTTTTCACAACGTGATTTGTCTTTGATACAGATTCTTACAAATTTTTTAAGTCTTATCACATCAAAACCTGCTAAATAATGGATAGTCTAATCAAACCCATAATAGGTTTCTGTGCGGTTCTCTTCTGGGGAGGGTCAAGCTTGTTTGGCCAAATCCAATCCGACACTTTAAAGGTTGGTGTTTTCAAACAAGTTCCATTTGTTAAAGGGAGCAATGATTCATCCTTTTCAGGTCTATCCATTGATTTATGGGAAAATATCGCCGCGAAGAATAATGTTCTATTCAAATATGTTGAGTTTAGCGATGCCATCGGGGTGATACGTGCTTTGGATTATAAAGACATTGACTTGACCATAAACCCTATGAAGAATACGGCAGGTCGAATGCAAAAATTTGCCGTTAGCCAACCCTTTCATATTTCGAGTCTTGGTGTTGTGGTCACCTCATCAAGTCAGAGTCAATTTCAGATTTTTATAAGCAACTTTTTTTCGCGCGATTTTTTAAACATTGTGATTTTGCTGTTGCTAATATTACTTTCTTTTGGAACCATCCTCTGGTTTGTGGAAAGACGTTCAAACCGGTATCAATTTAGACCTGGGATTCTGGGGCTTTTTGATGGCCTTTGGTGGGCAGCCGTTACCATGACCACGGTGGGCTATGGCGACAAAGCGCCAAAAACCAATTTAGGAAAAACAATTGCCATCATCTGGATGTTCACGGCGGTAATCATTATTTCAAGTTTCACAGCTACCATTGCTTCAACACTTACTGTAAATAGCCTTGAGGGAGAAATCAATAGTTTGGAGGAGCTTAAAAATGTGGAAAGTGTAGCTGTGGTCGGGGCGAGTTCGGGTTCAGATTTTTTGCAACTCAAAGAGTTTCAGAACTTGAAGCTTTACCGCAGCCCGGAAGAAGCGCTTTATGCGCTTTCAAAGAAAGAAGTGAGTGCGTTCGTTCATGACCGAACCACAATGCATCATTTAATTCAACAACTACAAATACAGGAGAGCGTTCAACTTCTACAATTGAGTTTTGAAGAGGGTTATAGGAGCTTTATGATGCCTAAGGACCATGATTTTTTTGATGTGGTAAATCAAGAAGTTATTTTTCAAATTCAACAGGATTCATGGACCCAGTTTCTGGTTAACTACGGATTATAGTCTTCGTAATTTTCTATAAAGAACTACTCTTCCGCAACAACACTTTGAGATAGCTTTTTTAGGTCAGCTCGAGTCAGCGGCTTTGTTATGTAGCCATCAATGAACTCATACTCTTTCGACAAGTTTAGGTCCTCGGGTGCAATTGAAGAGGTAAGGATATGAATCTGAACGTAATCCCGTATGACACTTTTTTCCATCCGTAGCTCTTCCAATAATTCCCAACCATTCATTACCGGCATATTAATGTCGAGTAACATAATTTCCGGAAGATGTTCAGGGGCTTCCGAAAGCTCCACAAGTTTATTATAAACTTCCAGTCCGTTCTCAAAATGAAGTACTTTTTCCGTTAGGCCCGAAGAGGTAATAAGCACCTCGGCCGCTTCCCTAAAAATAAAATCATCATCTACTAAAAACACTTCTCTTACTTTCATGCCGTTGTTTTTTTATGGTTTGGAAACCTTAATAGAAAAGTGGCACCTTGGTCCGCCTTACTTAGTACTTCTATTTCTGCATTCATCGCATCCATTTGGTTTTTGGAAATAAATAGTCCTACACCTTTGGCATCTTTATTTCCGTGAAAGGTCTTGTACATGCCGAACAGTTTATGACCATGCCGTTCCATATCTATGCCTCTTCCATTGTCCTTAAAAGAGATTGTAGTATAACCCTCTTCCTCATGGGCTTTAATGACAATCTTCAGTTTGATATTAGGCTTTCTGTACTTTAGACTATTGGTAAGTAAATTCAGAAAAATACTTGATATATAGGGTTTTACCCCATGAACCCTCAAATTGTCCCCAATCTGGATGTCGATGTTTGGGTCTATCTCTTCAAGATGCGCATTTATGCTCTCCAAAACCTCAGTCAAGCCAACTTTTACATTTACCCATTGTAAATTCACATTGGGGTCTGATTGAATTTTAATCACTTCATTCAGCTGTACCACGGTGTCATCCAATCTTTCCGATGAAATTTTAATCATTTCAAGAAACCGTTCTCGTTTTTCGGGACACGTATCATCCAATAACATGCCCGTTAACATAGAAAGGTTACTCGAGTTGGATCGTAAATTATGCGATACAATATGGGCAAAGTTTAGAAGGCTTTTATTTTGCTTCTCGGTAGTGGTCAAGAGTTCCCTTAACCGATTGTCTGCTTTCTTTATCCTGGAAATATCTGTATTGGCTCCTATCATGCGAACCGCCTTACCATTTTTATCCCGAAACACTTTGCCAAAACCATGAATGTGCTTTATTGTGCCCTCCTGGGTTTTTACTCTGAATTCTGTATTGAAGTTCTTGGTACCGTCAATAGCTTCCTGTAATTCAATAAGACTTTTTTCCTTGTCATCGGGATGAACGGTTTTCTCCCATGCTTCAAAGTCCCCAGAAAAATCATCTTTTTTAACTTGGTAGAGTTTGTACATATTCTCATCCCAAACCAACTTATTGTTTTCAATATCAAAATCCCATATACCAACCTTGACACTTTCCAGCGCCACTCGCATTCTATTGTCAAGCTCTTGATATTTAATTCGTTCTCTTTTGGATTTATCAATGTCTTGGAACACTCCGAAAATTCGAGAGGCTTTACCATTTACCATCTCTGCGTTACCAATAGCCCTAACCCATTTCTCGCTTCCCTTTGCAGTGATTATAATCAACTCCACATCGTAAGGGGTGCCGTTTTCTATGGCCTCTGACACCACCTGTATGATTTTTTCCCTATGTTCCCCTTCTTTGTAAAAGTTAATCCCTGTTTCCAAATCGGGCTCAAAATCCTCCTGTACCTCATGAATTTTTCTGGTCATTTCAGACCAAAAAATCTTATGGTTGACCAAATCCACTTCCCAACTTCCTATAATGGCGGTCTGTGCGGCTTGTTGTGATAAATCAAAAGCGATTTTGTCTTTGGTTATATCATCAAAATAGGCATAGTATTGTTTGTTTGCCTTATTCGGATAAAGTTTGAGTTTATGCCATCTTAATTCGCCTTTTCTTGAAATGTAGGATACAAATTCTTTTATGTTTTGATCTACAAACCCTTTTGACTTCTTTAAGGATGCAATAGACTTTGGTAAAGTACCTATTAAACCCTCGAGTGTATCAGGGCGTTTATCTTGATGTATAAAATCAAAAAAATCATAGAACCTATGGGAATGTTCCAGAATGTTCAATTGAACATCTAGAAGCGCAATTGGGACAGGTAGATTTTTAATGTCTACATATAGTTGTAAATCATCGGCCATATTAGAAAACCATGTTTCAAAAAAACGTAGGATTTTTCTGATTATTGTTTTTAACTGAGTTGGCCCTATTTACAAATGTGATGTGATTCCCAAAGACATAAATTAGAGAGACTCTAAACCTTCTAAGTCTCAATTTCAGGCCGAAGAAACCAAAGAAGTCTGGTTGTGTACCTGAAAAAAACCAGCAATACTCCTTACTGTGATGGTTCTCACAATGCCTAGATGTTTTCTTGGAATTGTGTTATCTATCTCATACACAATCTCTTACTTTTGTTAACGATTTGTTAATTACGTTTTTTTGAAGTACTTTAGTTGAAACACCAACCAAGTATGACAGCTTCTCAAAAAACCCTTCCTAAGCGAATCGTTATCTTTTCTTTATTGGTAAGTCTCGTTTTTGTGGGATATGCTTTATGTAATTGCTACGCAGATGAGATAAGCCAGAAGGTAACCAACGCTATTGCAGAAGCCATACCCGACTTGGATACTGCCGTAGCCAAACTTTAGTTAAAGACTGGTTCACACAAATTTTTAATCCAAGAATCGCGATTCGTTTCCAGACAAAGCACGTTCGATATTGCCATTTTTAATTCTATCGTTACTATTCTACCGATTCAGGCCCACTTTTAAGGTTGGAACACATAGAAACTGACCTTTTCCTTTGGTATTACTATATGTTCCAAACGTATAAGCATATCCGTGACTTGAGAATATAATATGTGATATACCCACATAAAATATTCCTCAAAGCTCACTTCCTTTGAATATGAAGAGTCTCTATAAGTTTTCCTGAAAAGCATATCATTTTTGTTTAGGATATCTAGCACATATGGTTTGTAGTAATCCGCCAAAGCCATGATTTCCAACTGACATTCTGCTGTAACTATGGGATAATCGAATATCTCTCCTTCCTTTAAAGTTTTATATGTGTCATGTAATTGAGCGTTCATCTCCAATACCTCGGGAGTATACCTTTGATTGCCATAGCGACACAACATAAACCCACTATAAGGTTGAACGTGATTCCCGTAAATACCCAAAGCTTCAAACGAAGGATTGTCTTTTTCTTGATAGCTAGCGTAATAACGGCTTTTGTTTCTCTTGGGTCTTTCTGCCCTTAAATACTCCCTTTCTATGTTGTTCAACTGCCCATTATCGAGTAAAATATTGCTAAAAACCAGAAGTGATAACTCATCCATGGTAAATCTTTCAAAACAGCTCACGGATACTGCTTTGAAAGAAAGACTGTCCTTAAGGCTTACAATAGAATTCAAAATTTGGTTGGCAGTAGGTTTCAAATCCTCTCGTACTTTTTTAGCCTCCTTCTCTGAGATTATCATTACACTTGGAACAAAACCATCTGTTGTTTTTTTCAAGAAACCATTAGTGGTCAAAATCTCAATTTTCTCATCAAAATCCTCTTCACTCCAACCGAAGCGGTCCGCTATATTATTTGCTGTATGGCCGTAGTGTAATAAGATGGGGATAAAATGAATTGAATCCTTTTTGATCTCAAAACCCGGTCTATTGTTTCCCCTACTGACCATTTTAAACTCCCAGTTTGATAACTTAGGAAAAGCCTTGGTTTCATAGGATTTTTTGCATGAACAAATCATTACTAGAAATAGAATCCATCCTATTTTTTTGTTCATTTCTACAAAGTTTTAAGGTTAAAAAGATGTGCATTCCTGTTTTTCATATTATGATTTAAAACACGCATCATTTATTTGGTTGGCATTGCAAAACTCATCTACAAACATCCATAAACGGCTTGCCAAAAAAAATTTCTCACCAGGTTCAAATATTTATTGAAACCTACTTTTGAGCTTTAAATAGAATTAGTTTGTCTCAAATATGGTTTATTGTCTTAGAATCTCAACTGAAAAAAACCTCAAACAAGTCTCAATCTTGTTTTAATACTTGTTGTTGTGGAAAATGAGCTTTTCTTAGAAGGTTTCGAAAAGTTCCAAACAAATTAGATGTAATTACATGCCGTTTCACTTAAATTTTTCGATGGATTTGGCATAGGCTTTAGACAGCTCAACGGCTTCATTCAGGTTAATATTTTTAAAATAATTCTCCAATTGAACTAAAGTGGTTCCCGAATCATATGGAGAGAATTTGTGGACCTCTTTCAAAAGAAAATAAGCCGTTCTAAGTATTAACTCATACCTATATTCGTCGTCCAAAGGCATTTTTGCACAGATGCCAAACCATTCTTCATTCATATTATTGGCTCCGTTATCATCGTCTCTATGATATCCTGGATTGTTCCATGTAGCATCGGTATCGTGCACATCGAGGTTCTCTGTTTGGCTTACCTTCCACCAACCGTCGCTAAATTGAAAGGTAAAGCCTCCAATAGTATTTTTAGCACCTCCAATACCCGCTGTATTAGCATAAATCTCTTTCCAAATGCTGAGCAAATAGTACGCTTGCGACTCAGGGTCCTCACGCTGTTCAATTGCGTTGTACGCATCAGCACCAAATTCCGTAAATAGTAAGGGCTTGTCAAGATTTTCTGCTACTCTTTGAAATGTGTCGCCAAAAGATGTTCCCCGGTACATGTTTGTCCCAAAAATGTCAACATCAGGACACTTTTTCTCTATAGTTTCGATGAAAGCAATGCCACCGTTGCAAAGTACTATTGGGCGAGATGAATCTATAGACTTCATGGCAATGGCCGCTTCATTAAAAAGGGAATACATGGCTTCTGCTCTTTTCAGCACCTCTAGGTCAAAATCTGGAGAATCTTTTCTTCCTTCATTTGCTCGAGGATCTCTATTTTTCTCTTTACTCAGCAAGAAAATCTTATACATTCCTCTATTTTCTAAAGAAGTATTTTCTTTTCTTCTTACCGTTTTATCCTTTTCCTTGTCCTCCCAAAAAATATGATAATTGTTTTCATTACCCAACAAGAAAAATAATAAACCAGGAGTGTTTTTATATTCCCTTGCCAACTGAGTGGTTTCCCTAAGCAGTAGTTCTTTTACTTTGGGGTTGTCATACTCTGTATTGGCCATCCATTCATTGTCAATCGTAAGTCCGTACCTTCCAAAAGTGTGATTGAGCATGGTGTAGATGCCGTAATTCTCATAGATGTAGGTAATCCACTTCTTTGGCATATCCAAATAAATCCGCAAAGCATTTACACCCATGTCTTTAAGTAAGGTCATTTCTTTTTCCAGTACCGCTTTAATGAAGGCTTCTGGTTGTTCCCATAGACTGTAGGTATAATTTGTTCCAATTGGATAATATTCCCAGTTCATGCCCTTTATCAAAAAATCTTTCCCGTCTACCAAAAGCTTAAAACCATCTTCACTTTTTTGAACTTGGACTTGGGTCCCATTTGCCCAGATTGGAATTGAGAAATAAATGAAGACTACGGCGAAAAAAAACGATTTCATTCTACAAACTATATTGGGTCAAACAAAGAATAGTATAAGATACTCAAAATAGAAATTTCTAAAAACAACAAGATTGGATTAAATGAAATGATACTTTAGTTTCTTATCTTATACATTGTTTAATTGAATTGGAGTATGAACTGGCCAGAAGTATTTAAAGGGATACAACTCTGCATTGGCTTTCAGCTTTTTTTGATAGCGGTTTTTTTATTAGCAAGTAAGCAGGTCCGAAACCGTATTTTGGGCTATTATACTGTTCTTATTTGCATTTCATCATTGGCTAGTGCTTTGTATTCTTATCTGGAAACCACCCCTATTATTGCCCTCTTGTTCGGTGCACAGTTAATCATCTTTCATGCGCCATTGCTATTTCTATATATTAAGTCATTAAAAGAAAAGACCGTATTAACCAGGACCCATTTCTTTTTCCCAGTTCTTTACACTTTTTCTTTTCTTGTATTGAAGATATACTTCCCTGCTTTCTTTGATACATACAGTATGGAAATATTAATGATTCATTTATTTTTTATTGTATTGTATACCGCTATTTATTTCTATTGGGGTTCCAAACATTTTAATATAGAGCTCAATGATTCCCTAAAACAAAAAGCGCTCAAAAAATTCCGTTGGTTTTATCTAATTACCAACATACATGCTCTTTGTCTTTATTCTATAATGGCCATTTCCTATTTCAGTTATCTCTATTTGTACGATATACTCCCATATGTCAATGAGCACATAGTTCCTAAACTTTTTACCATTATTGTTTACATACATCCTTTAACCAGTATTATTTTTATTACCTACTTGTTGTCTGAAACCCATTCACTTCAATCATTGATCCTTAGAAAAGGAATTACAAAAAGTTCCTTTATTAGAAATAATTCTCAGGAGATTTCAAAAGGAATAAAACAGATTATCGATATAGAAAAAAGTTATCGAAACCCGGAGTTTAATTTGAAGCAGCTTTCAACCGAATTAGGCATAGGCGCCAAGGAACTAGCTGAGTACTTTAATGAAGAGTTGTCGATTTCGTTCAATGATTACATTCATCAAAAAAAGATTGAGGAGTTCAAGAATCTAATTAAAGAAGATCAAGAGAATACATATAGTCTTGAGGGCATGGCTCAACTAGCTGGCTTCAAATCAAAAGCCACTTTTTACAGGGTGTTTAAAAAAATGGAGGGGATAACTCCTGCAAAATATAAAGAACACCAACTTCAAAAAGTCCATTCCAGAACCGCAATATAGACTTCTATATATCCAAATCAAATCTGTCTCTAATTCCATACTGACATGTGCTACAGCTTTTTAACTAGTCTCAAATTGTTTTTGAGACAACATGGTCCTTTTAAATAGTTGCTTAATCCTATTGCTTTATTATAAATTGAATGAACCATGTTCAAAAGATTCATCAAATCATATCATTACATTCTAGTGTTGTTATGTGTACAAACCCAAGGAATTGCGCAATACAGTGACCAATCTATTCTTGATTCATCATATTACTTCACGTTTCATAATAACTACTGGATTAATTTGCACCATTTCCTTTATCAAAAAGCCGGAGGCAGTCAGTTATCAAAACTGCAGCGAGATGGAAATGAAATGTTAATTATTGGAGAAAAAGAGGTTGAAGAGTCATTGACAAGTCAACAGCGTACGGTGTTGGACGGTGCCATTAGTTATTACAAGGATAATTTGATTCAAAAAGGTCTTTTGCGTGATTTGGGGCTTGAGCGTTTCTGGTTACAAAAACAAAGCGGGTATATCGCTATAGCAGATTCCACTGTTTCAAAGGAATTCGTAGATGTCCTTAACAAATCATCCAAAATATATCAAAAAACCTATTGGAGCATTCATAAGAAACACAATAAAGACGTGCTGGACTTCCAAATATCCAATATTCAAAAGTTAGAAAAACGTATCATTCCTAGAATGGAAAAGGTTGCACTTACGCCATGGCCCTTTGAGAAAAAAGTTAGGGTTGATTTGACCACTTATGCTAATTATGCAGGGGCCTATACTCCTACCAGACCAATTTTTAATGTGCTGGTATCCACTATTGATCCCAAATCCCGCACTCCTGATTTCTTGGAGACTATTTTCCACGAAGGTTCACACCTTTTATTCAGATACGGTGGTACTTGGAGGGAGAGTATTTTTAAAACCTTTGAAGCGGGGAACTACACGATGAGCTTTCCTAGACACTTATGGCATGTTAGCCTATTCTATTTATGTGGTCAAATCTGTATTGAAGAGTTTACTAATGTTGGAATAAAGGGGTACAGGATGACCATGTTCTCCAGAAATATTTTTACATCCTACCATAGTCCGGACCTTTTTGCAATGCTTGATGAGTACATAACAAACCGTGCTACTTTGAACGAAACAACTAAAAAAATGCTTCGGATTCTTGAATCAAAGTCCCAGATGTAAAAGAATGTAAAAATCAAAAAACGTTATTTAGCCCTTTAAATCGAACGAAAGCAAAACATTATGAAGAAAAAATTCACCTTAACACTTTTCCTTTTTTCGATATGGATGGGCAGTGCCCAAAATATTGAAACCGATAGCTCTCCCAAAGTAATGCCCGGATGGTATAAAATTTCTATTCTTTACCCATACGAAGATGGAAAACAATTTGACATGGATTATTACTCTCAAAAGCACATGCCTATGGTAGCTTCATTGTTTGGTGACAAGTTGAAACATTATTTCATTGATAGCGGGCTTTCAGGAAGAACACCCAATGACCCAATGACCTATATTGCTGTTGGAG
Source organism: Bacteroidota bacterium (assembly GCA_039184805.1). Taxonomy (GTDB): domain Bacteria; phylum Bacteroidota; class Bacteroidia; order Flavobacteriales; family Flavobacteriaceae; genus Flagellimonas. The sequence goes on along the minus strand of JBCDAX010000014.1, from coordinate 15,792 downwards.
GGTTTTATTTTGAAAAGCTCTCAGATTATAGGGAAGCTTTTGGCCCAAATGCTGAAAAAATACGTGGTGATATTCCCAACTACACCAATATTCAGCCTATTATTCAAATAAGTCAAGTCATCAAATAGTATATCCTGAATTTAACTTAAGGTTACGTAATGATATCATTCCCAGTTAAAATATCTATTAATAATATGCAGCTCCCGCTAGTCTGGCTAGCTATTGCCTTTTTTTCCATTTATGATATGACTGGGCAAATAACCAAATCTGAAATTCAACTAACCGATGAAGGCTATAGACTCTTTTTGAATGGGAAGCCTTTCTACATAAAAGGTGCGGGGTTGGACAACGGAGACATGGATGCACTTGCCCAACATGGCGCCAATGCCGTCAGAACCTGGAGTATGGATAACGGAAAAGAGGTGTTGGATAAGGCCCACAAACTAGGATTAAAAGTCATGATGGGTATATGGGTTAGTCATGAACGTCATGGGTTTGATTACAACGACAGGAAAGCCGTAAAAGCACAGTTGGAACGTATTCGTGAAAGGGTCCTGGCCTTAAAGGACCATCCTGCACTTATGGTTTGGGGCGTGGGAAATGAAATGAACCTTCAATCCAAAAGCCCAAAAGTTTGGAACGCCGTTAATGAAATTGCCATGATGATTCATGACGTAGACCCTAACCACCTAACCACTTCGCCATTAGCAGGCATGAACAAAAAAGATCTTGAATTGATGGCCCAGAAAGCCCCAGAAATAGATTTCCTAAGCGTACAACTTTACGGTCCAATGGACGATTTGCCTCAGCTTATCGCTAAATCAAATTATCAAGGTCCCCTACTGATTACCGAATGGGGCGCCACGGGGTATTGGGAGGTGGAAAAAACACTTTGGGGAGCACCATTGGAAAATCATAGTTCCAAAAAAGCTGACCTTTATTTGGAGCGCTATCAAAAGTCAATCCTGGGTCAATCCCAACAAATAATGGGTTCTTTTGTGTTTTTGTGGGGTCAAAAACAAGAAAGAACACCCACTTGGTTTGGTATGTTCACCTCAGATGGCCAAGAAACCGAATCTGTAGATACCATGCATTATGCATGGAACGGAACATGGCCGAAAAACCGTTCTCCCCGCCTTCATGACTTTACCTTAGCAGAAAAACGCGCTGAGGATAATGTTCAACTAAACGGAGGTGACCCTTATTCCGCAAAAGTTAGGGTGAGCGATTATGACGAAGATCAATTATTCTACCGTTGGGAAATCATGCGGGAAAGTCAATCAACGAAAACAGGAGGGGACCAAGAATATGTTCCAGAATCGTTAAAGGGTCTTTTCGTAAACACCAAAGATGGGAGGGCCACTTTTAAAGCACCATCATCGCCTGGCCCTTATCGTTTGTTTGTTTATGTGGATGACGGCCATTCACATGTGGCACATGCCAATATTCCGTTCTGGGTTAAAAAATAAATGACTATGCTTTATACTAGAAGACAAAACATTCCATAATATCAATTTTTAAAACGTGAACTATGAAAACAACGAGAAAATTTCAACTCATCCTACTACTGGCCTTTCTAGGCAGCTGTGCATCCAACATCAAAACAGAAAAAACTACAGATGATAGCTTTAGTGAATTTAAGACGTTTGCCTATTTGCCAAATACTTCCTTTGATGTGAAGGCATTCAACAGCGATATTGATGATTCAGTGGAACCTTCTTTGATTTCAACCTTAAACAACGAAATGGAAGGGAAAGGATACTCCAAAGACTACGAAAACCCAGATTTAGTGCTTTTGTTGAAAACAAGAAGGGAACTAAACAGCAATGAAAATACCAAAAGCAAGTACGAGCGAGCTTCCTCTGGAGGTTCGTCAGGTAGCAGTCCGAACTTTGCATCAACTGGGAGTTCAGGTGGTAAAAAGTATATTTCAAATAATGAAAGCGCAACAAACAACAAGCCATCTAAAGAAGGTAGTCTCGTGGTTGAGGTATACAAACGCAAAACAAAGGAACTGCTTTGGGTGGGCATAGTCGAAAACTTCAAGTCCCATATATCAGATCAAACTTTTATGGAGCGAAGGTTAAAAGAAATCCTTAAGAAGTTTCCGGAATAGAAGTGTTTCACCAAACACTTTTGTGTTTTTTCTTCAAGCCCTTTTTAATGAAGTAAGGTCATCCTGTTTCACATAATGAAGCACATGTATTTCAACAAGATATCCCTGAAAATATTTTGAAGCAAATCCTTTTGGGAAAAGGAAAATCGCTGTGTGTCAGAAGCAGAACGGCGTGTTTTATTAGTGGTCCCACCTGAACCAGTTTTACACAATAAAGAAAAAACTGTCACATAACGACAATCTTTCAAACCACCAATAAAAACAATACTTAACAGAGGGGTTGGGTAAAATTATTGTTTGTTCTTGTTGGATGAAATTGTATTGTACCGTACATTGCCGTACAAAAATAAGCACTTTTGTACGGTGAATAATTCATCCTATTTATGGCAACAGTAAACTTCATGTACCGCTCCACTAAAGAGAACGCACCCCTCAACATACGGTTTTTGTTTAGGCACGAAAACAAGGATTATGTTTTGGGGGCAAAAAGCGAACTGTATATCTATTCCCATGATGAATTACAGGACAACAAAAAGTTGAATTCTAAAAAGTATTGGAACGAGCTGCATGGAAAAAAGAAAGTCAAGGACATAAGCCTAGCCAACAAACAAATCGAAATCCAAAACAAAACAAACGCCATTGAAAACTATTTGCTTGGCGCATTCAACGAATCGGATGTTAGGAACGTCATAAACAATAAGGATTGGCTAAAGGAAACTTTGGAGTTGTTTTATAGGCCAGTCAAGGAAAACGAAAATATACCCGTTGATTTAGTTCCTTTTTTCGAATACTACATTGAGAGGAAGAAAGGGGAGCTTAGCGATGGTCGCATCAAGACACTACGTGTAACACAACACAAGTTGGAAAAATTTGAATCCGCACGCAGAAAGGTTGTAAAAGTGAATGCCATAAACGATGCTTTTAAAAATGAGTTTTCCGACTACTCCAATGAAAAGCAGTATTCCATTAATACCCTACAAAAGGATTTAAAAATAATCAAGACCGTCTGCCGTCATGCTAAGTATTTGGGTTTGGAAGTGCATCCACAAATGGAAGGCATAAGGTTGCCCTACGAAGCTGCAAAGAGTATTTACTTAAACAATGATGAGCTAAACGTTATAAAGAACTTAGTACTTAAACAGGAGTATTTGGATAACGCCCGTGATTGGCTATTGATTTCATGCTATACTGGACAAAGGATTTCAGACTTCATGCGCTTTACGCAAGATATGCTTCGATTTGAAGATGGAAAGCACTTGCTCGAGTTTAAGCAAGTAAAAACCAATAAACGAATGGTAATTCCTGTTTCAAAAGAAGTCAGGGAAATATTGGCTAAGCGAGACGGTGAGTTTCCAAGACCAATATCAGATCAGCGTTACAATGACTGGATTAAAGTAGTCTGTGAAAAAGCTAAGATTAATGAACTGTGCGAGGGTAAAAAAAGGGTTAGCATTGCTCCTGAAGGAGTAACGCCGACGAAAAACGATTATAGGGATGTTGTGGGTAAATTTGAAAAATGGGAATTGGTTACAAGCCATATAGGTCGAAGAAGTTTTGCAACAAACCACTACGGTAAAATTCCCACTACTTTTTTAATATATATAACAGGCCATAGTACGGAAAAACAATTCCTGTCCTACATCAAAAAGAGCAATAAGGATTTGGCTTTGGAGGCTTATAAATATTTTGACTAAATGAGTGATGAAATAGATTATAAGAAGAACTTTGATACATGGTCAAATTTTTGGCATGTCCCTAAAGATGGAATTGTTAGTCGATTAAACTACATTTCCGATATGCTTGAGCCAGAGCATGAAGGACTGAACAAGGTGCAGTTGGGCGAATTTTATTACTACAAATACATAAACAAACTTATAGCCTTAGCAAAAGAAGTAATTGAAGAGGCAACCGAGCATATAAAATCAAACAATCTGGATGGTGATGACAAATCCAATGTGGAATATCCTATCCTAAGGTTAAAAGATTTGATACAAAAAACAGTCACTACTCCAAATTATCTTAAAGGAGAAGATAAGCCAGAGGTATTATTGTCAGATTTCTTTACGGACAAGGTTAATGAGAAAATAATCAAAGCACTTCAAAAAGAGTTTGAGAATCTAAGAGGAAAGGAAATGGCTATTCTTATCCACTTGTTAAACGAGCTTGAAATGGTATTAATTGACAATAATGACCGAAAATATAAAAGCCGTCTTTCTTTTGTTAGAAAATTGACGAATAGTCCGAACCTAAAAAGAGGAGATTCGATCAATAAACACCTTGATTATGATAACAATTTTAAGGGAATCAACATTAAAGATCCAAAATACATCCAAATTAAAGACAAACTAGAAAAAGTAGTTAGTAGTCGCTAAACGATTTCAAACAATTGATTTATAGTTAGTTGCATTTAATTCTAGTGTTTATTTGCATTGTAAATTTTAAACAATGCGTTATGGAATCGCTACAATTAATTAATACCACACCTCAACAGCTTGCTGACCTTATAAAGGAAGGTGTCAAGTCGGAACTTCAAGTACTTAAAAAGGAACTCCTTGCAAAGGGCGCAAATGATGATTTACTAACACGTGAACAGGCAGCGGAGTTCTTACAAATAAATCTCTCCACTTTATGGGCTTGGCAGCAAAAAGGCCGTATCAAAGCCTATGGTATTTCCGGTCACAGGAGATACTACAAAAGAAGTGAGTTGTTGGAAGCTTTACAGCTTGTAAAAAAATAAGGCTATCGTATGGGAAAAGATACAAATAGCCCTAAAATTTACTTGCAACATGGTAAACATACTAAAAAGGGCAAGCTCAAAAAAACAAAACCGTTTTGGGATACAGGAAAGGGAGAGCACTCCCATTTCACAATTAACGAAGCTTTACTTCGTGATTGGCTAATAAGTCAGGGTTACAGGCGAACAACAGATTACCATGTTTACTTAATCCATAAGGGCAACATTAAACGGCAAAACCGAAAGGATATCTTCGTTCGTGTAATAAACTTCATTGAAAACCATTCAGCTTCTTTTAAGAAACATCTCCGACAGGAGTTGATGAATTCCGCCTTAAGTCAGTGCGAGGATATCCTAATTAAACGTGTAGGCATTCTATTGAGCCTACCAGAAATCAGCTTAAAACAGAATAGGAGTGGGAAAGAATACTAAACTGTTTTGGATTCGAAATCCAAAGGGTGTCCCGTCATTTAAAGAAGCGCCTCTGAGTGATTTCTTGGAGCAGCAAGGTTATTATTTACTAAAAGCTTTTGGCACTCAAATCGTTGTTTTGTTACTTGATAGCATAGTATATCCAAAAAGTCCACAGGAAGTATTTAATGATGTTTTGGCATTCATTAAAAAGCAAGACGATGATAATCTAAGAACCTGTTGGATTAAGCAAGGGGAGGATATGTTAATCAAGCGAAGGGCCATCTTAGGAAGCTTACCAGAACTCAAAACAAAAAGGTATTGTGACACCAAAGACGAAGTTCGTGTTTTTTATCAAAATACGGTTGTTGTCATTACAGCACAGGGCTTCCACCTTGAAGCCTATAAAAAGTTCAAAAAACGGAAACAGTTCATCTTTTCGGAGCAGCAGATAACTCGAGATTTTGAAAAAAAAGCCAATGAAAAAGGGGACTTTGCAAAATTTAGCAGACTTGTAACCAATGATAAAAAACACCTGTTAAACTACAGAACAACGCTTGGATATTTAATCTCAACTTATAAGAACCCGTCCATAGCAAGGGCCGTTATCATTTCAGATATACAAAGCCAAACTGAAAATGATGCATACGGGAGATCCGGCAAAGGAATTTTCATAAAAGGCCTTTCCCACATGCTGCAAATTGCGGAGTATAACGGAAAAGCAACTGACTTAAAAAATGACAAATTTGTTTATCAAAATGTGACTGCTAACACGACATTGATGGTATTACAGGACGTTTCAAAAGGCTTTGTTTTTGAAAGCCTGTTTAGCACCCTAACGGATAGCATGAGTATCGAACGGAAATACCAACCAAAAACGTCCATTCCTTTTTCAGAGAGCCCAAAAATTGCATTAACCACTAACTATACCATTCCACAGGACACGGACAGTTTTAAGGATAGGAAACACCTCTTGATGCTTAACAACTTCTTCAATGCGAAAAACAAGCCCGAAAAGTATTTCAAAAACATCCTGTTTGATTGGAGTGAAAAAGAATGGGCAAGGTTTGATAGTTATATGATGGAATGCGTTCGCTTATTCTTAGAAAAGGGTCTGGCGACTTATAGCGATAAGAAGTTTGAACTTCAAAAATTGGTTAACCAAACATCAGAGGAGTTTGTAGAACTAATGGAGACCGAATATGATATACTGAACCACTTTTTTAGCATTAAGGAGGTCGCTAAAGAATTGGATATAGAATCAGAAAGTGAAAATGCTAAAAGTAGGGTTGTGGGTGGTTGGATCAATTTATATGCAGCCTACAAGGGCCATAATATAGATAGGGCAAAACTTGGAGGAGGGATAACAAAAATTTGTTTCAGACCATGGGCATGAGAAGATATATAACTAAAGGCCAGTGGCGTGAGGTTTTGTTACTCCCCGTGCTCCCAAGAATGGGGAACAACGGCAATTCCTATCAGGCACTATTAATAGCAGCATGACAATAGAATTGGGGAGTTGGGGAGCAATTATTAATAATAGTACGTGTACGTAAAAAACATATTTATATAAAGTTATATGCTAAAACTGCTCCCCAACTCCCCAGAGGTAGTTAACTAAAAATGATGACCATGAAACATAAAATAAAAATACCAGAAGGACTTACAATGGAAGGTCTTGAAATTGGTTTGCCAAAGGGTAAGCCATTCGAAGTAGACACTCTTGAGAGAATAATTGAATTTATAAACACTCATTTTAAACCAAGGGGAAGCATATCCTATTACCAGAACTCGCTTGATTTAAAATGCATTGTTGAAAGGTGTTTTGACAATGAAATTCGTATCAGCAACGGTGAACTCATTGCTGCTATGATTTTATGCGGGTATAAATATGTTCGGATTACCCCAAAATCGAAAAACTGCCATTTCAATGTTTGCAGAATTTCAAAAAAGAAGGAAAGAGCAATAACCAGCCAAATGGCATTGGAATAAAAACAGAAAGAAAAGCACGGAAAAAGCTTTATTAAATTTTAAATTTTTGAAAAATGAAACAATTACTAAGTTTTAACGAGATCGGTTATAACAGTCATGTTGAGTCCATCCAAAAAACCCAGACCATTTTGGAAGATGCCTCAGCCCAACTAGCACAGCTTGGGGTTACGGTAACACCAAAGTCCCTTATGGATGGAAATGTACATCATAGGGCCGAAAAACATTACCGTGAAAAATATAAAAGCTCAGCATTCTTTGATGAGGGTATTAGTTTTGAAAAATACATGGACTTGAAAGAAGTGACCCTAGAACCTTTAATGGAAGTTGAGGAAACAATAAAGAACCATTTGGCAAGTGTCTATAAGTTTTATCCGGAGCAGCATGATTTCTATTCCTATTACGAACTTAGACGCGAACCTGAAATCAATGAAAGAGCAGGTAAAAAAGTGGAACTGCCAATAACCAAGTTGTTTAGGTGGGTGAATGAGAAAGAAATTGAGGTTCTACTTGACAAGAAGTATTTTGAACTTTATTCAACTTCTAAAGAGCAGCTTCAAAAAATCAAGGACATTGAAGAATTCATCTCAGCGAGCAAGAAAATGGCTGTTCCATACGAACTTGTCAAAAGAGCTGTTGGCATTTGGGCCAAGAGAATTTCCTACGACCTAACCTCATATTCAATTAACTATTTTGAAGTTCTGAAATCCTTCTAGGAGATACACCAACAGGTGCGATAAATCCATTTTTTCTAATTAATACTTTTTCCTGTTGTGTTGAGGGCCGTCATTTATTTGGCGGTCTTTTCCTTTGTTTTTCTGTACAAATGACAAAAAACTACACTTAGGATGTCATTTATTTTGTATTTAGCTGAAAACACAGGGATTTCAAATGATTTAGACAGATAACAAAAAAGAAGACAAAAATTAAAATCTGGGTTAAGTGGTTGCGGGTTTCCGAGCGCAACGTATTGCAAGCAAACCTAAAAGAGCGCGAAGTAACTTTTAACCTTAGTAAATCAAAATAATAATCAAACAATTACATAAACTAATTCTGACAAAACTCTTTATTTTCTATCTTGTTTATCGAATACAAACGGAATACACTACCCCCTACTATCTTAATCAATTGGTATAGCCATTTCAATAAAATTATGACAGACTTGGAGAAAAAAGATGAAACAGCACCTATCGATAAAATTAGTGATGCAATTCGCAAAATCAATGAAGGCTACTCAGAGTTATCCAAACTAGATCCTATCAAGAGCTATAAAGAAAAAAAACTATGGAAGACTATAACAATAGTGCTTTCGATTATCTCCGGGCTATTAGTTTATCAACAATATATTGATAGTAATTTAAAATCAAGGTCGGATAATTTAGACCAAACATTTCTTTTTTCCATGAACAGCTTAGAGTCGAAATCTCCAGCAGTTCAAGTAGCTGGAATTAATAATTTGTACAATGTAGCCTTTGAACCAACCATTGTTGAAGCAAATAGTTCAGTACTTTCTCCTTTAGTTAACTTATGGAACACTTTTTCAGGGAAAAAGGAATATAAGTATATAGATAAAGCTAAAAACTCTTTTAAAATATTTGCACAATTACCCAGAGAACCTGTTCCGTCCAAAATAAATCCAGTTTCATCAGAAATCATAAAAACTGCTGTTGAATGGCAAAATAAAGAACAAGAGCTTTTTGATAAAACAAAAAATGGAACTGAAGCATGGATGCTTTACAAAGCAAAATTAAATAATGCTTACTGCCCTAACATTCAATTATCTAACCAATGGTTTTTCGATACAGATTTTAGTAATTCGTATTTAATTGCAGCAAGTTTTAAAGATAGTTATTTAGAGAAAGTGATTTTTTCCGGAAGCGATATTTCCTCAGGAAACTTTAACCAAGCCAACCTTAATAATGCAAAAATGGACAGTTGTCGATTGAACTTCGGGATATTTAAAAATATACAGGGAATCAAAATAGATTTTAGTCACTCAAGACTTGAGCAGGCTGTTTTCACCAACTCAAATCTAAAAAACAGCATTTTTGACAATGCAATCATACAGGGCATAAATTTTTCAGGAGCTGATTTAACAGGTTCTTCATTCAGAAATTGTAATTTCCAAAATGTTGATTTAGACCATGCGATAATTAAAAATGTTGATCTTTCCGGTGCAAACATGGAAGGGGTAATAAATTATGATAAAGCTATTAAATAATTGTTGATATGAGAACTCGGGCACTTTTACTGCTAATAATATGTGTTGTTTTATGCAGCTGTAAAAAAAGACAGGACCTAAAAACCATAAAAATTGGTACTTTTTTTAATGCTATTGATTATGCTCCTTTTTATGTTGCTAAACAACAAGGCTGGTTTGAACAATCTGATGTATTGCAAGGTTTAAATATCGAATTTTTCGAGTATGGAGCCAGATCGGAGTTTTCTAGCGAAATTCAAAACAAAAATCTTCATTTGATTTTTGCAGCTGAACCTCCTATAATAATTACTAAAGCTCAAGGTGTGAATCTCAAAATTGCTGGATTGTCGTGCACCCTGCAACAAGAAATTTTAGTTCAAAAAAATGCTCCCTACAATAAGGTTTCTGAAATTAATAAATCGAACATAGCTGTATTGCAGTCTACAAGTTCACACTATGGCCTCCTCAAAATTATAAAGGATTATGGCGTGGACAGTTTGGTTACTATCAGAACTGTTTCACCTCTGGAAGCTAAAAACTTATTTGAAAATGAAAACATTGATGGTTGGGCTGTTTGGCCTCCCTTTGTAGAGGAACAACTAATTTTGGGAAATGGTAAAATTCTTGAGGGGGGAGATGCAACCATACAAAGTGTCATGGCAATTCCAGACTTTGTGATTAACGATTATCCCAAAATTGCAACAGAGTTTTGTCACATATTGGAAAAATCTAAAGAATGGATTTTAAACCATCCTCAAGAGTCAAAAAATATAGTCTCAAGAGCAGTTGGGCAGGAATATGATGTGGTAGATTTGGCTTGGCCTAAACATAATTGGAGTGCGGTCCTGAACGATAAGCTTATATCCGATATTCAGAATAAATCAGAGTTCTTAGCTAATCAAGGTGAAACTAGAAACAATAGAATTGTTAAAGTAGCTAATGAACTTATTTTTTCATGTCAAGATTAGTTAGACTAGTAAAAGGGGTTGGCATTCCAGTTATACTTATATTTCTATGGGAATTATTAGTTAATTACAATTTTTTGCCCTCTACTCTTGATGCAAAGCCAACTAGAATAATACTTACCGTTTACAAGTTTTTCTTTTATGAAAGTCATGCTCAATACAATCTCACGTATAACATAAAAATTAGCTTATTTAGATTAATTGTTGGTGTTTTATTGGGGGCTATATTCGCTGTTTTAGCTGCATATTTAAACTCGAAAATTAGGCTGTTAAGAGAATTGACCAATCCTTTTTTAACAGTCATTGGCCCTATCCCAATAGTAATTTGGATTCCCATTTTCATGATGGTGTTTAGTGGTAATGATTTATACAAAATAGCGCTAATCAGTGTAGCGACTTTTCTGTTGATATACCTAAGTATGTTTTCATCATTTAGAGCAATCGATAAGAAGTATTTTGAACTAAGCCGTATCTATGAGAAGCGATTTTGGTCTAGATTCTACGAAATCTCATTGCCACACAGTATAGAAGAGTTTTTTACTAGTTTGCGCTTTTCAATAGCAATTGGGTGGATTGTTTTGTTTATTGTAGAATATAATAACGCTCCCATGAATCAAGGAGGTTTAGGGTACACAATTGAAAGATTCCGGAGCAATGGCCAGACGGAGGAAACATTTGCCTCAGTCTTGATACTTGCCTTACTTAGTTATTTGTTGGACAAGTCAATAACCATATTAATGAAATACAAAACTAGGTGGAAATCTAAATTGAATGAATAATGACAATAGTCTAAATATAGAGATAAAGTCCTCGGACATAGATGGTAACAATATCGTATCGGATTTTGATTATAAATTTATTTCAACATGCAGCTATGTCCTTTTGGGGAGAAACGGAGCGGGAAAGACTACCTTGTTTAGGATGATTGCTGGACTTGAAAATAGATTTAAGGGGACCGTACAACTTAACGGAAAAATTATCAAAAAGCCTTCAAAGAGAATTCAACTTGTTTTTCAAGACAATAGATTACTTCCTTGGAAAACTGTCTATCAAAATCTAAAATTTATTAAGCCGGATATTTCACGTGATTTAGCAGCTAGATATCTTGAGACTCTTAATCTAGATAGGAAAATTGATTCCTTTCCGAAAAACCTATCCGGAGGAGAAGAATCTAGAGCCTCATTATTATTAACTTTTTTGTTCCCTCCAAATGTTCTATTATTAGATGAACCTTTTAGCGGCTTAGACATTTATTCTCTTAGAACAGCAATTAATGCCATAAAAGATTTAAAGGTCAAACATCCCTCTACTTTATTACTTCTAGTTACTCACAATTTACTTACTGCCTACGAATTAGCTGATAAAATATTAATTCTAGATGATGAAACTCTGCACATTAATAAAATTGTTGAAAAAAGTGAAGTGTCAACAATAAAAGAGTTGGAAAACATTTATAACGAGTTCCACAATTCTCGGCCATAGTACCTATAATTTCTAGCTCGTAAACTTTCAATTTTAAGGTTATTATAACTAGGTGTCAAATCATAAGAAAACAAAATCATCTAATAATTTGATAACTCCCAACCTTTGGCAACCAATAGTATTCGTATTATAATAAATGAAAGATTATAAACTATGAATTTTGGGAAAATTCATATTTTATTTAACTTAACAACTTACCCCCTTAAATCCACTATGACCAACCTAGTAACAAACTCAGGTTTGGTTGCAAAATTCAGTCCAGAATAAGTGGCCTAAATTGCTTTAACTGTTGTTAATGTGGATTCTTATTAATTCAATATGATTCGCTCAAAACAGAGATTCGACTCTTAAGCTCTTTAGGAAATGATACCGAGAGACTTTTGCGCTTAGCTGAAAGATTATTTACAAGTATGCTTAACTAAACACGAATAGTAAATTCATTTATCAAACAAGACTCACTGATGATAGATAAGGCTAACTACTCAGAGAAAAAAAACCATGCCTTAATAATGAAAGGTGGCGGAATAAAGGGTTTAGCTTATGTTGGGGCTTTAGAAGTCTTAGAAAGATACTTCAATTTTAATTGGTTTGCCGGCACCTCAGCTGGAGGGGTTTCTGCAATTCTATTAGCTGCCGGGTACACAAGTGCTGAACTTAAGCAAATACTGGAAAACAAAGATTTTACAGACTTCAAGGATGCTGGCATAATAAAAATGGTGTTTAATTTCATTTTTAAGAATGGCCTGTATGAGGCGAAAACATTTACGGACTGGATTGATAGATTACTTGCGGAAAAATTGGAATCTCCTACGGAAGTATTGATGCATAGTTTACCTTTTAGAGCAACACTATACGCAAGCAAAAGAGGTTCTAAGGCTTTTGTTTTTGATTCTTCTTATCCTGAATCTAAAAAAGTAAGAGCTGCATTTGCTGCAAGATGTAGTATGGCTATTCCGTACATCTTTACCCCAGAATCAAGTGAAGGTAAAAGAGTTTTCGATGGAGGCGCACAAAACAACTATCCTGTACAAGAATTATTAAGCGACAATCCAAAAACAAATTTTATTGGTCTTTATCTAGGTTCTGAAACTTTTCAAGGATTGAAAAAAACTTCTGTTTTAAAAGATTTATTAGCTATATGGACTGAATCCAACGATGAAGAAGCCTTAATAAGATATAAAGACGATACAGTAATAATTGACCCTTCACCAATATCAACTCTTGACTTTTCATTAACGGAGGAGGAAAAAACATTTCTTCTCGATTGTGGTAGACTTAGCGCGTTAAGATTCCTTAACAAAAGAGGGGTTTTAAAAGAAAAAATAGACCTGTCTGAGCAGAAGTCTAAGCTGGAAAAAACTAGAGAAAAATTAAGGTATGTAAGGCAAAAGAAAAAGAGAAAAAAAAGAATTTTAAAATTTGGTGCAATTACATTAATCACGATCATCGCTTTGCTACTCTCTTTTTTTAGTGGAAAAATATCTCTCTCTGAAAAAATCAATGGGAAGCTTGGTTACATGCAAAATGGAGAACAAGTTCCCATTCAGGAGGCACTTATTGAACTTCGAAACGGCAATGGTGAATTGATGCAAAAACATCCTATTGTTAAGTCACTAACAAATGGTAAATGGACAATCTATACTAAAAAAAGATTATGTGATGAATGCTATCTGCAGGTTTTATCTGAAGATTGTCCTACTGAAAAGAAATTCTATATACATGAATTAAGAAAAAAATCAACGACTAACCAACTCTATAATTTATTATTACAATGCAACTATACCGAATGAAGAGAATTGTACTATTCTGTTTGTTTTTTTTAATTGTTTTTACGTCTTGCTATTCTCAAACCACAGTTTACATAGATTTAGAATTGAAAAACAAGGAGTTAAAACCTACATACCAAAACCCTAAACTAGGTCAATACACAATTTACGCCTATTTAAATGGTAACGAAAAAGCAACAGTTGTACCTTATGATGATCCTTTATATCCAAATACTTTTGGCAGTATAACTTTTGGGTCTGGAATTGACGTAATAAGATTAGAAATTGAAAGTCCCGGTTTCAAAAAATATCTTGACGAACTCCATCTAGATCAAATCGATGGTGATGTATTCTCTCTTGGAAAAATAAGTCTCATCAAAAGTGATTTCCCCGTTATAGTAGATGTATTAGATTCAGAAAATGAAGAGCTTAATGTATATGAAGTATTATTTGACAATCCGAGCAAAAAAAGGTTCATAATTGACAAAATATACATAGAACTTGACTTTTACTATGATTCAAATGTCAATGGAATTAACTACTCAAATATTCCTGAAAAGACATTCATCGTTAAACCAGAGATTTTTCAAAAAACAGGCCAATTCATTGAAGTAAAATATTTGGACACAGACAACAAGTTTAATTCTACATATACCGCCACAGGTAAACTGGATGCTTTCCCAACTAGGAAAGCTTTAAGGCTTACATATTCTTTCAATACATTGATTGAAATAGAGGGTACAAGCTCTTACAAGACGACCATTGCACTTCCGAAAGAATTTTTAGTTGAAAACCAATTTGAATTTGAAATCTATATCAAGTCTAATTCTAGCACCCTTCCTAAAAACAATCAATTAAAAAACCCCTATAAAGTTGGGTTTTCATTCTATTCTAGCAGTGCAAAAAATATCGTTAGTCATGAAAAAAAATTCTAAAGCCACAATATTTGGGGCCTTGCTGTTTCTTTCTGTTTTTGTAAACGGTCAGCAATGGGAGAAAAATTACCCAGAATACTTTTTGAATCATGGTTCTGACATTGCTTTAAGTGAAATTTATAATAAAATAAAGTCTTTAATCACTAAAGAACAGCAAAAAATGTTGGATGAAATAGGTATAGAATTTTATTCTTCGAATAACTTTCAATTAGCCTATATAGAGACTTTTGACTCAAAAAAAACCATTAAAGTAAATAAAGTAAGACTGATAGAGTTGTTTAACTTAATGGATTTATGGACTCTATTTGGAGTAGGCGACCCCAGAAATGAAGCTATTGACCGTTACTTTACTGAATATGTTGACTATCTGACTTATAACCCTAGTGATAAAATACTTGTTCCACCAGAATTATTTTTCAAATTAAGTGGTAATGATATTCAAAGAATTAGTTCTAATGCTGTTTTGCCTGGGAGGGCAGGAATGTTGGAATATACCTTGTTTTTTTTGATCGCACATGAGGTGGCGCATTTCCTGCTTTCCCATACGGAACAGAATAATGAAATTAGTTGGAACGAGGAAAAAGAGGCCGATGAGTTTTCCCTTGAATTAGTAAAAAAGGAGTATGAACTAACACTATTCACATTTCCCATATTTTTATATATCTCATCTTTGGATATACGATCTAATAATAAAGGTTATAGCCAAACTCACCCCAATCCGGAACTTAGAGCGTTGGAAATGCTTCATGGGCAGTTCGAGGATTTCAACACTTTGGATGGAGCTATTAAAAAACATGCACCAAACCAGCACCGCGATGACTATTATGATCAAGTTCTTACGGCAATTTTAAGGTTACTGGACTATTTCATGTTGAATAAGAGTTTTACAGAAGAATATCATCTAGAAAAAGCTAATAATGGCGAAGTATTTCATCAAATGTTGGTTGGTTTTCGATATTGGGTAGGTTACGGGAGATGGAAGCAAAATATTTCCAAAGCTGATTTTTGGCTTAAAAAAGCTTCGGATCTGCAAGATAAAAATGCAATTATGCTGTATGCCATGTTTGTTGAATTCGAATACGGAAACATAAAGCTTGCTCATAAGCTTTACCACGATGCTGTCAATCTTGGTAACAAAGTCCCTGAAATCCAATTGTATCTCATCCATGAACTTGAAAAAGAATCAAAACTCGG
>JBCDAX010000013.1:0-94006 GCA_039184805.1 Bacteroidota bacterium | reverse complement strand
CAGTAATCAGTAATCAGTTGTCAGGTCGAGCGCAGTCAAGACCGATTTTGAAAATTTTTGCTTTGAAAGCCCTCTCGACTGCGCTCGAGATGACAAACATTATTGTTTTCGATGTGCTAAAACCACTGGAGGCAATCCATTAAAAGGATTGTGCATTCTCCCAATAGTTTTTGCGCCCATAGCAGATGCCCTAAACACACTTCGGTCCCCAAAACGGTTCCGTACTTTGTCCATGGCGTTGTACAGGTTCAAAGTTTCTTCGGTGTCCTCAAATAGGTTGATTTGATAGTTTCCTGACACAAGGTGGCTAAACCGAATACCTACCAAGCGTACGAGCATTCTTTTATTGTACAAACTTTGAAAGAGTTCCAGAATCTTGGAAATAAGAATATGATCTACACTCGTGTAAGGAATTCGTAGTTGCTTGGAATAGGTGTTGAAATCGGAATATCGAATTTTTACAGCAATACAGGCTGTGAGCTTGTCACCTCGACGAAGTTGGTAGGCCAAGTTCTCCGTCATTGCAATCAATATGCCTTTGAGTTTGTTTACATCAATGGTATCCCTATCAAAAGTACGTTCGGTTGAGATAGATTTTCGGTCATGAAAGGGAATGACCGGCGTATGGTCTATGCCATTGGCACGTTTCCATATTACAGCTCCGTTGGCTCCCAAAACCCGTTGCATGATATCCATGGGCATTTCCTGTATGGTATGTACCTTACGTATACCCAAGTTTCTTAGTGTTTGATAGGTTTTCTCACCTACCATGGGTATTTTTTTGATGGACAAAGGTGCTAGAAAAGGCTTTTCGTGCCCAAAATCTATCTTGAGTTGGTTGTTGGGTTTGGCCTCATTGGTCGCAACTTTGGAAACCACTTTGTTGACAGATAGTCCAAAGGAGATGGGCAATCCAGTTTCATGGATTATTCTTTTTCGCATTTCCGAAGCATAGCGGTAGCATCCAAAGAAGCGGTCCATTCCCGATAAATCGGCATAAAATTCATCAATACTCGATTTTTCAAAAAGCGGAACATGCTCTTTGATGATTTCGGTCACCACATCAGAATACTTGCTATACGTGCCTGCATTGCCGCGTATGACAACCGCCTCTGGACAAAGCTCTTTGGCCATTTTCATAGGCATGCCAGAGTGTACGCCAAAGCCTCGCGTTTCGTAACTGCAGGCAGCCACTACCCCACGGTCACTAGTTCCGCCTACCAATAGGGGCTTGTTCTTCAGCTCCGTATTGATAATGCGTTCCACGGATACATAAAATGTATCCAAATCCAAATGGAGGATAGTCTTTTTCATTGTTTAATTGAGGGAGAACAATATAAGGAATAATTCCATTATTTTGGAAATAATCCAAAAAAAGTAAAACGTATATAGAGTGAGGTGTTGTTTGTCAAAAAACCTTTATATCTTTGAACCGTTGTGTTGTGATGCATCTATGATGCTGATCATTGAAAGGCTTTCCTTATGGGAGGCTTTTTTTGTTTGTACCTTTGTGTAAAACGTATCTATGGACATTTTTGAACTTATCCAAAAGAGAAGAAGCATATTCCCTGTTCAATACAACGATAACCCTATTGAAAAAGAAACTATAGAAAAGGTTTTAGAGGCCGCCAATTGGGCACCCAACCACAAAAAGACTGAACCTTGGCGATTTAAGGTGCTAAAAGGCGATAAAAAGAGAGAATTAGGGGTTTTTCTCTCGGAAAAGTACCAAGAGGTTGATTCCAAGCCCAAACAAATAAAGATAAAAAAGCTACAGGAAAACCCGCAACGTGCTGCTGCGATAATAGCCATTTGTATGCAACGTGACCCTAATGAAAGCTTACCAGAATGGGAAGAGTTGGCCGCCACTGCTATGGCTGTTCAGAATATGTGGCTATGCTGCACCGAACTAGGCATTGGGTCTTATTGGAGTTCGCCAGGATTGATTAAATATATGGATGAGTTTTTCGATTTGGGCAAAGGAGAAAAATGTCTTGGCTTTTTCTACATGGGATATTACGATGATGAGGTTGATACTTCTCCTCGAAATCCAATAGAAGAAAAAGTGGAGTGGTTTGATTAGGAAAATGTAAAAATCTCTCCGGAATATTCCACTGCTTTCCAGATAAATAACCCAAAATAAATCACCGCGATTAGGAACTTTAAAAAAGTACCGGTCAAAAAACCAATAAAAGAACCGAATGCGGCTTTCAAAGCGGTTTTGTTGTCAGATTTATTGGAAAGTTCGCCTACCAAGGCGCCAACAAAGGGCCAGATGATAATGCCAAAAGGCCCAAGGATTGGAAAAAATATAGCGACCAACAGCCCAATGATGCTACCCCACATACCTGCTTTACTTCCACCAAATTTTTTGGTTCCCGCTGCGGGAATTATATAATCCAAAACGGTAACGGTCAGTGCTACCACTAAGGTAATGCCCAATAACCACCAATCATCCGGAACTGCCTTGGTGAGATATAAAAGCAAAAGCCCAACCCAGCTCAATGGTGGGCCAGGGAGCACAGGTAAAAAGCTGCCTAAAATCCCGACTAGCATCAAAATAAAACCAATAACGAGTAAAACGATATCCATCTTTAGGGTTTATGGAATAAGACAAATTTAGGCCCAAAATGTTACATTCGGCCCTCAAAAGCTAGGTTATGATGTATATTTTTAAAATCGTAATTTCGATGAAACCTTAGAGGCACATGCGGAAGTTGATATGGATATTGTTTTTGGGATTATTATCCGCCTGTGACCTATTTGTTTCTAAAGAAGAAGCAACCCAAAAGTTGATTGAAGAAGAACTATTACAAATCAATTGGGACGATGTTGACCAATATCCCTTATTTGATGCATGCAGGGAAGACCTTCCTAAGCTTGAACAACGCACTTGCTTTGAGGATACGATGATTGCCCAGCTGGGTAAGGCTTTGGAAGATATGGAGTTTGAAGTTGAAAACGATTTGAACGATACGGTTTTGATTGATTTTCTAATCGACGAAGATGGGTTCATTTTCGTTCAGAATGTGGAAGAGAAAGAAGCTGTATTGAGCGAAATCGAAAATTTCAATTCGGAAGTTACGCGCAGATTGAACGATTTAACCACAGTAGCTCCAGCCATAAAAAGAGGCATACCTGTTAGCGTACGCTTTAGGTTACCTATCATACTTAATACCCAGTAATCTATTGAACAAGGAAAAAATCATTTTGGGGATAGACCCCGGTACTACGGTCATGGGTTTTGGTATTATCAAAGTCATCAACAAGCAGATGCATTTTGTGCAGATGAATGAATTAATGCTGAGAAAGTATGATGACCCCTATATAAAGCTCAAGCTCATTTTTGAAAGAACCATAGAGCTGATTGATACCTTCCATCCAGATGAAATAGCGATTGAAGCCCCTTTTTACGGAAAAAATGTGCAGTCTATGCTAAAATTAGGTAGGGCCCAAGGTGTAGCAATGGCAGCTGGACTTTCAAGACAAATCCCTATTACCGAATATATGCCCAAGAAAATAAAAATGGCCATAACAGGAAACGGAAATGCAAGTAAGGAACAAGTAGCTAAAATGCTTCAGGGGCTTCTCAAACTGAAAACTTTACCAAAAAATTTGGATAGCACGGATGGATTGGCGGCTGCCGTTTGTCATTTTTATAATGAAGGTAGGGTTGAGGTTGGAAAACACTACACGGGATGGGCAGCTTTTGTGAAGCAGAATGAAGATAAAATCAATAAACATTGAACAATAAACAGTTATCAATATATAATAATTAGTCTCAAATTAAATTTAACCTACCCAAAATGAATAAAGACAACCCTCTTTTAAGCAAATCGTATGACTTTGCTTTACAAATCATCCAATTGTATAAGAAACTTAACAAAGAAAAGCGAGAATACATTTTATCTAAACAATTGTTGCGTTCTGGTACATCTATAGGTGCAAATATTTCAGAAGTGAATGGCGCTATTTCTAAAGCAGATTTTTCAGCTAAGATTTCAATTTCCTATAAAGAAAGTTTGGAAACCAAATACTGGCTCTCTCTTCTAAAAGATTCCAACTATTTAAATGTGGATAAAGCTAATCGGCTAATAGAAAATGCGGATGAACTATCAAAAATCGTGTTCTCCATTCTAAAAACTACCAGAATAGGAAAATAGTCCGCATCAATTCTTAATTGTACATTGCATATTGCTAATTGACCATTGAGTGAGCGGTATCTACATCCATATTCCATTTTGCAAACAAGCTTGCCACTACTGTGATTTTCATTTTTCTACCCAACTGAAGGTTAAAGATGGCATGTTGAACGCGCTTGCTCTTGAGTTGGAATTGCGGAAGGAAGAATTGAATGGAAAAGCTGTTGGGACCATTTATTTTGGAGGAGGGACCCCTTCACTTTTATCGGCAAAAGAACTAACAGTATTAATAGATGCGGTTTATGGTCATCTTGAAGTAATGGATAATCCAGAAATCACCTTGGAGGCCAATCCAGATGATTTATCAAATTCAGTTTTGAAGGAATTGGCAGAAAGCCCAATAAATCGATTGAGCATAGGCATCCAATCTTTTTTTGAAGAAGATCTAAAACTGATGAACCGGGCGCATAATGCGACCCAAGCTGAGGAATGCGTTTTGGAAGCGAAAAAATACTTCAATAACATTTCTATTGATTTGATTTACGGAATTCCGGGGATGAATAATCAACGCTGGATAGAAAATATTCAAAAAGCGTTGAAACTGGATTTGCCCCATATTTCCAGCTATGCGCTGACAGTTGAGCCTAAAACCGCACTTAAGAAATTCATCGAAAAAGGTGTTGTTCAAGATGTTGATGACGAACAAGCCCAAGAACAATTTCATATTCTCTTAGATATTTTGGAAAACGAGGGTTACGTCAATTATGAGATTTCCAATTTTGGAAAGCCCGATTTTTTCTCCAAAAACAACTCCTCATATTGGCAAGGCAAATCGTATTTGGGAATTGGACCCTCAGCTCATTCTTTTGATGGAACCTCACGTAGCTGGAACCTCAGGAATAATATAAAATACATTAAAGCAATTGAGGAGAGTAGATTACCAATTGACCGAGAAGAACTATCCAAAACTGACCAATACAATGAATATGTAATGACAGGTTTAAGAACGATTTGGGGAATTTCTTTAGAAAAAATAGAAAGAGATTTTGGAAAGCAACACCTCAACTATCTTAAAATGCAATCTGAAAAGTATATCCAAGAACATCTATTGTATTTGGATGGCGATTCCCTGTTGGTGACCAAAAAGGGGAAGTTTTTGGTAGATGGAATTGCTTCAGACCTATTTATGGTTAATTTGGTAACATGATTGCCACAATTTCTAGAGGCCAAGACAGCTATACGATTGACTTATCCAAACCCATTGACATTTCGATTCCACTCATAGGAAGTGAGAAAAATGTAAATGTCTGGTACTTGGAACCACCAAGTATAGAACCCGTGAGAGTAGAAGGATTTGTTGGGAAGGTTGCCGAAGGGGGAAACGTGAATTTTAATATGATCAAGTTCAATCCGCATTCCCATGTGACGCATACGGAATGTTTGGGTCATATCACCAAGGAAGTTCATTCAGTCAATAAACAGTTGGAAAACTACTTTTTCCTTGCCAAGTTGATAACCGTAGCTCCGGAACGAATGGGAGATGATTTTGTAATTTCTGCAAGGCAGTTGGAATATGCTTTAGGTGAAAAGGATACAGAAGCTTTGGCTGTTAGGACCATTCCTAATTTGGAAAACAAAAAATCTAAGAATTACTCCAATACCAATCCTCCGTATTTTTTAAGTGAAGCCGTTGAGTTTTTGGTAAATCGTGGAGTAAGGCATCTTTTGGTAGATTTACCCTCTGTGGACAAAGAGAGGGACGAAGGGCAATTGGCATCGCACAAAGCCTTCTGGAAGATTGATGGTGAAAAGCGGTTGGCGGCTACCATAACGGAGCTGATTTTTGTGCCGAATGTTATTGAAGATGGATTGTACTGGCTCAATCTTCAAGTGGCACCTTTTGAGAATGATGCAGCACCAAGTAGGCCTGTTCTGTATAAGGTGCTAAAATGATTTATTCTTGAACAATCTTTATATATTTAAAAAATGGAGGGTCTTTTAGAGGTCATATTAGGATTAATTCTTGGGGGAATCCTGATGTATTGGCTTTTCTCACTATTCACTCGGAAAAAAGGAAAGGAACTTACCGAAAAGCAATCCACAGTTTTATTGGACAAAATCAAGAGTGTTTGCAAACTGGTTTCGGTAGAAGGTGATTTTGCAGAAATTTATCACTATGAGAATACGAAGGAAGGTTTTATGAGTCTGCTTAGTAGCAAGAAAAAAGCGCTCATTATTGTAAAAGCAAAAGCTCATATCGGATACGACCTTAAAAAATTAAAACTATCCGCTGATAATGATAAGAAGAGAATCATATTAAATGATTTTCCTGAACCTGAGGTATTGTCCATTGAACCGGATCTGCAGTTCTACGATATTAAGAATGGGCTCTTCAACAGCTTTTCCCCAAACGACCTTACCAAGCTCAATGTAGAAGCAAAAGAACACATCAAACAAAAAATACCAGAGAGCGGACTAATGGATACGGCAAGAAAAGAAGCTTTACAGGCTGTGCTTGTAGTGGAAAAGATAGTAGAAACCATTGGGTGGACTTTAGACTATTCCGCATTGGAGATAACAACGGAGGATATACAACTATTAAAAGAACAAGAAACATCATGAAAACTAAAATTAGTATGCTCCTGTTACTTGGAGTTATAGGGACCACTGCATTTGCGCAGAACACAAGTGACATGAAAACCTTTGATTCTGCATTTGCGCATACGGTGTATTTTTGGTTTAAAAACCCTGATGATGCTGAAGGGAAAGCCAGATTTGAAACTTCGTTAAAGAAGTTTTTGAAGAATTCTAAATTCGCAAAGACCAATTTTATTGGCGTACCTCCAAAATCTACTAGAGAGGTTGTGGATGATTCGTTTACCTATTCTCTTATTGTAACTTTTGATTCAGCGGAATCACAAGAGGGGTATCAGAAAGAAGAAGCCCATTTGTTGTTCATTGAGGAATGTAAAGACCTATGGGAAAAGGTAGTGGTTTATGATTCTTATGGTCTTAAGTGATGGATGTAGAATCGTTCAGAAACTATTGTCTTAATAAAAAGGGAGTGACAGAAGAATTTCCTTTTGATGAATCTACCTTGGTTTTTAAGGTAATGGGAAAGATGTTTGCCTTGGTTGCTTTAGAACGACTTCCCTCTCAATGCAACTTAAAATGTGACCCAGATAGAGCGATAGAACTAAGGGAAGAACATGATGGGTTGATTATTCCTGGATATCATATGAGCAAAAAACATTGGAACACCCTCTTATTGGATAGTCTTCCTCCTATGTTGATTATCGAATTGACAGACCACTCCTACGACCTTGTCGTTTCTAAGCTTTCCAAAACCCTTCGAGAGAAAATGTTGGATATGCCGTAATAACTCATCGAAGGCTTTCTACCATTCATCGATAGTTTTTTTGGGATTAACTTACATGTAGTCTTTTTCTTAACTTTATTTCAAACATTTGTAACCTAAAGAAAAGTACCATGAATATTCTGTTCATAGAAGACGACATGATCGAGACCATGAAAATGCAACGGGCTATTTCCAAGTTTCAATCCAAGCATAAAATAATTGAAGCGAAAAATGGAGAAGAGGCTCTGGATATTCTTAGAGGAGGTAATCTTCCGGATATTATTTTATTGGATTTGAATATGCCTCGAATGAGCGGAATAGAGTTCCTTTCTATTTTAAAGGCAGATGAAAAGTTGAAATACTTACCCACTATTATATTGACCACATCCGAAAATCGAGTGGATTTGTTGAAATGTTTCGAAATAGGTATTGCTGGATACGTAATCAAACCATTGAAATATGAAGATTATGAAGCGAAGCTAAAACGGGTTTTTGAGTACTGGGAAATCAGTGAATTGATCAAAGCCTAACAAAAATCCTCATTTCACAACATTCTTTTTAGCTTAAGTAGTCCAATTCCTACTTTTAAATCATAATATTCTTTATTATGAAAGGAATTGTATTTACCGAGTTTTTAGAGATGGTGGAATCCACCTTTGGACTGCATGTGGTGGACACCATAATTGAAAACAGTAACCTTCCCTCAAGTGGGGCCTATACTTCCGTGGGTACCTATGACTTTAATGAAATGGTCGCCCTATTGACTGAATTGAGTAAGGCAACCCAAATCCCTGCAAACGATTTACTGTATACTTTTGGTCATTATCTTTTTACAGGTTTGGCCGAAGCACATCCAGAAGTTGTTTCTGGCTACAAAACTCCGTTAGCACTTCTTTGCTGTATTGAAGATCATATTCATATACATGTAAAAAAGCTATATCCCGATGCGGAACTCCCAAAATTTAAAATACTCTCCAAAACGGACAATACCCTTGAAATGGTCTACAGTTCTTCCCGGGGACTTTATGCCTTGGCGCATGGACTCATAGTAAAGACGTTTGAACACTTCGAAAAAATGGTCAAAGTAGACTACAAATTATTAAATGAAAACGGAACTGAGGTCAAATTTGCAATTGTCCAAAATGGATAGAAACGAACCGTCTATGCTTAAAAGGGCTGTTGAGCGGGAGAAAAAAGCCCGCAAGGCAGCAGAAAACCTTTTGGAGCAGAAAGCGAAGGAGCTTTATGATGCGTCCCTTCATTTAAGGGAGGCCAATGGGCGTTTGGAAGCACTGTTGAACAAACAACAGGGCAATTCAATCAATAGTGATTTCATTAATATCATTGACCCTTATGTGGTCATGGGACTGGATACTAGGGTAATTAATATGAATGCTTCTGCCAAGGAGTTTCTGGGTTTTGATCACACAGAAAAAGAAGTATACCTTTCAGGATTGGTCCATAAAGACTATTTGGAATATACCGCAGAGTCCTTTCAGACACTACTTCAGGTAGGGATTTTGAAGAATTATTCGGCCAGAATCTTAGTAAAGGATGATGAAGAAAAACATGTGAACATCAATGCCAGTCTTATTTATGATAAGGAAGGCAGGCCAATTGCGGCCCAAGGTGTGATTCGAGACATCACACAGGAAATGGAAATCAAAAGAATGCTTCATCAACAGAAGAAGCAACAAGACATTATTGTAGAAAATTCGCCGCTGGGTATTCTTCTGATTGTAAAGGATAAAATTGTAAAAGCAAATCGTTCCTTCATTGAACTGTTGGAATATTCCGAAAAGGAATTAATAAACAAAACCTTGGACAAAATTTCCACCTTGGAAGACAGTAATGTTTATGAAAACCTAACCCAGAATACTGCCAATGGGGAAGACCTGAAGAAGTTTACCATTATCAGAAAGTTTTTTAAGAAAAATGGAGAAACCTTGTTCGGCAAAACCTCCACTAGTTCTATTTTAGATGATAATGGAGAAGTCACCTATAGTGTGGTGATGATTGAGGACATTACACAGGAAAAGAAATCCGAAGAGAAACTAAAGGCCTCAGAGGAAAGGTTGGCAAAGCTGATAAAGAACTTACAGACAGGAATACTATTGGAAGATCAAAACAGAAAAATTGTTCTGGCCAACCAGAAATTCTGTGACCTGTTCGCTATACCGGTTGCCCCTGAAAAATTGAAAGGTGTTGATAGCAAAAAATCAATTCACAAATACAAACACTTGTTCTCGGAATCGGATATGGCCATACGTCGTATTGATTATGTACTCGACAAGAAAGAGGTAGTCACCTCAGACGAAATGGAACTCGTTGATGGGAGAACATTTGAACGTGATTACATTCCCCTTTTCAGCAATGGTGAATACCAGGGGCATCTTTGGAGCTACCAAGATGTTACTTTGAGAAAAAACTATCGTAAAAATCTGGAAATCCAGAAAGAAAAATACGGTAGCATCATAGCAAACATGAATTTGGGCTTGATTGAAGTAGATGATGACGATAATATCCTAATGGTCAATCAGAGTTTCTGCGATATGGTAGGCTACACTTCAATGGAACTTATCGGAAGAGACGCCGTTAAGGTGGTAAACATGGTTGAAGAGGATAGAGAGAAACTGAAAATCCATAATAGAAAAAGAAAGCAGGGGATATCAGACTCGTATGAAGTAGGAGTAATCACCAAGACTGGGGAAAAACGCTTTTGGTTGATAAGCGGTGCTCCTAAATACGATGACTTTGGAAACGTGATAGGTTCGATTGGTATCCACTTGGACATCACAGAACAAAAGAACCTGGAGATACAAAAAGCAAACCTCGTTGAGGAACTCGAAGCTAGTAACAAGGGACTTCAGGAATATGCACACATTGTATCCCATGACCTAAAATCCCCTTTGCGTAGTGTCAGTGCACTAGCAACTTGGCTTTACGAAGATTACAAGGACAAGCTGGATGAAACGGGAAGCTATAACCTGAAAATGATGCAAGAAAAAATTGAGGGAATGGATAAGCTCATAACCGGTATTTTAAAGTATTCCACAGTAAACAACGACGTGTTTGATAACACCGAAGTGGATGTCAATGAGGTTATTCAGGAGATTAAGGAAATCATTTACATCCCGGATAATGTCTCTATCAAGATTGCCCAGGAACTACCCATTATCAAGGCAGATAAAACAAAAATCCATCAACTGTTTCAAAACTTTTTGAGCAATGCTGCGGTCAATATCGATAAGCCCAAAGGAGTTATCGAAATCGATTACAAGGAGACCAAAAAGCACTGGGAATTCAGTGTAAAGGATAATGGCGTGGGAATTCCCAAAGAATACCACGAAAAAATATTTCAAATTTTTCAATCCATTGGAAACCAAGAAAGGTCAACAGGAATCGGCCTTTCCATAGTTAAAAAGATTATAGATAGGTACGATGGAAACGTATGGCTGGAAAGTGAAATAGGAGAGGGAACCACCTTTTACTTCACTCTGGCCAAAAACCCTAAAACCCAAAACCCATGAAAATACAGCAAGCCGTAAAAACCGCCACTTCAGATTGGAAGTTTACCCAAAAAGAAGAAGTCAATAACCCCTTAGTTTTGATTTTTGGCGACCGTAACCTATTAGAAGCAGAAAATATTTATGAAGAGATTCGTGGAATATACCCAAATGGGAATTTGGTATTTGGGTCCACTTCTGGGGAGATTCTTTCCACGAATGTACATGAGAATACCATAACACTTACTGCAATAGAATTTGAGCGAACCTCTTTTGAAGTAGTGAATAGGAATGTCTCTGATTTTTCAAATATCCAAGAGATGGGCAATTCCATCACGGAAGAATTCGATAAAAAGGGCCTCCAACACGTGTTTGTGGTTTCTGATGGAAGCTTTGTAAATGGAAGTGGATTGATTAAAGGATTAGAAAACGCGAAAGATTTTCAAGCTTCAATAACAGGTGGGCTTTGTGGAGATGGGGCTCGATTCGAAAAAACACTGGCATCTTATAATGAAAACCCAAAACAAGGAGAAGTAATTGCAGTAGGTTTTTATGGTTCGGATTTGGAAGTTTCCTACGCCAACTATGGGGGATGGACGCCTTTTGGACCCGAACGAGTAATTACTAAATCTGAAGGCAATGTGCTATATGAGATTGATGGCAAACCCGCTTTAGACCTATATAAAAAATACTTAGGAGATAAAGCGGAACAATTGCCCCAAGCAGCACTCTTATACCCTTTGACTGTGCAGGACAAACCTGGTTCGAAACCTTTGGTACGAACTATCCTTACCATAGATGAAGAAAAAAATTCAATGATTTTGGCAGGTGATGTCCCTGTGAATTCCAAGGTGCAACTTATGATGTCAACTGTAGATGATATTGCTCAAGGAGCAGCAAAAGCTGCTTGTATGGCGATGAAGAAGCGAAAGAAAACCCCAGAGTTGGCCCTTTTGGTTAGTTGTGTTGGAAGAAAACTGGTCATGGACCAAAGAACCGAGGAAGAGATTGAAGAAGTAGCTGAGGTAATTGGCCCAGATGCAACGATTGCAGGTTTTTATTCCTACGGTGAAATGGCCCCCTTCACGGATAGCAATCAATGTCAGTTGCACAATCAAACCATGACACTAACCTTATTGAGCGAGTAAATGCACTCACTGTTAAAAAGACAAATACGGAAACACTTGCCTGAGGAATTAAGGGATAATTCCTCTATGGATGCATTTTTTAATGCCATTAGTGATTCGTATTCGAATTTTGACGAAAAAATAACTATGATTCAACGGGCTACGTCCCTTAGTTCTACCGAGCTTTTTGAGGCCAATGAACGACTTAACTCGGAAGCAGAAGCCCAGCGAAAAGTACTTAAATCATTAAGCCAAGCGGTGGCCGATGCCCAACATATAAATGGGGATGCAAAGGCAATGAACTTTGATCCATTAAAACTGGTTGAAGACATAGAACAACAAGCACAAAAACTGGTCACTATCACCGCAGAAAAAGATGTTTTGCTTCAAAATCTGGAACAGCAGAATGAATCTTTGAACAACTATGCCCATATGGTCTCCCACGATTTAAAATCTCCTATTCGAAATGTGCATTCACTGGTAAGTTGGGTTTTTGAAGAAGGTAAGGAGAAATTCAACTCAGAAAACCAGGCCAATGTGGAACTCATATTTCAGAATTTGACCAAAATGGACAGTCTTATTGATGGTATATTAAAACATTCCACAATCGACTCACTTCAGGAGCAACCTGTTTTGGTCGACTTATATGCATTGATAGAAGAGATTGAGGATACCATTTACGTTCCTGAATCCGTAAGCATAAAGAAAAGTAGAATGCTTCCACGGTTATATACTGGGAAGTACAGAATGGAGCAGTTGTTCAAAAATTTGATTACAAATGCCATAACCGCTGTTGAAGATTGTGAATCAGGTCTGGTAGTTGTTGATATCAAAGAAGAGAAAGGAACTTGGCTGTTTAGTATCACGGACAATGGAAAAGGTATTCCAGAACATTTACAAGCTGGAATATTCGATATGTTTAGAAAATTAGAAAACAACTTGGATGCTACTGGTATTGGATTGGCACTGGTTAAGAAAATCATTAACTATTATAAAGGAGATATATGGTTGTCCTCTGAAGAAGACAGCGGGACCACCTTTTTCTTCACCATAAACAAAGACCTAGATTATGGAACACCCAAATCTTGATTACATCAAAGAAATTTCTGGTGGAAACGAAGAGTTTGAGAAAAAATTCTTGAATATCATCCAAACTGAATTTCCCAAAGAAAAGGACGAATACTTGGAGAACTTGGAATCAAAGAACCTAGAGGAATCCGCTAAGATTGTGCATAAAATAAAACACAAGCTTGGGATTTTGGGACTTCAGGAAGGCTATAGACTGGCTGTAAAATATGAAGAAGACCTGAAATATGGGGATACTAAATTACAGAGCCAGTTTCATCAAGTATTGAAGACCGTGGAACAGTTTGTATTAGAAATTGCATAAGATGAGAAGTATAATTATTGATGACGAAGCGAGTGCACGGGCTATTGTAAAGGAGCTTTGCAAAACCATTCCAGAAATGGAGGTAAGAGCTGAATTTCCAAACGCCGTTGAAGCACTTAAGTTCTTAAAAGATAATCAGGTGGATTTGATTTTTTTGGACATCCATATGCCTATGCTTACTGGGATTGACTTTATAGAAACGCTTCAAAACCCACCTAAGATTGTACTTACCACTTCGGACAAGGATTTTGCCATAGAGGCCTATGAGTATCCATTTATTGTGGATTACCTAGTGAAGCCAATAAGCCCGGAACGCTTTCAAAAATGTGTGGTCAAATTGAATTCCGCCCTTAAAGGAGGAGCTGTAAACTTGACGAAGGAGGAGGACCAGGATGATGATCTATATATCAACATTGATCGCAGATTGATCAAACTGAAATTCAGCGATATTCTTCTGATTGAAGCGAAGGGCGATTACATCGAAATCCAGACCTTGGGCAAACGATATCGAGTACATTCTACTTTAAAGAAAATAAAGGATAAACTTCCCGAGTCACGTTTTCTACAAATACACCGCTCTTTCATTATTAACTTTACACAAATTATTGATATTCAAGACAATAGTGTGCTTATTGAAAAAAGTGTAATTCCAATAAGTAGATCCAACAGACCGGAATTGATGCAACGTTTGAATTTATTATAAAAAAGTAGGTAAATTACTACAATATTTATGGTTATATACGTTAGATACATAGACACTTTACGAAAATGTTAAAACAGAATTTGTAACCACTTAAATGTTTTAACATATGCCACTGGAAATAAAGGAAAATCGAGGAGTTTATAAAATTTTAGGAGAAGTGACGGCACAACATGTGGGTACCTTACAAGCATATTTTGATTCCATACTGGAGACAAACGACAGCTTTATGGTAAACTTGGAAGAAGTGACGGTTTTGGATTCTTCCGCTGCACATTTCTTTGAAAAACTGTATCGAAAATCCGCCGAATTGAATAAAGTAGTGGCCTTGATTGGCAGACAAAATGACAATGTTTTGGAAACCATGAACACTACAAAAACCAATTATATTTTGAGCCCAGACCGGGTTTAGCCAAATTTCCTTAGCCATGAAGGTGACCCAGTACCAGCCTTATTTCGGAATTACACCTAAGCAACTTAGTGATTCTGATTTTGAACGATTGACCACATATTTCCAACTTTTAGATAAAGTAGAAAAACCCGTGGTTAGTTTGTTGGTTCCAATCTACAGGGCTAAGGAAACTTTAGTTGGTCATATCTATTCGCTTTCCAACCTAAAAACGATAATTCCATACGAGCTCATTTTTATTGAAAACAACGCGGATGATGAGTCCTTGCAAATTTTACGCGAATTGGGTGCAAAGGTGGTGAGTCAACCAAAACAAGGCATTACCCATGCACGGCAAAAAGGTTTGGAGGAAGCACGTGGGCGGATTATCTGTAGTATGGATCCAGATACAATTTATGATCCATATTATATTGATAAGATGGTCCTACCTTTCTTTCAAGATAAAGATTTGGTATTATGCTACTCAGTTTCCAAAAGCTATGAAAACGATTTTCAACTTTCCGCAAAAATGCGACTTCGCAATCGTTTAAAAGTGGCCTATTTCAGGTATAAGATTTCTAAAGGTTTTATACACAAGATTAAACATATTCGTGCAGTAGGTATGGCTATTAAAAAAGAAGCTATAGATCCTGTTGGTTACGATACGGATTTAAGAGCGGTATCCGGTTGTGATGACGGTATGTTAGCTATTCATTTGTACAGTAAAGGAAAGTTTAAGTATATACCGATTGACATTTATACTGCTCTTCCTCCCAAAAGAGAACCGGGAAAGCCTTTTCCATTCTGCAATCAAAGATTCTACGATTTTGATAGCCCAATACGCGAAACCTATAGGCAACTCGAAACCGCCGACTCACTAGGATAAGTCATTCCTGTTTTACGCTCATCTTTAACTCTTTGCATCGTCTCTATTCCATTTTACCTGGATGACATTAGGCCGTTACCACATACCATATTTAAGCCATGTTATTGGCCGATGACCCTTTATATACCAACACCTCCGATATATTGTCACTTACAACATACTTCCTAGGTTTGACAACATTGAATTATTATAAAGTAATATTTATCCTACTTTCACACGTATTAAGGACTACATAAATTAAACAGTAGGAATCATGAAAATTTTAGTTGTAGATGATAAGCAATCACTAAGTGAATTAGTGTCACAATTCTTAGGGCAATCCTATAATGTGACGACTATGGAGGATGGATTGGCCGCATTGAGTTGGATGCAGGATGGCAACATTCCAGATTTAATTATAACCGATTTGGAAATGCCAAATATGGATGGATTTGAATTGATTAGAAAAGTAAAAGAGAGCGGATATTTCTCCAACATTCCCATCATTGTTTTGAGTTGTAGAGATAGTAGTTCGGACCGTATCCAATGTCTAAAACTAGGGGCAGATGATTATTTGGTCAAGCCCTTCAACCCAGAAGAACTTTTGATTAGGGTTGAGAAACTGTTGGTAAGAACATAAGCACAAAATACCATGGAAATTGTATCCGATAAAAAAGTCCGACTGCTTTATGTCGGCAATAATGCCGATATGACCAATCAATTCGCTTCCAGCGAGGGTAAAGTGGATTTTAATGTGGTGGATAATGCTTTACATGCACTAACATGGTTGGAGGAGAACGAAGGAGTAGATGCCATTCTTTGTGAAAAGCAAATTCCTGGGCAAACCGGAATTGAATTCCATAAAACCTTAAGAAAACGTTCCTCTAAAAATGACACAATTCCATTTATTCTTGTTGCAAAGGATAGAGAGAAAAAAGATTTGTCGGAAGCAGTAAAATCGGGTATTGATGACTTTTACGTTCACCCGATATCGGTTGACAAAATTGTAGATAGGGTACAATTTCTAAAAGAACTGAAAGTCAGTCTAAAACAGGAAAAGATTGCAACTTCCAGGGAAGACATCAAAGAATACAAGATAGGATTTTGGAAACGTTCTTTTGATATTTTGGTAGCGGGTACAGTTTTACTTCTTGCGTCTCCATTTCTTCTTTTGGTGATTTTGGCAATCCGGCTGGAGTCAAAAGGTAAGGTATACTATATATCTAAAAGAGTGGGTACAGGGTACAAGATTTTTGATTTTTACAAGCTTCGTTCCATGTATCCAGATGCAGATAAACGCCTTAAGGAATTCCAACATCTGAATCAATATGTACATGATGATGAGGATGACAACGAGCAAGTCTTGTCTGACCCAATTTCAGAAAACAACATATCAGGCACCATGCTGATTGGTGACGACACCGAAGTAGCTGAGGTACAACATAACCTCAAAAAACGGGAAAGCGCAAAAAGCGCTTTTGTAAAATTTGACAACGACCCCCGAATCACCAAAGTGGGGCATATCATCAGAAAACTAAGTATAGATGAGCTACCCCAGTTGTTTAATGTACTAAAAGGAGATATGTCCATAGTGGGAAATAGACCTTTACCCCTTTACGAAGCCGAGGTGTTGACCACAGATGAATGGACCGATAGGTTCAACGGCCCAGCAGGAATTACGGGACTTTGGCAGGTTGAGGCTAGAGGTCGAAGCTCAAAAATGTCTCCCGAAGAAAGAAAACAACTGGACATAAAATATGTAGAATACGCGAACAGCAAACGTGCCTTTTTAATAGACATGTGGATAGTGTTACGAACCTTTAAAGCTGTTTTTCAAAAAGAGAATGTGTAATGCAAAAGATTTGGGGCGTTTTACTGTGTTTTTTTTTGTTTCAAACCGCAGAAGCACAGGCGATTAATGAATTTATTGAGAAAGGTCTAAAGGAAAATGATATTAGTAGAAAGTTGCCGCCCTTGGATACGCTTATCGCTATGGCAAGGGATTACTCGCCCTTTATTAAGGTAACGGAGTCAGAACAACAATATCGTGATGGTGTGGTTTCTTCGGAACAACGTGCTTGGTTGGATTATATAAATCTTGAAGCGGGCTACAACTACGGAATTTTTGATAACCTGAGCAATCAACAAATTGCAGGTGACCCCCAAAGTCAAACCTTATTTTCAACCGAACAAAGCCGATATAATGTTGGGGTTTCCCTTAGACTTCCGTTGTCGGCCATAATAAATAGAAGAGCAAGAATTTTAAGTGCCAAAGGGGAAGCGGAAAAAGCTCGTTTCGAAACCCAAGTAGCTGAGGTAGAACTTGAGCAGAAGGTGGCGGAACTCTACAACGACGTTATAAAACATCACCGTATGTTTTTTATTTCAGGTTCCATTGTAGACAATTTTAGAGTCCAATCGATTCGAGCAGAGAAAGACTTTTCCAATGGTGTAATCAATGTCACGGAGTATACCAGACTGCAACAAATGATGAATCAAGCTACCATGAATTTTGAGCTTCAACGGTCAGAGTTTGTTGGTTCTGTAATGGCCTTGGAAAACATAATTGGAGCAGAATTGAATATTTAGGAATGAAGTTTAACCTGTTATTTTTTGTTCGTTTACTGCTTCGGCATATAGGACTGCTGATTACGGTACCTATTGTTTTGGCATCTATGGTTTTCTATTTAACCCGGGATGAGCCCAAAGTATTCAATTCCAAAGCGCGGATATATACAGGTATTGCTACGGGTTCCAACATAGAACTGGAAAACACCAAAATAGATTTCAGGGCGACGAATACGGCTTATGACAACCTCCTAAACTTGATTAAGGCACGAACTACTATTGAAATTGTGGGACTTAAGCTATTTGCTCAGCATATGGTATTGGACAGTGCCGATGTAAAGATTATTTCCAACAAAAAATACCGGGAATTGATGAGTGTTGTTCCTGAAGAGGTGAAGCAATTGGTGGTCAAAGGTGATGTAGCAAAGACCTATGAGAATTTCTTGGGGCTCAAGGAGTCTGACCATACTAATTTCATCTACAAACTAATCAACCTAGATCATCCTGATTATAGTATTGAAAAAATCCTGGGGCGAATTGGCTTGAGAAGAATTTCGAACAGTGATTTTGTGGACATCGATTTTGAGTCTGAAGACCCAGCTATTTGTCAAAACACCCTTTTGATTCTTTGTGAAACCTTCGTAAAGCTCAATGCAGATATAAAGGCCAATCAGTCCGATGCAGTTGTGCGCTATTTTGAAGGCCAACTCAATAACTCGACAAAAGGCCTACGCGGTGCTGAAGACGAACTACTCGATTTTAATCGCACCCATAACATTATCAATTACTACGAACAGACCAAGCACATTGCTGCCGAAAAGGAAGAATTTGAAATAAAATATTTTGAAGTCCTTCGCAAATATCACGCTGCCAAAGCGGTGCTGCAAACGTTGGAATCCAAACTGGAAACCCACGAGCTTCGTAGACTGTCCAGTCAAAGTATCATGAAACTCCGTAAGGAGCTTTCCAACTTGAATTTTGATGTTTCCATGAAAACCCTCGGCTTAGAAAAGGATTCTCTTCAAATGGAGAAAGATGCCAAGGAAGTTTCTATTAAAATGCAACGCATCAAACAATTGGAACAAGAATTGGCTTCCAATATTGACACACTATACAAAACCGATTTTAATACAAAGAGTATTGCTTCCACAAGCATTCTGGCGGATTGGTTGCAGAATACTATTGATTATGAAGGGTATGATGCACAGTTAAAGGTCATGGAGCAAAAAAGGGAAGAATTCGTGAAGTTGTATCAAAAGTTCTCTCCCCTTGGGGCTACTATGAAACGGTTAGAGCGAAAAATAGATATCGCAGAAAGAGAGTACTTAAGTCTTTTACACAGTCTAGGTCTTGCCAAGCTAAGACAGCAAAATGTGGAGTTAAAGTCCAACATTAAACTCACCGAAGTTCCCTTTTACCCCATTAGCCCAAAGCCTAGCAAACGTATGTTGTTGGTTATAGTCGCTGGACTAGCAGGATTTATCTTGGTGGCAGCTACCATTTTGGTACTTGAGCTTTTGGATGGAAACATCAATACGGCAGTAAGGGCAGAAGACAAAATAGGCCTTAAAATATCATCTATTTTTCCGGTCATTGGAAAGTCCGGTTCAAAGATTGATTATGGATATCTAAAGAACAAGGCGGTTAATGCCATATCTAGAAATATTATCCTAAATCGATTTAAAAAGGAGAAAGAAGCAGAACCCGTAGTAAACATGCTTTTTTCCACTCAGGAAACGGAAGGAAAGACCTTTATCTGTAGGCATTTATTGGATAAGTTATGTGAGCTGGATTATAAAGTCTTACACATCACCTATGATGATGAGGACCTTGAACTTCGGTCAGCGAACTATCAAAAACTGGTATATCCTATAAGTGATCAACTGTATAAAATTTCAAATGTCAAGGAATTTGATGAGTCCGGACACATAGAAGATTTCGGTGTTTTTGATTTCATTTTACTGGAAATACCGGGAATTATTAAAAATCCGTTCCCTGTAAAATTAGCCTCAACCATGGATTATACCTTCCTGGTAACTAGAGCGAACAGAGCCTGGAGTGAGGCAGATATTAATGCTTTGGAATTGTTCAATGAAGCTACCACTGGCCCAGAGCCAACTATTATTTTGAACGGAGTTAAAGTTCTGGAAATGGAAACTGTTGTGGGTGATTTACCCAAAAAACGGTCTTTGGTTCGAAGGTGGGTCAAGAAAGCGGTTCAATTCAGATTTTTCACCAAAACGTCGGTTGCCTAATGTTTCACAAACTAAAACATATCGGCAAAGAAAAGAATCTATCTTCCTTGATGGCGAACGTAAGTGTTGCCTTTTTGGGATTGTTGAGTTTTATGTTGTTGACACGCCAATTACCAAAAGAACTTTTTGGAGAATGGGTGTTATTTATCACCTTAGCCACCTTTGTTGACCTATTGCGATTTGGACTTACTCGTACTTCTTCAGTACGCTTGCTTTCGGGAGCAGATAACGAGCAAAAGAAAACCATTTTGGGTTCATCTTTTAGAATCAACCTGCTATTACTTGTTTTGCTCACCCTATTCTGTTGGTTGCTATATGGATTAGTAACACTTGTTGGCCTACAAATCAATAATGGGTATAGCCTATTTTTAATCTATTATCCTTTCTTGGCCTTATCCAACTTAAGCTGGAACAATGCCATGTCCTTATTTCAAGCCGAGCAGAATTTTAGCCGAATGATGTGGGTTAGACTCTCCAATGTAGGCTTGTTTTGTCTTTTTTTGGTCTTGAATCATTGGTGGTTGCAATGGGATTTGATTGCCATAATTTGGGTGAATATTTTGGTCAACGCCGTTTCAGGAGTATGGTGTTCCTTAAGAAATTGGGATGGTCTGATGTTTCTAGGCGATGCAAAAAGAAAGATTGAAAAAGAGCTGATAAATTTTGGAAAGTATTCCATGGGTACTTTAATAAGCTCAAGCTTGTTGAAAAGTTCCGATACCTTCATTATTGGAATGAGTCCTATATTGGGTTCAGCAGGTATAGCCATGTATGCCATACCCCTAAAGCTTACCGATTTACTGGGAATACCACTGCATAGCTTTACCATGACCGCCTATCCAAGAATGGCTAAAAAGTCAATAGAGGGTGATGTCCTGGGAGCCAAAAAAATATTTTATTCCTATGTGGGTATAGTAACGCTTATGTTCTTCCCTGTGGCCCTGGGCGGTTTTGTATTTGCAGAACAGATGGTTTTGTTTTTAGGGGGCAATGAATATTTAGATTCTTTGCCTTTACTGACCTTAATTTTTAGGGTGTTTACCGCATACATCATGTTATTGCCCATAGATCGGTTTACGGGGGTTCTGTTAGACAGCATCAACAAACCAAAACTGAATTTATACAAAGTATTGGTGATGACTAGTGCCAATATTATTTTGAATCTATTAGCAGTTTTTGTGTTCGAGAGCTTAGTGGCCGTAGCAGTAGGTACTGTGCTTTTTACCATTATGGGAATGATTATGGGGTTTTATTATTTGAAAAAGGAAATCCAGGTGGAAAGCAAACACATTTTCTCGGAGAGTTTAGTTTTTTTAAAGAACCTTAAAACACATTTGGGCTGATGAATCCTTTTGAAAAAACACAGGGTTCAGATTACCTCAAAAAGCCTCTCCCCATACTGTTGATTTTGTCAATAGCCATTACTGCAGGGCATTTGACCGCAACAAAAGGATTAGTTGCTGGTCTGGCTATCGTGGTTTTGCCTTTTGCCGCCTTATATATGGGCGCTCTATTTGTAAACCCTCGAATAGGAATTATAACCATACTTATTTTCAATTTTTTTGTTTTAGGCATTGGACGCTACATTCCCATGACCTGGGGCCTTTTGATGGATGGTCTTATGGTCCTTATGTATTTAGCATTGTTCTTTAAGGCCTTTCGAATAAAAGTACCTTGGGAAAGAGCGAACTCACAGCTGACACTGTTGGTGACCATTTGGTTTGGGTATGCTGTTTTGCAAATTGTTAATCCAGAAGCGGTAAGTGT
Organism: Bacteroidota bacterium; assembly: GCA_039184805.1. Lineage (GTDB taxonomy): Bacteria > Bacteroidota > Bacteroidia > Flavobacteriales > Flavobacteriaceae > Flagellimonas. The sequence continues at coordinate 71,940 of JBCDAX010000013.1, read as the reverse complement.
AGCCGCGTGGTTTTATGCCATGAGAGGATTGGCTCTATATCAATGGCTGTTTGTTCCCTTGGTATTTATTCTTTTCAATAAGGAAAAAGACCTACATATATTCTTTGTCATCTGGGGAGTACTCTCTGTATTGGCAACCATGAAGGGTATGCAACAACTCATTTTTGGTGTAGATTCTTATGAACAAGCTTGGTTAGATGCTGGTGGTGATGTGACTCATATCTTATTTGGTAAACTACGCATTTTCTCATTCTATTCTGACGCCGGTCAGTTTGGAGCTTCACAAGGTCACACAGGTGTGGTTTTTGGAGTGTTGGCTTTATTTGCCAAAAACAGAAAGTTTCAAATCTTTTGTGGAATTGTGGCTATGGCTGGTCTGTTGGGCATGATGATCTCTGGAACACGTGGTGCAATAGCGGTCCCTGCTATGGGTGGAGTTATGTTCATTTTGGTAAGAAAGCACATCCCAAGCATTGTGCTGGGCATAATCGCTGGGATAGGCGTTTTTGTCTTCTTTAAATACACGACTATTGGAAATGACAATGACCAAATTCGAAGAATGCGAACCGCTTTCGACCCAAATGATGCCTCTCTGGAAATGCGGCGAATTAATCAGGCAAAACTAAAAGGATATTTGGCAACCAGACCTTTGGGAGGTGGAATTGGCTCTACGGGAAACTGGGGAAAACGGTTCTCTCCCAACACCTTTTTGGCCAATACGGCAACCGATAGTTGGTTTGTGGCCGTTTGGGCAGATACGGGAATCGTAGGTCTATATCTACACCTCTTCATTCTGTTTTTTATCCTTATTACTGGGGCATACAATTGTATGTTCAAAATACGGGATGATTGGTTAAAAGGTCGGATTACAGCTTTGGTGTGTGGTATGGCCGGAATCATGTTGGCCTCCTATGGAAATGGTGTTTTTGGACAATTTCCAACCTGTATTTTGATGTACACAGGTATGGTATTCATTTTTATTTCTCCAAAATTGGACAAGAAAATTATGGCTGAAAAAGAAGCCCAATTAGAATTGCAAGCAGCATAAAATTTAAATTATGGAACCTTTAGTTTCAATCATAACCATTAACTATAATGAGTCTGATGTAACATTGGATTTACTGGAATCTGTCAGGAAGCTGACCTATTCCAATTATGAAGTGATTGTAGTCGATAATGCATCACCAAACGATAATCCAGACAAAATCAAAGTGAATTTTCCCGAAGTCAACCTGATTAAGAGCCAGGAAAACTTAGGCTTCGCTGGAGGGAACAATCTTGGGGTAAAGCGGGCAAACGGCGAATATCTTTTATTTATTAATAATGATACGATTGTTCCTCCTGATTTCATTCAACCTTTGGTTGAAACGCTTCAGAATGATAACAGTATTGGGATGGTGAGCCCTAAAATCAAATTTCACTGGGACCCAACTCTGATTCAATATGCGGGTTATACCCCAATGAATAAATGGACCATTCGAAACAACAGTATAGGATATCATCAAAAAGACAATGGCGATTTTGACGAACCCAAAGAAACCCAATCCATTCATGGAGCAGCCATGATGGTTCCTAAAAAAATTGTAGATGAGGTTGGGATGATGACAGAAATTTACTTCTTGTATTACGAAGAGCATGATTGGGCCGAAATGGTTAAGCGTGCTGGGTTTAAGATTTTCTATCAGCCTAAATCATATATCCTGCACAAGGAATCCATTTCAACAGGAAAATTTAGTCCTTTGAAAACCTATTATATTTCTAGAAATAGAATACTTTTTGCGAGACGCAATTTTAGGCCACTATCCCTTGGAGTCAGTTTATTATTTCAGTGCTTTGTGTCCATTCCAAAGAACACACTCCAATTTTTACTTAAGCTAGAGTTCGCCCATTTAAGGGCATTTTGGAGTGCAATAACTTGGAACCTAAATCATAAATCGGTGGTCTGACCAAATCATAGCAAAGATTTGTCAATTGTAATGAGGCGTACATCAATTCGTTCTCTCCAAGTTTCGTATAGTACCTATCTTCCCTTTAAACTAAAATATTGTTATAGTTATGGGAAGAAAACTTTCTGCTCTACGCCTTATCATATTAAGTGTTTCAATTATTGGAATATGTTGGGTGTTTTGGGGTATATTTTCTAAAACAGAATCTGTACTGGCCAATTTAGCCTTGAAAGAAGAGGGCAACGTATACGTATTCTCTCTTTTGGGCACTAATAGTGTCAAACAGCAAATATCCCAAAATAATAGTCCTGCCGTAATGCCATTTATCCAAGTCTTTGAAGAGGATGGAGGGCTATATGTGCAACCCAAGGATTTGAAAGAAATCGTAAACATTCTTTGTGGGAATTACAGAATTCACGAGTATCCCGAGAAAAGCTTTGAGGGATATTTGACCACAACCCAACTAAAATGCATGAACCATTTTGTTCGTAATGAAAATACGACGAACATTGGCGAACAGATAAAGATAAATGAACTGTCCCTTTCTAGTCCGGTTTCTGATTCAACCCTTGCCATAAAATGGACTATGAATTTCATTTCGGGTCAGAGCGTAGTATTGGATAATTGTATGAAAAAATCATTCAGAGTGATTGAAAAGCCCCATCCTGGTCAAACCTTCGCATCAACTAAAGAATTTGTGGTGGTGCGTTTGGAAGATATTGCCCAATTTTACGCAAATGGGATTAAGTTTAGATTGGATTCTGAAAGTCAATTACTTTATATTACCAGAGGAATGATGAACTGAGAATAGGTATAAAGTTTCGATTAAAACCCTATTTTATCCGTTGACCGAACTGTTTTCATCGAGGTAAGTCCCTATTTTACAACAGTAATTCATCGCTTTACAACAATTACTTTTCTTATATATAATGTAGGATAATATTTACAAAAATATTAGACCTACAAAATGTACAGAAGTTTTAAAATAGCTCTTGTTTTAACCATAGGAATACTACTTTCCAGTTGTGTAAGCGAAGGGGATTTAGATCCTGTGACGGACGAACCAGATGCTACCATTCAAGATGGACCCTTGGCTGGCTTAAATGTTTCGGCGAGTTTTGATTATACTACAAGCAATGCAGTCAGTGTTTCTTTAGATGTACCTCAATTTTTGAGTAGTGCTGTGTTTACATTGTACAGTAAATCAGGGACCCAAGACAGTATTCCTTTTGGTCGGGCCACTTTTAATTCAGAAGGACATTTTGAACGAGATTTTGTGCTGACCGCACAAGCGGATAGCGTTATTCTAGTTTCAGATTATTTAGGATTGACCAGAGATATTCACTTACCCATTCAGAATAATTCGGTTTCATTTGATTACCGACCCTTATATGAAAGGGGTGGAACAGCAAGCAAGGTTGCACATACCACTTTTAGGACAAGCAAAATCAGACGAAATCTCACCTCAAAAGTGGCTTACACTTACTTAAGCAGCTACAATAGCTTAGGTGTTCCTGATGAAATGGAGTTGCCGGATGTAATTCAACAAAACTTACTGGATGACGTAAATGCTTCACTACCAGAAAGAAGCAGGGTACCTCAAGCAAATCCTCAATTTTTGGCCAACGAAAGTGAGACTAGTATGGTTTTAACAGATTTGGCAGATGTTTGGGTAACCTTCGTTTCAGAAGGGGCTGGGTTCCGAAATGCCATTGGGTATTACTCGTACCCTATTGGGGAAAAGCCAGCTACAGTAGATGATATCGCTGCACATAACATCATTTTTCCAAATGTATCCATGGTCGGCTCTTCAGGTGGTTTAGTTCCTGGGGATAGAGTCTATTTGGGACGATTCCCTCCAAACACCGTGGTTTCATGGTTTATTGTTGCTAATGGTTGGAATGGCTCTGATGTTGGAGATGGGAGAAATATTTTTTATTCCGACCCCTCTTTTAATCCAGAAGCTGGTGACTTGAGTAACCACATGGTTCAGTTGTATGACAGTGCCCGCGAAATCAACTTTTTGGCTTTTGAAGATTTAAGACGTGATCAAGGTTCTGATGATGACTTTAATGATGCTGTGTTTTATGCCCGGGCGAATCCAGTGGAATCTATTGAACTAACAAATGTAGTGGCCTTGATTCCAGCAAATGATTCAGACGGTGACGGAGTTAATGATGAGTTGGATGATTTTCCATTTGATGTAAATCAAGCGTTCAACAATTTTTCACCAAGTCAAAACCTTACTGGGGTTTTAGCCTATGAAGATCTATGGCCTAGCCAAGGGGATTATGACTTCAATGATTTGGTGGTTTCTTATTCATATAACTTAATAACCAATGCTTCGAATGATGTGACACGTATTGAAGCCAACTATACTATCGATAATATTGGTGGGGCACAACCCAATGGTTTCGCATTGTTCTTACCTATCGACCCCAGTCTCATTGAAGGCGTTCAAGGGCAAGTAATCAATGCAGATTTCATCAGCTTGAATGCCAATGGTACGGAATCGGGAACTGCAGCCAACGAAACGGTAATCTTTATTGTGGGCAATACTTTGGAAATGCAAGGCGACACGATTTCAATTGGTATTGATTTTAGTATACCTGTGAATTATGCAGATTTGGGATTGGTTCCATTCAATCCATTTTTGATTTCAAATGGAGATAGACCGCGCGAGGTGCATCTACCCGATTTTCCTCCAACCAGCAAAGCTGCTTTGCTAAGTAGTTCGGATGACGATAGTGATCCTAGCAACGATAGATATTATAAAACTATGACCAATCTTCCGTGGGCGCTTAACATCTTTGATGATTTTGTTCCTCCCGCGGAATCCATACCCATAACTATAGAATACCCAAGGTTTGTCAATTGGGCAAATTCTGGTGGAACCCAGGATTTGGATTGGTATGCAAGACAATAAAGAATCAACTAGTAAAAACAAAAACGAAATTCTATATCATGAACATTACAGTAGTAGGAACAGGCTATGTTGGCTTAGTTACAGGGACTTGTTTCGCTGAAACCGGAATCAATGTCACTTGTGTGGATATTGACAAGAAAAAAATTGAAAAGTTAAGAAGGGGTGAAGTGCCAATTTATGAGCCTGGACTCGACCTTATCTTGGAACGAAATATTGATAAAGGAAGAATCTCTTTTACCACAAGTCTGGAAAAAGCGATTAAGGAGTGTGATGCAGTATTCATCGCTGTTGGAACTCCGCCAGATGAAGATGGAAGTGCAGACCTGAAATACGTTCTAGGTGTTGCTCGCGAAATAGGGCAGCATATGGAAGACTATAAAGTTATCATTACCAAAAGTACAGTACCAGTAGGTACCTCTTTCAAGGTAAAGGCTGCTGTTGAAGAAGAATTGCAAGCCAGAAGCGTACGTATTCCTTTTGACGTGGCATCCAACCCAGAATTCCTTAAAGAAGGAAGCGCTGTGGATGATTTTCTAAAGCCCGATAGGATTGTAGTTGGGGTAGAAAGCAAGCGCGCCGAAAAAGTAATGAAGCGTTTATACAAACCTTTCTTGATGAATGGTCATCCGCTTTTGTTTATGGATATTTTCTCTTCCGAGATGACCAAATATGCGGCCAACTCCATGTTGGCAACCAAAATCAGTTTCATGAATGATATTGCCAACCTTTGCGAATTGGTAGGTGCAAATGTGGACCTAGTACGAAAAGGGATCGGTTCAGATTCAAGAATTGGAAACAAGTTTATCTACCCAGGAACAGGATATGGAGGAAGTTGTTTTCCAAAAGATGTACAGGCATTGGTACGTACTGCAGACGAATATGGTCATTCACTTGAGGTGTTGAAGGCGGTTGAAGCCGTTAATTACAGACAGAAGACCACTTTGGTTGAGAAAATAAAGCGACACTTTGGTGGCGATATAAAAGGGAAACAGTTCGGTATGTGGGGATTGTCCTTTAAGCCGAAGACAGATGATATGCGTGAAGCGCCATCTCTAGTCATCATAGAGGAATTGAAGGCTCTGGGAGCTACAGTTCGTGCATACGATCCTGTTGCCATGGAAGAAGCGGAAAGAATTTTGGGAGACAAAATTGAATACGCCAAAGATGAATACGATGCTATCATTGATGCTGATGGCTTGATTCTAGTGACCGAATGGTCTGAATTCCGCATGCCTAACTATAGAATTCTTGAAAAGTTGATGAACCAGAAAACCATTTTTGACGGTAGAAATGTCTACGATCCTGAGGAAATGGAGGAATTGGATTTTACCTATTATAGTATTGGTAGGGAAGCCGTCAACAGTGATTCTAAACAAACCATTAACCTTTAATCCAGAAAAATGAAAAGAATATTAGTAACAGGTGGTGCTGGTTTTGTAGGCTCCCATCTTTGTGAAAGATTGCTGGAAGAAGGCAACGAGGTAATCAGTATGGATAACTATTTTACAGGAAGAAAAAGTAAAATTGTTCATCTTTTAGATAACCCATACTTCGAAATTATTAGACACGATGTTACTCTACCTTACTTTTTAGAGGTAGACGAAATTTACAACTTGGCTTGTCCTGCTTCGCCGGTACATTACCAACACAATCCTATTAAGACTATCAAAACTTCGGTTTTAGGAGCAATTAACATGTTGGGATTGGCCAAAAGAATAAAAGCCAAGATTCTTCAAGCATCTACCAGTGAGGTATATGGTGACCCGGAATTGCATCCACAACCTGAGGATTATTGGGGTCATGTAAATCCAATCGGAATTCGTTCGTGTTATGATGAAGGAAAAAGATGTGCAGAGTCACTCTTCGTGAACTACCATACTTCCAATGATGTATTGGTTAAGATTGTCCGAATCTTTAACACTTATGGTCCTAGAATGGAACCGGATGATGGTCGTGTAGTATCCAATTTCATAATGCAGGCCCTTCAAGGTAAAGACATCACCGTTTTTGGAGATGGCACCCAGACGCGAAGTTTCCAATTCGTGGACGATTTGGTGGATGGTATGATTAAGATGATGAATACCGAAGATGATTTTATTGGCCCAGTCAATATTGGTAATCCAGGTGAATTTACCATGTTGGAGTTGGCGCAGAATATTATCGATTTAACTGGTTCTAAATCAAGAATTATTCACTTGCCTTTACCTTCAGATGATCCTATGCAACGTAAGCCGGACATTTCTTTGGCTCAAGAAAAATTGGAAGGTTGGGAGCCACAGGTCGATTTGCGCACCGGACTCACAAAGACAATCGCCTATTTTGATAATCTATTACAAGAGAAGTCCATTCAGGCTTTAATGGAAAGTTAACATTAGTTGAATGGAAGTTCTACAGCACGTTTTTACTGGAATTGAGATCCTATTGATTGGGTATTTTGGCTTTGCAGCGTTGTATGTTTTTGTTTTTGCATTTGCAGGCTTGTTCAATGCCAAGGAAAGAAACATCCTTTTTCAAAAACAACGCAAAATAGCGGTGTTGATTCCAGGGTATAAGGAAGATGCTGTTATTGTGGATGTGGCGCAACAAGCACTAAAACAATCCTATCCTTCGAATCTATTTGAAGTAATCATCATTGCCGATTCTTTTCAGGAGGAAACTTTACAGAAGTTAAAAGTTCTACCCTTAAGGGTGGTTGAGGTTTCTTTCGAGAAAAGTACAAAATCCAAAGCCTTGAACAGAGCCATGGAAGTCATTGGTGATGACTATGATGTGGCGTTGATTTTGGATGCAGACAATATCATGGAGCATGGATTTATTGAAAAAATCAATGCTTCGTTCAATCAGGGATTCAAGGTGGTTCAAGGCCATAGAATTGCGAAAAATACCAATACTTCGTTTGCCATTTTGGACGCTGTTAGCGAAGAAGTAAACAACCATATTTTTAGAAAAGGGCATAGAGTCTTAGGCCTTTCCTCAGCATTGATAGGTTCGGGAATGGCCTTTGACTATTTTTTCTTCAAGAAAATGATGTCCCAAATAAAAGCGGTTGGCGGTTTTGATAAGGAATTGGAGCTTGAATTGCTGCAAAAGCGTATCAAAATTGAATACCTCCACAATGCGTTGGTATTGGATGAGAAAGTCCAGAAATCTGAAGTATTTGCCAATCAAAGGAAGCGCTGGCTTTCAGCTCAATTCATTTATTTCCGAAGATATGTTGGGGCTGGTTTGAAAGCGCTTTTTACCAAAGGCAACATAGATTTTTTCGATAAGGTGTATCAAATGATTTCGCCACCACGAGTCCTTCTTTTGGGTTTAGTTGCGGTTTTTACTTCAGTATACTTCGCGCTTGATGTTTTTGAAATCTCAAGTATTTTAATAGTGCCTTCATACCTATGGTATACCACGATAGGACTAACGGTATTGGCTTTTGCATTTTCTATTCCAAAGAAATTTTACAATCAGAAAACCTTGAATGCAGTTCTGACGTTGCCCAAGGCTTTTCTGCTCATGTTCCTTTCCCTGTTCCGATTGAAGGGAGCCAATAAAAAATTCATCCATACACAACATGGAACCATCAACACGCCCTAAGATGAAAATAGGAATTGAAGGACAACGCTTATATCGAAAAAAGAAGCATGGTATGGATATGGTGGCCCTGGAACTCATTAAAAGTCTCCAGAGCATTGACACCTATAACGAATACGTGATTTTTGTACGCCCAGACTTTGATGATACTTGTATTCCAAGTGCTCCCAACTTTAAGATTGTGGAATTGGAATCCAAATGGGGTTACCCCGGATGGGAACAGTTTGCTCTCCCAAAGGCAGCCTATGAAGAAGGTTGTGATGTGCTCCATTGCACTAGCAATACTGGTCCGCTGTTTTCCAAAGTACCCTTAATTACCACCTTGCATGATATCATTTATCTGGAGAGTATCAGCCTATTTAAAAAAGAAGGAACCTGGTACCAGAAATTGGGCAATATGTACAGAAGGTATTGTGTACCTCCAGTTGTGAAAAGAAGCAAGAAGGTTATCACGGTTTCCAATTATGAAAAGAAACGAATAAATAATCACTTTGGTTTTACGGACAATCGATTAACCGCAATTTATAATGGTGTAGGCGACCATTTTAAAAAGGTCACAGACTTGGGAACACTTAATACTATAAAGGAAAAATATCAGTTGCCCGACAAGTTTTTCTTCTTTTTAGGAAACACAGACCCAAAGAAGAATACCAAAGGTGTTCTTAAAGCTTTTGCAAGCTTCAACAAGCAGTACCCTGATCAATATAAATTGGTGATGTTGGATTATGATCTCATGGAGCTTGACAAGCTATTAAGCAATTTGAGAATAGGTGAGATTAAGGATTTAATCCATTTGACGGGTTATGTTCAGAATGCTGATTTACCGGCGATAATTAGTCAATCCACAGTCTTTTTATATCCTTCACTACGGGAAAGTTTTGGCATTCCCATTTTGGAAGGAATGGCGTGTGGAGTACCGGTCATTACTTCAAATACCTCTTCAATGCCTGAAGTAGCTGGAGAAGATTCCGCTTTAATCATAGACCCTTTTGACCCTGGCCAAATTACAGATGCTTTAGTCACGTTGGTAGAGGATCATGCCTTAGCCAATCTGTTGGTTGAAAAGGGAATAGAGCGAGCCAAGAATTTCTCATGGCAAGCCATGGCCAAAAATGTTTTGGAACTCTATAGAGATGTACATGAAGAACTTCAACATGAAAACGTATGATTAAGGACAGAGACATTGTAGTGGTTGGTATACAGGCCTGGGATATTGAGATTGGAAGCAATTGCAAGAACATTGCTACGGAATTTACCAAACACAATCGGGTTCTCTACGTGAACCCACCATTGGATAGAGCAACTCTAAAAAGGGAAAGAGATTCGGAGCGCATTCAGAGAAGACTTCGGATTAAAAATGGTGAAGAAAATGGATTAGTTGAGGTAGCTGAGAATCTTTGGAATCTATATCCAGAATCCATGACCGAGTCTATTAATTGGATTCCATTTCATGGATTATTCAAAACATTGAATCGAAGAAACTCTAGAATTTTCTCTCAGGATATTAAAAAAGCGATGAGAGAATTGGGTTTCAAGGACATTCTATTGTTTAATGACAGTTCCATGTTTTTAGGACTTCACTTAAAAGAATTTTTATCGCCAGAAAGCTATACCTATTACATGAGGGATTATCTCATAAAGGTACCCTATTGGCAAAAACACGGAGAGCGAATTGAACCGCAAATCATCAAGAAAGCGGATACTGTGGTAAACAACTCCACTCTTTATACAGAATATGGATTGGAACACAATCCGCATAGCTATATGGTGGGTCAAGGATGTGATGTTTCTCTATTTAATGATGAGGAAGACTCCATTCAAATTCCAAAAGAATTTGATGGGATACCGAAACCCATTTTAGGGTATGTTGGATATTTGACCAGTATGCGATTGGATTTGGATTTATTGGAGCATATGGCAAAATCCAAAAAAGATTGGAGTATCGTTTTGGTAGGTCCAGAAGATGAGGATTTTAGAAATTCCAAACTACACGAACTGGATAACGTCTATTTTTTGGGTAGAAAGGACGCTTCACAGTTGCCCGCCTATGTAAAGGGATTTGATATTGCCATGAATCCACAAGTGGTAAACGATTGGACCATTGGGAACTACCCTCGAAAAATCGACGAGTACTTGGCTATGGGAAAACCCACTCTAGCTACGAAAACCAAGGCTATGGAGATGTTTGAAAATCATGTCTATTTAGCCAACACCAAAGAGGAATATTTACAACTGGCGGAGAAAGCCTTGAATGAAAACGGACAAGAATTAATTCAAGCCCGTATCCAATTTGCCAAAAGTCACACTTGGGAAAACAACGTGAAGGCCATCTATGAAGCCATTAAAAAATCAGCTTAAATAAACGAATTATGGGATTGGTAAGTAAATTAAAGCAGAACAAAAGACTAAAGGCATTTGCCTATGGGCTTATCGTCCCCAGAAATCAAGCTCGACCCAGATTATGGGTTAAGTGGTTTGTGAATCCCTTCTATCATAAAAAAGGAAAAAGAGCAACCATTTGCCGCAGAACTAGAATGGATGTATTGCCTTGGAATACATTTGAGTTAGGGTCGGATTCAACCATTGAAGACTTTGCTACTATCAACAATGGGGTAGGAGCTGTAGTGATTGGCGATAGAACTCGAATCGGTTTAGGAAATACCTTGATAGGTCCAGTGACTATTGGCAATGACGTTCGCTTAGCACAAAACATTGTCCTTTCCGGATTGAATCATAACTATGAAGATGTTAGCCAACCCATCCATGCTCAAGGTGTGTCTACTTCTCCTATTGTAGTAGAAGATGAAACTTGGATAGGGGCCAACACGGTAGTTGTTGCGGGTGTTACCATAGGTAAACATAGCATTGTAGCTGGCGGAAGTGTGGTCACCAAAGATGTGCCTCCCTATTCTGTGGTGGTAGGAAATCCCGCGAGGGTTGTAAAAACTTATAATCCAGATTCTGGAGAATGGGAAAGAGTAGTTAAAAAGAATTTAGTGGCGGTATAGCACATAAGATAAATTATGGAGTTTCTAGTATACTTTTTTTGGATAGCCTTATTTATAATTTTCTATTCCTATTTGGGATATGGAATTCTCCTTTTCGGGATTATCAAACTCAGAAGACTGTTGGGTCTTGGAAAGCCTTTTGAAGGAAATGAAGACTATGAGCCAGAAGTTACTTTGTTCGTCAGTGCTTTTAATGAAAAGGACTTTTTGGAACGCAAAGTTGAGAACTCCAAGAATTTAAATTATCCAGAAGAAAAAGTAATTCAAATTTGGGTTACTGATGGTTCTGATGATGGCACTCCGGATGTGTTGAGAAAATACGCAGGAGTACAAGTATATCATAGAGATGAGCGTGCAGGTAAGATTGCCGCAATGAATCGCGGAATGGAATTCGTGCAAACACCTATAGTTATTTTTTCTGATGCCAATACGGATTTAGGAAAAAACTCTATACGGGAAATCGTAAAGCTCTTCAGAAACCCTAAAGTGGGTTGTGTCTCTGGGGAAAAAAGAATCTATTCCAAAGATGCGGACAGTGCGGCGGGTGCTGGTGAAGGGCTATATTGGAAATACGAATCCCAACTAAAAAAGTGGGATGCGGAATTGTACTCGGTAGTAGGTGCTGCTGGAGAACTTTTTGCTATCCGGACCGAGCTTTGGCAGCAAGTGGAGCGCGATACCCTATTGGATGATTTTATGATATCCCTTCGCGTTGCTATGAAAGGATATACGATTCAGTACAATCCTGAAGCCTACGCCATTGAATCAGCTTCGGCTGACGTTAAGGAGGAGTTGAAACGGAAAATTCGGATTTCTGCTGGAGGAATCCAATCCGTGGTCAGATTAAGTTCCCTTTTGAACTTTTTCAAATATGGAACCCTGTCTTTTCAATACATTTCACATAGGGTATTGCGATGGACTCTGACACCTTTGCTTCTTTTGTTGATTATCCCAGCAAATTTTATTTTGGCGGACAAGGAGGGACTCTTTGATTTTGGAATCTACAGTTTTTTGTTCTGGGGTCAAGTCGCTTTTTACGTGTCAGCTTTAGTAGGATGGTTTTTGGAAAACAGAGCAATTCGCCTAAAGGTGTTATTCATTCCCTACTATTTCTTTATCATGAATCTTTCGGTCTTTTTAGGATTCGGAAGGTATTTAAAAGGGAATCAATCGGTGAACTGGGAACGAGCGAAAAGAGGAGAGGTTAATCCGCAAACAACGGTCTAGGCCATTTCAGTCTCGGTATACAAAGGGATATCGAAGTAGAAGGTACTCCCCTTACCTTCTTCACTTTTGATTTTAAGTGTACCCCCGTTTTTATGAACGAAGCTTTGGCAAAGTACTAGGCCCAAACCTGTTCCAGGTTCTTTTTCAGTACCTAGTTTACTAAAATGTTCGTTGGGATTTAATATTTTCCGTATGTCCTCTTTAGAAATTCCGTTACCATTATCCTGAACCTCCAAAACAACACTTTCTTCCAAAAGTCTTGAATTAATATTAATTGCCCCTTCAACTGGAGTAAATTTTATGGCGTTCGAGAGTAGATTTCGCAACACTGTTTTAATCATGTTGTTGTCGGCAAAGGCAAAAGTTTCCTCCGGTACGTTATTGGAGAGTACGATTTTCTTATGCTCACTCCCCAATTTTAAAAGCCTAAAGGTTTGCTCAACCAGTTCATGAACATCGAGTTTTTCAGGAATCATTTGAATCTGGTCACTTTCCGATTTGGCCCAACCCAATAAGTTTTGCAGGAGATTTAGTGCCTCATCCATGGTTTTCAAAAGTTCGAATACCGTTTCATCCAAAAATGATTCGCTTTTCGGGTCAATGATACCTCGTAAAATAAAATCCATCTTAAGTTTTGCTGCGCTCAATGGAGAACGTAGGTCATGCCCAATAATGGAGAACATTCTATCCTTCAAATCATTGGATTGTTGCAGGTTCTGTGCTTGTTCTTCGATTTTCTTTCTGGCCCGCATCAATTCAATATGTGTACGAATTCGGGCAATGAGTTCCTGCTCATTAAAAGGTTTGGTCACATAGTCCACACCGCCCACTTGAAAACCTTTTACCTTGTCTTTGACGTTTACTTTTCCAGTAAGAAAAATTATAGGGATATCTCGGTATTCGGGAAACTCTTTGATTTTTTCACAAAGCTCAAAACCTTCAATCCTGGGCATAACCACATCCAATAAAATAAGGTCAGGTCGTTGCTCTTTCAACAGTTCGAAAAAATAATCATCGTCGCTGGTGCCTACATATTTATATTCGTTTCTTTCTAAAATAAATCGGAGCAGTTCCAGGTTCAACTGTTCGTCATCAATCGCAAGAATGTAGGGTTTTTGAGCACTCGTAGAATCCATAGAAGTAAAAACACGCAATACTAAAGTAGGAAAAAGTTTTCTTTTTCATAAGAATTAACTTTTATCTCTACATCGGAAAGGTTAATAAAGTTGGCGGGTTTACGCATTAAACCTATCTTCAAGGTGTTCTACCAACAAAAAACAGTCATTCACAACAATAATTAAGTGACTGAAAAAAGTAAGATTATATTTACAAAGTAAGTAATATAAAGTCCAAAACATGGCTCATATTTTAGTAACGGGAGGAGCGGGTTTCATAGGCTCCAACTTTGTTCCCTACTATTTAGAAACAAGACCAGAAGACCACATTATAAATATTGACGCACTTACCTATGCGGGAAATCTAGATAACCTCAAAGAGGTGGAAGAACATTCTCGATATACCTTTATAAAAGGAGATATTTGTGATAGAAAATTGGTGGAGAAGCTATTTGAACGGTATGATATACAGGCTGTTATACATTTCGCGGCCGAATCACATGTAGATAATTCCATTACGAATCCCGATGCCTTTATGCAGACGAACATCATTGGAACTTTCAACCTGATAGATGTAGCCAAAAAGTATTGGATGGTTGGTCCTGGTGTTTATAAAGAGGCTTACAAGGATTCAAGATTTCACCACGTTTCCACAGATGAGGTATACGGAACTTTGGGAAAAGAAGGATTGTTTCATGAAACCACGCCTTATGCTCCAAATAGTCCGTATAGTGCATCAAAAGCATCTTCAGATTTCATAGTGAGAAGTTACCATCATACCTATGGTATGAATGTAGTGACAACCAATTGTTCTAACAATTATGGTCCCAAACAGCATGATGAAAAATTGATTCCAACGATAATCAGAAAGGCATTGAGCGGAGAATCTATTCCTATTTACGGAGACGGTTCCAATATTCGGGATTGGCTGTACGTTTTGGACCATTGTAAAGGCATCGCTTTGGCCTATGAGAAAGGAATCTCTGGAGAGACCTATAATATAGGCGGAAGAAATGAGCGTGACAATATGTATATCGCGCAAACCGTTTGTGAGATTTTAGATAAGAAACACCCAAAGTCCAATGGGGAGTCGTACAAGACATTGATTTCCTTTGTAAAAGACAGGGCAGGACATGATTTTAGATATGCCATTGATGCCTCAAAGATTGAAAATGATTTGGGCTGGAAGGCCGATGAAAACTTTGAAAGTGGCATTGAGAAAACCATAGCATGGTATCTCAGTAAATTCATCAAAAACAATTCAGAAAGTTTGGCTTAAGGGCTATAAATCAACCGTAACAACGGAATAAACAGAAAAAATGAAAGGAATAATATTGGCAGGAGGTTCTGGAACGCGATTACACCCCATTACTTTGGCGGTGAGCAAGCAGTTGGTTCCTGTATATGATAAACCCATGATTTACTACCCATTGTCCACATTGATTGAATCTGGGATATGGGAAATTTTAATCATATCAACACCGCACGATTTGCCCTTGTTTGAAAGGCTATTGGGAGATGGGAGAAAATATGGATGTCGTTTCGAGTATGCAGTTCAGGAAGAACCCAATGGATTGGCCGAGGCATTTCTAATAGGCGAAGAATTTATTAGAGACGATAAGGTAGCCTTGATTTTGGGTGACAATATCTTCTATGGAACGGGATTGGAAAACCTATTGCAATCCAATAATGACCCGGATGGTGGAATCATCTACGCATACCACGTAAATGACCCAGAACGATATGGGGTGGTGGATTTTGATGAAGAAGGTAATGCCATTTCCATTGAGGAGAAACCCAAAAAGCCAAAATCGAATTATGCGGTACCCGGGATTTACTTTTACGACAATGATGTTGTGGAAATCGCCAAAAATATTGAGCCAAGTCCCAGAGGGGAACTGGAAATTACCGATATAAACCGGGAATATCTGAAAAGAGGCAAATTGAAGGTAAGCATCATGGACCGCGGAACGGCCTGGTTGGATACAGGTACCTTCCAATCTCTTATGCAGGCCTCACAGTTTGTTCAGGTTATTGAAGAACGACAGGGCTTAAAGATTGGAGCCATTGAATCTTCAGCCTATAAAATGGGATTCATTACCAAAAATCAGTTTAAAGCATTAACCGAACCCTTCCTGAAGAGTGGATATAGCACGCGCTTGCTGGAAGTTTTGACTTAGAATCATGCAAGTACAAAAAACCGAAATAGAAGGTTGTTATATTGTTGAACCTCGCGTTTTTGAAGATAAGAGGGGATACTTTTTTGAAAGTTATAGTCACTCCAAATTTGAGGAACTGACTGGAATCACTTCTAATTTTGTCCAGGACAATGAGTCGTTCTCTTCTAAAGGAGTTCTTCGAGGACTACACTTTCAGAAAGGAGAATATGCTCAAGCCAAATTGGTAAGGGTAGTGGACGGAGAAGTTCTGGATGTTGCGGTGGACATACGACCTGAATCACCTACCTTTGGTAATGTTGTTTCTACATTGCTGTCTTCAAAAAACAGAAAGCAAATGTTCGTGCCCAGGGGATGCGCTCATGGATTTGTAACCTTGAGTGATACTGCGACCTTTTTCTATAAATGCGACAATTATTACCATGCTGCTTCCGAAGGAGGCATCTTATATAATGATCCAACCTTCAATATTGATTGGATTTTGGATGAAGAGGATTTGATTATTTCTGATAAAGACAAGATTTTACCTATTTTCAAAGAAGCGATTCCTCATTGATGGAAAATATATTGGGGTGTGAACGTCACCCTGAATTGATTTCAGGGTCTTAACCTGAAAAAAGAGATGCTGAAACTAGTTCAGCATGACGGCAAAGATTTTGTTGATTAAAATTAAAGCATGAAAATACTCGTAACTGGAGCATCAGGACAATTAGGAAGTACCTTAAAAGCCATGGCCTCAACAAAAGAGACAGAAGGACTGAGTTTTGTCTTTAAATCCTCTAGTGATTTGGATGTGACCGATTTTGAGGCGGTACGGGAGGAGTTACTTTCATCAAACTACGCGTATTGCATCAACTGTGCGGCATATACCAATGTAGATAAAGCCGAGTCCGAAACCGATTTGGCATATCAGGTAAATGTCAGTGGAGCACGAACCCTTGCGTTGAACTGCAACGAAAGCAAAACGGTGCTTATCCATGTTTCAACCGATTTTGTGTTTGATGGCTTTTTAAATACTCCTTACATTGAAGACGATATTGCCCGACCCATTGGGTTTTATGGCGATACCAAGTATAAAGGAGAAAGAGCTATTATCAATAATTTAGACGAGTACTTCATCATCCGAACCTCATGGCTGTATTCCGAATTTGGTCATAATTTTATGAAGACCATGTTGCGCTTGGGTCAGGAGAAAAAAGAACTTTCCGTGGTTTACGACCAAATAGGAACCCCAACCTATGCCCATGATTTAGCTAAGGTTCTACTTCATATTATAAAGGCCCATAGCATAGACTATGGCGTTTATCACTACAGCAATGAGGGTGTGGCGAGCTGGTATGATTTTGCCAAGGCCATTTTTGATATCAACAAGATATCGATTCAACTAAATCCTATTCGTTCAGAAGAATACCCAACTCCAGCTGAGCGTCCCAAATTCAGTGTTATGGATAAAGAAAAAATCAAGAAAACCTTCAATTTAGACATTCCCCATTGGAAAGATAGTCTACGAGTCGCCCTTAAGGCGCATGCTCGAATTGATATATAATTTAAAAAGGTTCTACCTTTTTTGGTTGACACGATTTTTACTAATTCTTTCAAAGGAATACCTAAGTTTTTGTTGTATTTAGAGTTAAGTCAGCTTAACCCATTTCTTATATTGTTCGTTTGCGAAATTCATTTTAGGTTTCTGCATGAGGTGTTCACCAATTCAATAAGTTCAGGAATATCTTCATAGGTTATTTTCTTTATTTTTTTATTTATTTCTATTGCTGAACAGTTAGGGTAAATCTTTTTTAATTGTTTAATTATAGTTTCATGTTCATCAATCAATCTCCCAAATAAAGAAGCACTGGGGTCCTTTATTTTAATAATTTTATCTTCTGTTTCAACATAATAATCGAAGGTCATATAATCTGCTTTATTGGTTACGAAAGTGTATCCAC
Organism: Bacteroidota bacterium; assembly: GCA_039184805.1. Lineage (GTDB taxonomy): Bacteria > Bacteroidota > Bacteroidia > Flavobacteriales > Flavobacteriaceae > Flagellimonas. The sequence goes on along the minus strand of JBCDAX010000013.1, from coordinate 54,013 downwards.
TATCATTCACCCAGTGAGAGATGAGTAAAGAATTTTCACAATTTGGTACTCTTGTGCCCAACTTAAAATAGGTTCCGCCAGAACCTTTGTATGAAAATTTCTCATAGGTTATAGAACCAAGTTTTATTGAGTCAATCTTGGATAATTTCTTTTTCCCTTTTTTTCCATTTAAAATGTATTTAATCTTATTGGAGTGGTGTAGTGTGTCTTTTTTGTAAATCAAAATTTTACATTCTGTTTGTTCCCCTGAATTCAAGTAAATTAAAGCGGGTTGATAGAGGTCAGCCGATAGATTTCCTGCTAAACCTGATTGCCCAAAGGCAGTTAGAGTGGTAAGACTCAACAAGATTACTTTTAGGGTTTTTATTACACCACTTAGCATACAGTTTTCGATTTTGGACGGTGATAGGGAATTATGATTTCATCTCTAGGAGATATCTCCAACAATCGAAGAACACCAATTTTAGTTACAAAAGACAGTCCAAATTGATGAATATAGGATATGAATTGACCAATGCGCTAGAAAATCATTCGTTGATTTTTCGAATTAGGAAGGCAACAAAATCCTCGTTGTTGGAATTGTCAAACAAAACCGGGTTTCCGTAGATAGTTATGTTTGGTACACCAACGGCATCTGCAAACTGTTTGATTTCCCTAGCATGAAAGGGATGGTGGTTAAAACTACTTTTGGTGGTAGGCTCATCATTATGCCCGCCAGTATTTTTTACCCAAATCTCTGGGTCATCTGAAGACAAAAAGGATAACATATCCACCTGTTTGCGATAAGCTTCAATTTCAGGAGTTTCATATTCTTCCTTGGAATTGACACCATAGAAGTTATATGTTGTTTCTTCTCCAAATTCCTGAATGATGTCTTCAAGAGAACTTCCAAATTCCCCAAAAACATCACCAAGCCATCTCGTTTCTATATCCAGGCTGGATTGGGTAGCATTTAAGGCAATACCCTTTACCCGCGTACTTTCGTGCAATACCAAATCTTGACTGTTCGCCTCTCTTAAATCATCATTAGCGGCCAACCACAAGGCTGTAGAAGCACCAGCAGAAGTGCCAAATAAGGCTATATTCTCTTTGTTTATATTTAATTCGTTATGGATATACCGGATATATTGCAATGCTCTTTTGGAGTCGTTTAAACTTTTTAGAACACCCTCGGTGTCGCCAGGGACTATGAGTCTATAATCGATAGTGGCCACGGCTATTCCGTTATTTAATAATTCCACTACTTCATTTTCAAAGTTCTCGTTATATATGAATCGCTTCGTGCCTCCATCAAACCCTCCGCCGTGGATAAAAATTACCAAGCCTGTAGCAGTAGAACTTGTAGGCAGGAAAATATCAAATTTAGTATCAGCATATATATCATAGGAAATATCGGATGCGAATAAGGCTTCTACGCCTTGAAGGTCAATGGGTGGATTGGTGAACTGTAATTCTATTAAAGGGTCTTGAGAGTCTATTGGAATGTTCACAGATTCATCTTCCTCACTACAGGACCATAGTAGAACTGACGCAAAGGCGTAAACTAGAAATTTGGTTTTCATGGCTTGTTTTTTTCTTTAGACCATCATTAAAGCCAATGGTTTAAACAAGTCTTCAGTTATTAGCTATGTGTAAGCCAAATCATTTCAAAAAAGCGAAAAAAGAGCTTACTGCCATGGTTTGATTTAAGGTATCTCGTTAACTTATCCTAACTTTTTTGAAGATTCAATCACTTTATCAAATCGACTATCCATACAGACACTTAAATCCGTAGTTACAAATTTACCATCCATAAACAAGCTGAAAATGGTAGCAGGGCTTGGTGCATTTTGAGCTTCTTGCATGGTTTTTAGTTTGATGACTTTTAAAGGTAGATTTCTGTTTTCTGCAGTTTCTACTATAGATGCTTTCGCATGAAATTCTGCAAAAGGACATCTATTGGAATAGTATACAACTATCCCCTCTTTATGAGGACATTCGCCACTTTTTACAGAGTCATTAAACTTGGGGTTTTCAGCTTCATCTTTAAATTTTAAGGCCAAAAGACTAAATCCACTTGAAATTCTTTCCACTTCCTCAAAACCTTGTCTCAGTAACCATTTGGTATCGCTCATAAAATGGAACTTTTTTGTTCCTACTACCGTTACCAATCCCTGTTTTCCTTGCTCTTTTGCATCACTAATCGCAAAATTTAGTAGGGTTTTTCCATGTCCATTTTTCTTGTACTTACCGGATACCCAAAAGCAATTAATATTCAAATAGTTAGGCGCATGAATTGGAACCCATGCCTTTTCAGCAGGACCGTACTCAATGAAAACTTTGGCCCTTGCATCGAGTCGTCTGAACACGTAACCATTGTTGAACTCTTTTTTGAGCCAATCCTTTTTCGCTTGATAACTATCCGCACATTTTTTATCGGATATGGCACAACAGATATGCTCTGTAGAAATGTTTTTGGTGTTTAACGTAATAAAATTTGCCATCTGGTACTACCTTCATTTAAAATCCAACGAATACGAGTGAATTCATAAATCGTAAGCCAAGCTAGAGAATTCCTTCTTAGCCATATATGATATTACTCATGTAGATGTTAAACCAGAGGCGCGGGTACTAAAGCCCTTTGATTTGTATATTTTGAAATGAATCTGCTTGAAGACGGAGTAATTCTTCGGCTTTCTCTTTTTTGTAGCGATAGAGTTCTTCTTCATCCTTGATATCTCCATAAACTTTCTCGTTTAGAGCACCATCGGTAGATAGTAACAACTTACGCTGTTCTACCTTTTGAGTCACCCAGGTAGCAACAACGCTCTCTTGTTCATGAAATTTATAGTCGTATTCTCCTTTGGGTGCCAAAAGTTTGGCGATAATAGGAGCTGTTTCGATAGCTAGGAACAATAAGAAAATAAAGAAGGACGGAAGCCATGGCAATTTACCTAAGGCGTTAATGCGAGCCATTAACCCATCGAATCCATCAATTATAGGTTGTGAGTTTTCAACAGCAGAAGTATAGTCAACGCCAAGCGCAGCTATCTGAGCTTCCAGGTTTTCAATTTTGGCTCCATTGGTCTCTTTCAATTGATTCAATTCAGCCAAATAGGCATCATGCTTTTCTCGCTTTTCCTTGTAAACAGGTCCTTTTCCCAAAAGTCCAGTTCCTGCTGTCCCTTCTGCTTCCGAAATATACGTGTCATACAAGGCGTTGGTCTCTGCTTCCTTTGCAGCTATTTCTTGTTTTAAACCAGCCATTTCTTGATTCAAACCTTCAATGGTTGGAGTGTACTGTAGTGCCAATTGCTCTTTGTTGGCCAAAGTCATTGCATTTTTTTCTTCCAATAACACTTGGTTAATTTCCTTTTCGAAAATCTTCATTTCCAAAGGTTTTGAAATCACGACAGCAATAATAATGGCTAAAACAATTCTTGGAGCAGCTTGAAGCAATTCGCTTTTTACATTATCTCTTTTCTTAATAGTGGAAACAATATATCGGTCCAGATTAAATATCAGCAATCCCCAAATCAATCCGAAGAAAATGGCGGTATACACATTGTCAAAAACCGTGTAAAGGGCATAACCGCTGGCTATAAAGGCCATAACCGCGGTAAAAAAAACTGTAGCGCCTATTCCAGCGTATTTGTTGCGTTCCCCATTGGAACAAGTTTCTAAAATTTGGGTGTCGGCTCCTGAGCAGAAAATAAAAAAGCGTTGTAGCATGATAGTGTTCGTTTGGTTCTGATAGACTATTAGAACGTGGTTTTTATGGATTTGTTACAAAAAAAGCCTTCGTATTGAAGGCTTTAACAGCTTTGTAACATAAACTCTCGATTCTTTTAATTCAATTCTTGTCCCAGAAAAACACTTTTTGGACCTTGCCTTTTTTTCTTTTGACTTGGACCTTTTTTATGTTATTGGTTTGGGTCAATTCATAAGCTCTTTTACTACTTATGGGATTATTGTTAAAATAAAAAGATGCGTTCTGTGCTATCGCATCTGAGATATTGACAAAAGGATCACTACCACCTGTATTGTTTGGGTTGGGAGCATTAAAAGCAAGCAAATCTGTAAGAATAATGGTTGGGTGACCGTTTTCGTTTTTTCCATGAGTCACTTGAAGTGATGTATTATTTGAAAGCAGTTTGTTGGCTTCGTCTGCCGGGATCTTTTTTCCATTAAGATAGAAGAGTGGCCCTTTTTGGCCTTTTTCTGCTAAAGGTTGTCCTGTGGCGTCAACAGACTCACCAGATTTGTTGAAGTAATGGGTTCTACCTTCTGAGGTACTGTAAAACAACTGTTGGCCATTTGCCTTTTTCGTGCCTGTTTCAATACCAATTCCAGTTGCTCCTGTAGTATTGGATGGTGTTGAAGTTATAGGGCTTTTGGTAATCCTCACTTGCGGTTTTGATGAATCTTGGGATTTGGTTTCAATACTCAAGTTTTTGCGCCTTTTCAACAAATCAATGGCTTCGTCAGAAGAAATTTTCCTGTTTTCATAGTAGAAATCTGCTCCTTTTTTAGCCATTTCGATGACGTGGTCCAAGGGGGAAACGGGAGTAGGTGGTGGAGGCGGAGAAGAGAAAAAAGCACCGGACGCAAGAGCATTTGGACTATCTATTGGGTCTTGACTGTTGACTATACTATCAATTTTATTTGAGGCATACTGATGGTCCGAAATATTTTTTGAGGATTGTATGGGCTTTGGAGGCGCCGGTGGAACCGGAGGTTTGGGCGGAATTATGCTCATACCTCCATTGGCTTTAGATAGATGTGTTTTTTTGAACTCTTTATCTATTTTCAACAATTGGGCCTTGCTGGTATTTCGTATTTGAATGTTTGGACGATAGGCTGTGTAATCGGTTTCTTCCCAATCTTTGGTCATAGTGTTTAAGGTTTGGGCAAAATCCTTCAAAGCGGCCTTTATTCCGTTTACCGTAATTTGACCTTCATTAATTTCAATATGAATCCCTTCTTGCTGAATGTCATCTATGGAATTTAAAGGGAGATTGGAAGGCCTTGGGATGTATTTTGTTTCACTAAAACTCCACAGAAGTATGCTTACCATAGGTAGAATGAGCAGCATTCTGATCAGTTTTGCTTTTTTGGATGTTTGTTTTTTCATGACTGTAAATCGTTTTTTGATTGATGAATAATGAATGGCACTTGCCATCGTGATTGACTGATATTTTGATTCACTCGCTGCGGATAAATAAGATAGCAGCGTATTTTGATAGGTTTTCGGAGAATTTAGCTTGCGTAAAACAGCGTCATCCGCCAAAAACTCATGGTTGAGTTTAATACCGTGTTTATATAGGTAAACTAATGGATTGAACCAGAGCAGTATTTGTAGTACTTCTACGAAGAGAATATCATAGGAGTGTTTTTGTATGGCATGGGTTTCTTCATGTAGAAGTACTTCAGGAGCTATTGTATTAGAATGGAATTTTTCTCTTTCAAGAAAAATATATTTCAGAAAAGTATGAGGCGGAATTTTTTCCTGAATAAGTACTTTAATGTGGGAAGCCACTTTAATCTTTTGGTTTTTTTGGATTCTCTGAATAATGTCAATTAGATTTTTTATAAAACGAATACTAAGGAGTAATACACCCAAACCATAAATAGACCATCCCAGAAGGGAAAAATTTATCATGTCCCAATCACTTACGGATTCTGATGATGTAAGGATGGCAGTGTTGGCCTCAGAAGAGGAAATAGAAGTCTGGACGGTTTCAAAAAAGGGCATATCCACGTATTCAATAAATACCAGACTTGGAATTACAAAAGATAAAATAAGACTTCCCAGGAGATAAAATCGTTTAAATTGATGCATTTGTGCATTCTCGAGCAGTCCTTTGTAAAAAAGAAAGAAGAGGGTCAAGCATGCGGTAGATTTTAAAAGATATAGTAGCATCCTATTTTCTTTTGATTTCTTCGTCTATCAGCTTCTTGAGTTCCTTTAGTTCGGACTTACTTAAATCTGTTTCTTGGGTAAAAAAGGAGGCGAACTGACTTGCACTTCCATTAAAAAAGTTCTTAATGAGACCATTTACCTGTTTTGAGAAATAGTCCTTCTTTTTAACCATAGGATAATACTCTCTGGAACGTCCCACATTGGTGTAATTGACAAAACCTTTATCCGTCATACGTTTTAATAAAGTGGCAACAGTAGTGATTGCGGGTTTAGGTTCCGGATAGCTCTCAACCAAATCCTTCATAAACGCTTTTTTGCGTTTCCAAAGCATGTTCATTAATTCTTCCTCTGATTTTGAAAGTTGCGGCATATTAATTACTTATTTATTCTACAAACATAGAATAAAAATTTTAATTCTACAAGTGTAGAGTAAAAAAACAACGCTTCTATCTCAGTTACATTGGATTTCCCTAGGAAGATAACTCGGTGTAGTATTTATAAAAATATGGGATGGTTTCAATACCCTTAAGAAAATTCCAAACCCCAAAATGCTCGTTGGGGGAGTGAATGGCATCACTGTCTAAACCAAAGCCCATTAATATGGTCTTGCTTTTTAGCACTTGTTCAAAAAGAGCGACAATAGGAATACTCCCTCCGGTACGTTCAGGAACAGGTTTTTTTCCAAAGGTGGTTTCATAGGCCTTGGCTGCTGCCTGATACCCTATACTGTCTGTTTTAGTAACATAAGGTAATCCACCGTGATGTGGGGTCACCTTGACTTTTACGCCTTTAGGACCGATAGATTCAAAATGCTTGGTGAAAAGCTCCGTTATCTCATCTGGGTCTTGGTCTGGCACCAAACGCATGGAAATTTTAGCAAACGCTTTACTGGCGATTACTGTTTTGGCGCCTTCGCCCGTATATCCTCCCCAAATACCGTTGACATCCAAGGTAGGACGAATGGAGTAGCGTTCTGGAGTTCTGTATCCTTTTTCTCCATATACATCTTCAATATCCAATGCTTTCTTATACTCCTCCAAATCAAATGGAGCTTCTGCCATTTCGGCTCTTTCTGCATCACTCAGTTCCTCAACTTTATCATAGAACCCAGGAACTGTAATATGTCCATTTTCGTCATGGAGCGAAGCAATCATTTTACTCAGAATGTTGATGGGATTAGGCACTGCACCTCCGTAAATTCCAGAATGCAAATCCCTATTGGGTCCAGTCACTTCAATCTCAACGTAGCTTAAACCACGCAGACCGGTTGTAATGGATGGAACATCATTGGCAATCATACCTGTATCGGATATTAGAATAATATCGTTAGCCAATTTGTCCTTGTTTCCTTCCAAGAAATCGGCAAGGCTATCACTCCCTACCTCTTCTTCACCTTCAATCATGAATTTTACATTGCAGGGAAGTTGGTTGTTCTTTATCATAAATTCAACTGCCTTTACATGCATGAACATTTGGCCTTTGTCATCACAAGCACCGCGTGCAAAAATTGCTCCTTCAGGATGCAAGTCAGTTTTTTTGATAACAGGCTCAAAAGGAGGGGAGGTCCATAAATTCATGGGGTCTGGAGGTTGTACATCATAATGTCCATATACGAGAATGGTGGGTAGACTCGAATCTATTATTTTTTCACCATACACTACAGGATACCCTTTGGTTTCACAGATTTCGGTATGGTCACAGCCTGCGTCCTTAAGGGAATTTTCCACCATTCTTGCTGTTTCAATCACATCTTGTGAAAAAGCGGTGTCGGCGCTTATAGAAGGTTTTTTTAAAAGATCAATTAGTTCGTTGACAAAACGGTCTTTGTGGGTGTTGATGTAGTCGTTAATTTGTTCCATGAAATATTTAAAAGGACACTAAAAGTACAAAAAACAAGTTTTTAAAGACAGCCGATTTGCAAATCGGAAAATTGAATTATATTTGCACACCTTATGCGGATGTGGTGGAATTGGTAGACACGCTAGACTTAGGATCTAGTGCCGCGAGGCGTGGGGGTTCGACTCCCTTCATCCGCACTAAAATGAATTAAAAAAGCCAGCTTTTAACGCTGGCTTTTTTAATTGTAAGCTTTCGTAACTTAAAGCAAAATAGAAGATTAGGAACAAAACCTAAGTATAACAACTAAGCTAAGTTCAACCTCATGGTCATTTTGTTCATTCTGATAAAATAGTTTGCAGTATCTCAAAATAACGATTGGCAATAAATTTTGCACCAGCCTCATTGTAATGTACATCATCGGCTAGCATAGCATCTGTAAAACCTGTGGCCATATCTACGGTTAAGACTTTTGATGACGTAGTACTTTGACGTTCTGCAATGGTGACCAAATCTTTGATGATTTGATTGTATACAGCCAAAAATTCCGAAGTCAGTTCACTTGTCATGGGTGGTGCCGCTTGTTCTATAACGATTGTCGTATTTGGATTTATAGCTTGGATAGCGTCTATTATGGCATTGATATTCTCCAATACACCCCCATATGTAACTGAAGTTAAATCATCATTGCCTCCTGGGGAACTAAACAGGACAATATCTGGAGTTCCCGACTCTCTCAGCCATTCATTTATCCCAGAACGTATCTCAGAAGAATTGATGCCGCCCCTACCTTCATGATCCCTGTCAAAGGGAAAACCATTAAAATCAGGATAGTTAGCACCATCGTTTTCAGTGCCTATGAAGTCAAATTCGACACCGCTATCGACCAAAAGCTTCCAAAGTTCGAAGCGGTAGCTTTCATACTCAGGGCGGGCCCCTGCTACACGTGAAGCCCCTAAGGGCATAATCTTATTTTTGGAGTTATTTGGAACTAGCGTTTCCGAAACATTGGTGGACTCGCTACTGCAGGAGAAAAGCAGTAATATAAAGCCAAGAACAAAGGTGTTGGGATAATTTATCATGATTTCTGTTTATTTGGGAACAGGTTATGAGGTATTTACCCCACCCCCTTCTTGTCAAAAATTGAATCGCAACAGAAAATTAGGAGTAAAACCTAACGAAAGTTGTTCCAATTGGTCAATTTCTTGAAATCCAGTTTCTGGATTTTCATCTACGCGGTAAAAAACAGAAAGAGGGACTTGTCTTGAGTATATGTTTTGTAGCGATACCCCCAAGGTACCTTTTTGTTGTTTTTTGGAGGAAAGTCTAAATTGAAATTGAGCCGATGCATCCAAACGATGATAATCGGGAAGCCGTTGACTATTTATTGGTCCAAATTCAATATCACCTCCAACTGAGTTAAAGCCGGTAACAGGAGTAAAAGGAGCACCAGTTCTAAAATTCCAGCCTAATGAAAATCTCCAATTTCCTGCTTCATAGGTGTTGGAAATTGTAGCATTGTGGGTTATGTCATTATTCCCTGGAAACTTTCCAGTGGCCAATTCCGCAAACTCATACTCAACCAAATTATAGGTGTACCCTAGCCAGATATGGTAGTTCTTCCATTGTTTCTTAACCAAAAAATCAACTCCAAAAATGTCGCTGCTACCTTGGGAGTATTCTTCGGATGCATTGGTAAAACCATTGGTGAATGAAGTTAAACCATTAATTTTCTTTAGATAACCATCCAGGTCAATGGTCCATCCGCTAAAGTCAAATAAGATTCCACCGGAAAACTGGTCGCTTTCCAACAGCGGGAATTCGTCATCATCGGTCAAAGTCCAAATACCACTCTCAAGGCGTAATCGGGTATCTTCAAATTCAACCAATTGACTTAGTGTTTGAAATCTCTTTTCCCCTGTTAATTTGAGCCTAACGGATTTAGAAATGGGATATTCAATGTTCGCCCGAGGTTCAAAATACCAACCATCGAGTAAGGAAAAGTTGGAAGCTCTAAGACCAAGGCGTATCAATCCTCTGTTTTTTAAAGCATATGTATAGCTGATATAAACTGAATTAGAGTTGTTTTGTTGGTTGGAGAGTTCATTAAAATCCCTTTCGTCAACAGGTTCGACACCATCTTGGTCATCATCATCGGGTTCAATGTCCTCCGATCCCAATTCATCTCTAAAAAGTTGATAAAACACTTCGTTTCTTGAGAACTGATATCCTATATTCAAGGTACTCTTCGTGCTGAAATCATAGGCAAGGCTAACATCCACCCCATAGTCGGTCACTGAATTTCGTCGTAGGTTTTCTTCTTCGAGTTGTAGTCCATCAAAAAATTGGTTCCGATACCGGCTATCATAATTGGAATAATATCCACTGAATTTATGATGCCATTTGCCGGATTTAATACCACTCCAATTGAAACTTAAACCTTCATTTTCTGTAATTAAGGCATCTTGGGACTGATTTTCATCATCCAACAAACGAAAATTAAGGTCATTGTTGGTTATCAGTCCACTGAGGTAAATGCTATCGTTTTCCGAAGGTTTTATAATGAGTTTGACATTGGCGTCATAAAAAGAAAAAACCTCTTCTCCCTCAACAATGTCTTCTTCATCTTCTTCGGCTTCGATCACCTGTCCCAAGGCATCGTTGACCACGATGGTATTTTGAAACACTTTTTCCGAAATAGCATCGAAGGTAGGTGTTCCCAAACCTTCAACATCAGCATAAGAACGTCTTCCAGAAACCACCAAACCAATGGATTCGGATAATCTTGCTTTAATGAATGCATCTGCCTGCGTACCATTGATTCCCAGCCCGAGGTTCGTTTTAAGGGGAACTTGGGTTTCACTACGAATATCGATTACCCCGGAAATTCTGTCTCCATATTCCGCACTGGCCCCACCTTTAAAAATGGTAGCGCCAGTAGTGATATTGGGATTGAAAATGGAAATCATGCCAAAAAAATGACCCGTATTGTACATTTTTATACCGTCATATAATATCAGATTTTGATCAGCAGAGCCACCGCGAATCTGAATGTCGGAAACCGTTTCGTTAATACTGGTAATACCCGGAACCCATTGAACGGATTGGAAAATATCGGATTCCACCAAACCAGGTAACAGACCTTGCTCTATGGCATTAAGTGTCAAGGAACCATCTTTGTTCTTGTCGATTCCCTTTATCAAATATGATTTTACAATCACTTCTTGTAAGGACTCAGCTTTGGGGTTGAGTAGGAAGTTCGGACATGAATTTGTGTCAAAATCCCTAGCGAACAACATTTCAGTGGCGTACCCGACATATTGTACCAGGACCCCGTTGGAAATATCCTCATTTTCTATGGAGAAATATCCATTCTCATCTGAAGTAAAACCTTTTGTGGTTCCCTTAATGATTATAGTGGCAAAGGGTAAGGGTTGCTTGCTAATGACATCAAAAAGATACCCACATACGGAAAGGGATCTATCTGGGGCACTGATGATAATTTGATTCGTTCCAATCCTTTCGAAGGTTAAATCGGTACTTTGACTCATAAAAATCAATAGCTCCTTAAGGGTTATCGATTCTGTCGTTAGGGTTATGGTTTTTCCAGCAATTATCTCATCTGAAAAAGAAAAAAGAGAACTCGTTTTTTTTTCAATATCCGAGATCACACTTTTTAATGGAGTGTTTACATAATTGACTTCAAAAGTCTCTTGTCCGTATCCTATTGATAAACTAAAGAATAGAAGCAGGAGAAACCACGTTTTTTTCTGCTTAGCGTGCATTAAGAACGATTGTTTTTTGGTCTTTGGATATCTCATAGGCAATACCCATAGGAATGAAGATCGATTTAAGGGCGAGTTCCAAATCATCATGTACAAAGGTTCCCGTAAAATGGCCCTGAATTACATTTGGAGCATATTCAAAGTTGATATCATAATAGAGTTCAAAATCAGCCATAACTTCACTGAGTTGGGCATTGCTAAACCTACTGCTTCCTGATTGCCAAAGTGGGCCTTTGTCCGAATGTTTGAATTCCATCAAAATGTTGCCATCCAACTTAACGGCATCTCCAGCATTTAAAGTTGCTTGGTGTTGCTCAACCTCATTCTCATAACGAACACGACCCTCATAACAGTGCAACTCAAACCCATTGTTTCTGGATTTTACATTGAATTCCGTACCCAGAACGCTAATGGTTCCAGAAGCGGTATTTACTTGGAATCCCTGGCCTTTGGTCACGATAAAAAGACCTTCACCCTTTAAGTCAACCTTTTTGTTTTCCAACCAAAAAAAGCGTTTATGGGAAAGTTTGGATTTCGCATTCAATACCACTTCGCTTCCATCAGGTAAGGATACCATCTTGGATTCACCAGCCCCTGTTGAATAGGTAACCTTATTGAAAAATAATCCAAATAAGAGTAACACGGAGGCTGCAATACCTATGGTATAGTATAAAGGTTTTAACCGTATTACTCTCTTGTTGTTCTTATTTTCAATTTTCTCCCAGACTTTTGCACGTAGTGCTTCTTTATCGAATTCAGGTTTTTGAAAAGCCCGTAACCCCGAGGCCAGTTTTTGGTATTCCACATATTCAGATGATGCCTCAAACTCGGTAAGTTCTGCCTCGGTCAACTCCCCGGCGAGCCAACGTGCCATTATCGTATCATCTTTTTCTTCGAACATATTTTTCCAAGATTCACAAAGGGAACAGGTAAATCCATAACTACCCTACCCCTTTTGATTAAATATTCTTCACGGTCTTTCGCAATTTCACCAAAGCCTTGTGCATTCGTTTCTCAACGGCTTTTTGGGAAACTCCCAAAAGCTCTGCTATTTCTTTGTAGGTTTTGTTATCCATACGGTTCATCAAAAAAACCTCACGCTGTCCTTCGGGTAATTGGGCTATGGCATTTTGCAATTGTACCATAAACTCTTTTTCCTCCAACTGGTATTGCGGAGTTTCCACATCAGAATTTTTATGAGGTTGCTGAGCATATTTTAGAACTACTTTTTGGTGTTCCACTTGATTATAAAAAGCATTCTTGGCAACTGCGAATAAGAATCCACGCGCTTTTTCAAAAAAGACTTTCTTGCAGTTGTTCCACAATTTGATGAAAGCTTCTTGCACCAAATCCTCGGCTTGCTGCAAGTCTCCACATTGATAATACAAGTAATTACGAAGTGATTCTGAATTCAAATCGAACAGCTCGTTAAAGACTTTCTTATCACATACGGATTTTTCACTCGGCATATTGAAAAGAAATTTTTAAGAGGGGGTGGGGTGAATCCAAAGTATCCTGTTCTACTATCAAAACTAAAAAAAACTTGGTAATGCGAGTCCCAAAACATTTTAAGTTCATTCTTGCCGGCCTAGCCTTATTAGCCATAATATCCATAGGTTTCAAAATTGGATTGCTTTCAAAACATAAGACCACCTTTCTTGCGGATGAAAGCTATCATATTACCTATCAATTCTTTTTTAAGACGGATTCCGGTAGCACTTTTATCAAGACTTTTTTGCCAAAAAACAATAGTCGTCAAAAAATTTTAGGGCAAACAAATACCCTTTCACCAGCAATTAAATTTCATAAAACAGCCGAAGGTTCAAATCTTAGAGGTAACTGGTTCACCGAAGCGGCTAATTCGTATGAAAGTATTAGCTATGCCTTTGTTTTTAAAGGAAAAGGACAAGTTTTTGGTTTGAGTGATGACTTTGAGCCATACTCATCCAGTTTTGAATCATACTTAGCGCCTACTGAACATATTCAGGTTTCGGCCGCTCCCATAGCCCAATTGGCTGGGAACTTAAAACAGGGGGCAACATCGGATAAGGAAACGGTAGAGGCCGTATTCAATTACGTCAATAATATTCCATCGGCACCTATAATTACACTTACGGATGCCTTGAGTGCTTTGGAGCGGAACAAGGCCTCTTGCAATGGAAAAAGCCGTTTACTTGTGGCCTTGGCAAGAAATTTAGGGTATCCGGCGCGTATTAAGGGGGGCATTATTCTTAAAGAATCCAATAGACGAACTTCCCATGCCTGGGCCGAAATATTCATCAACGGGGTTTGGGTTCCATTTGATGCCCTAAACGGTCATTTTGCCTATTTGCCCGCAAACTATTTGGAACTCTACGAAGGTGACGCCTTTTTGGTTACTCATAGCATGGGAATCCAATTTGACTATTCTTATGAAATCAGTAAAGTGGAATCTCTCCCCTTATTGGAAGAAGGGTCTGAAGAAGTGGAAAAAGTCACTGCTTTTTCATTATGGGGTCTGATAAAAAACAAATCCATCTCTAAAAAGAATTTGTTCTTATTACTTATGCTTCCTTTAGGAGGACTTTTGGTCGCGCTTCTCAGAAACATTGTAGGGATACGCACCTTTGGGGTCTTTCTACCTGTTCTTATCGCCTTTTCATTGTTGGAAACCGGATGGGTTACAGGGATGGTTATTTTTCTTTTTTTGATTTTGTTTGTTGGGTTGATCACCCGTCCGTTTGATGCAATGGGGTTGTTGCATACCCCGAAGCTGGTCATTTCATTGACCTTAATGGTTTTGGTGATGGTGCTTGGAAACTACGTTGGAATATCTTCCGGTATAAGCTGGTTGAGTTCTTTAACCTTGTTTCCAACCATCATCTTGACCATATCCGCAGAACGTTTCTCTAAGTTGATTGTTGAAGATGGATATCAAAAAGCTACGGGAACTCTATTTCAAACCCTGTTGGCGGTTGGAGTCTGCTTTTTGCTCTTTTCTTTAAAAGGGTTGGATACCATTCTAATCCTATTTCCGGAAGTATTGCTTCTGGTCATTACGGCCTGCATGCTTTTGGGAAGGTATATCGGTTTACGATGGACCGAATTGCTCAGATTTCAACCCTTGTTAAATTCCAAATTCGCTTAATTATGTTGAAAAAAATATTTCAAGTCCGAAATCCGAAGGGAGTCATTGGTCTTAATCGAAGGAATATCGAGTTGATATATCCCCATAATCAACGCAAACACTACATGTTGGCTGATGACAAAGTAAAGGCCAAAATGATTCTTCACGAGAATGATATTGCCTGTGCAGAAACCTATGCCGTGATAGAACGTATAAGTCAAATAAAGACAATATGGTTGGGTTTACAGGACCATAATTCACTGGTGATTAAACCAGCAAAAGGTTGTGGTGGAGATGGAATTAAGATTCTAAAGAAAAATGAGTTTGGGGAATGGACCAGTAGTGGTCGTAGAATAACGAATGCACAAATTTTTCAGCATATCACCAGTACAATTTCAGGCTTGTTTTCCATGGCGTCCAATGATGTTTGTTTAATCGAGGAATGTATTGTTCCGCATCCTTTTTTTGCTGAAATCTATGATAAGGGTGTTCCTGATTTTCGCATCATCACTTTAAAGGGAAAGCCGCTAATGGCTATGCTTCGGATGCCCACTTCGAAGTCCGATGGTAAGGCGAATCTACATCAAAAAGGAGTAGGTATCGGAGTGGATATGAAGTGGGGCACCTTGACCCAGGTTTACGACGGAAAATCATATTCCAACCACCATCCAGACAATACCACCCAAGTCAATGGAAAAAAAATCCCATACTGGTTTACCATGTTGCAATTGGCCAAAAAAACAGCAGAAGCCTTTCCCTTGGAGTATTTGGGAATTGATTTGGTGATTGATAAAATCAAAGGCCCCCAGATTATGGAAGTCAATGTGCGACCAGGTCTGGGTATTCAACTTGTCAATAAATGTGGATTGCAATCCACCTTATCCTAAATCCAATAAAACATATTATGAAAAATAACATTTTATTTTCCCTAGTGTTCATTACTGCACTGGGTTATGGTCAAGAACGTCATAGATTTGAGGGAGGGAGTCAAACCGGGTATGAATACAACTACTTTAAGAGTCCCGACCAACTCTTGGTAAATGGCACCTTATTAAATGAAACTGATTTAGTGGCCAGTAGTGGTTATTTGGATGTTTTTGCAGATTACAGGTATCGCTATAAGCAAAAAGGACATCGTTTTAGAATTGCGTTGACCCCCTATGCCCGCATATTTCAGGAAAATACTTCAGATAGTTACTGGAATTTGGATGTCGCCTTAAAGTATGACTATAAGTTATTAAAGAAGACTAAGATTTTGGCTGAAATCAATTTTCAACGGATGAATCGGGAAGGGCTCGATGGAGCTCAGGATATTTTGGTTAACCCATTAGGTTATACCAATTATGGCGCTTCTGGAGGATTATCTTTTGAACCTATTAAACAAAATAAAACTACGGTTGAAGGCTTTTACAACTTTAAGAATTTTGATGCCTTCGGGATTCGAGACTTGCAATTCAACGAATATGGGGTGGGTGTCTCATCTAAACAAGAGTATAGACCTGGAAAATATGAGCATGGATTTGGATTTACCGCCTATTACAAGAAGCGGTTATATGAAACTTTCAATGCAGAAGATAATCCCCAAAATGGGCAACGGGATTGGGACTATTCCAAAATTACTGTCTTTTATGAGTTGCCGTTGGGGGAAACAATCGAGGTAGAACCGTCATTGACCTACTACGGGCGCTTTGATCGTTTGGAAAACCGCTCTGGATTCAATCAATATGGCCCAGGAATGCGTATTCGATTTGATAATGACAAGACCAAGGTGATTATTTCTGCAAAATACCTACAACGAGATTATACGGGAATTAATGCTCCAGGAACCCAAGATGAACGATTACAATATGAATATATGGATGTATCCTTACGATTTGAACATCAACTACCCATAAAGGGATTATTGTTTACTGGTGTTGCTTACAGCCGTTTTCGCGAGACAAATACCACAAATTTGGCTTCAAGGTCCTTTAGAGGGTATACCAACCAATATGCAGGAATAGGATTGACATGGAAACTATAAATAGGTTTTTGGATTTGATAGTTTAACTATTCGATATACGGTATGGTTTTTTAAGAGTTTTCTTATACTATAGACTTGGTATGCAGCGTTTTTGGATTACCCTAAACTTACTGCTATGCCTTTGTCAAAAAATTTTTTTGCCTTATGCCCCAAAGTGATTTTGCTATTTCTTATGTCATTGGCGATTTCATGTTCTACAGATTCTGAGGCTTTTGGAGAGCAAATTATCGAAGAAGTATCTTCTGAAGATACTATGGATAATCAGGACGATTCAAATGACCAAAATGGGATGGTCTCAAACAACTGCCCCGAAAGTGGGTCTACCTTTTTTTCTGAAAGCAATGGATTGATTTCAGTCGAATTTGAAAACAACGATTTTGATGGAGACTGGGAGCTTAGAAATGACGCGAACGACGTTTCTGGCCAAGGTTATATGGTCTGGACAGGGCAACAAAGACTTAATCAGCCTGGAGAAGGTATGGTTACCTTTCTTATCCAAATCAATGCTCCTGGAACGTATCAATTTTTATGGAAATCCTCTTTCCGGCAAGGGGATAATGGGACCGAACATAACGATTCTTGGTTACGTTTTCCGGATGCAAATGATTTCTTTGGAGAAAAGGATAATGGTAGCATTGTCTATCCTGCAGATTCTGGAAAGCAACCCAATCCAGAGGGTTCATCCTCTGATGGTTGGTTTAAGATTTACAGAAGTGGTGACGACAATTCTTTTTTATGGCAAGCTCGAACATCGGACAATGACGCTCACGACATCTTTGTTACTTTTTCCCAAGAGGGTATTTATAGCATGGAGGTATCTGCACGTTCATCATTTCATGGAATCGACAGGTTTTTGCTCTTTCAAAGAGATTCATTCTCAAGGCAACAAGCCATTGGGATGGCTGATACGTTTAGTGAACAAAATAGCTGTAATTAAAAAGAATATTTCCTTCAATTAAACAAGGCTCGCTCTTCCTCAACGGGAGTAGCTACGCCATTCATACCCAATTCTGGAATAACAAATAAAGGAATTTGGGTATGGAAAGCAGTTCGTTTCACAATGGGTTCCCGAGTCATTTTTTCCATATAGCTGTGCTGATAGTTCAACATAGCCAATAAATGGATATCCAACTCCTCTGAGAACATTTCTAGGGTATGGGAGACAGAATTTAGTTCCGAAACGGTATGGACATAATGTTCCGTATCCTTCATATAACGTCTCAACATGTTCAGATTGAATTGTTGTAGCTCTGAAAGGGCCTTCAACTTGTACTGCACGTGAACAATTCGAATAGTGGCTTTAAACATATCGGCCAAATCCAATAAGGGCTGTAATTCCGAACTGCTGTAAAAACGGTTGAAATCTGTCGCGAAAGCAATTTCAGAAGGTGCTATAAAGTCAAAGTGTTGAGGTATGGCCAAAACAGGACATCTTTTGGTGTTTTTGATGATACGGACCGTATTACTGCCCATAAAAACTTCATCAATACCTGAGGCACCCTTGGTTCCGGTAATCACAAGATGGATTCCGAATTCTTCTACAACGTCTTTCACTTCTTCGACCAACAAATTGAAGGATGAAATGGTTTCGAAAATATGGTTGGAGTTATTGAATTCCTTTTTTACCTGTTCTACGGTTTGTTGTAAGCCTTTTTGGGAAGCATCCCTAACGGCATCCACAATGCGCACACCATCTACTATATTGGCCATAAAACGACTGCTGGGAATTACTGGGGTATACGTATTCAAAAAGTAAAACGTACACTTTCTATCTCGAAACAAGTGCATGGCGTACGAAATGGCATTCCATGCATTTTCCGAAAAATCTGTAGGTATAAGAATCTTTTGCATTGTTCCATTACTAAAAACAATGTAAAATTAGATTACCCGTCATGGGCGTACTATGACATTTGTCATCTTCTGAAGTTAGAAGCCATCCACAAGGTCTTGGAGCTTCTTCTCGTCTTTGATACCTATCTTTTTGCCAGAAGTATGGATAAGTCCCTGTTTTTTGAAATCGGAAATGATACGTATGGCCGATTCTGTTGCGGTCCCTACCACATTGGATATGTCCTCTCGAGACAGCGTTAACATGAGAAAACCATCTTCATCCACCCCAAAGTTGTTTTTTAAATAGAGAAAGGCTTCGGCAACGCGCTGTTTTACCGTTTTTTGGGACATATTTACAATTACATCATCCGCTTCTTTAAGATCATGAGCCATGTGGCGTAGAACTTCCAAGGTAAAGTTGGGATTGCTTTGGAGGGTGGTATTGATACTTTCTTTAGGGATAAAACATACCTCCATATCGGAAACTGCAATAGCTGATAAGTTAGCAGATTCTTCGGCAATTACAGATCGCTGTCCAATTACTTCACCCTTAGTGGCCAATTTTACAATTTGGTCTTTACCATTCGCACTAAGTTTAGATAATTTGGAGACCCCATTGCGCACACAGAAAACACCATTCAGTTTTTCACCTTCTTCAAAAAGAGGTTCTCCCTTTTTGAGTTTTTTAGTGGTCTTGGAATCAGATACTTTTTTCAGCTCCTCCTTGCTCATGGCACGTAGGGAGTTAAACTGCCTTATGATACAATTCTCACACCTGCTATTTTCCATAATTTAATTTTACCTGACACTTATAAAATTACGGTTTCTTTTGGAGATGAAACCTGTAATTTTTTAGGATTTAGGCGGCCATGATTTCTAATCCTGATTTAGACAAAATATACAATTCTCTCTTTTTGACATCAATTAATTTTAACCGCTTGAAATTCTTGAGTAAATTAATAATATACTCTGGCGAAGTTCCCAGCACAGTGGCCATATCATCCCGCTTTATTTTTATATTAAGTTTTCCTTCTGAGTTAGTTCCAAACTTTTTCAAAAGATATAATAGGAGCATGGCCAATCGCGATTTAAAACCCTTATGTGAGTAGAACAGCATACGTGTGGTTTCATTAATGTCGGCATCTTCAATCAATGAATCCAGAAAATCTTGGCAAAACTTTGGATTTTCCTCCAAGTTTTTTTGAATCTCCGTTTTGTCCAAACAGCAAAGTTCAGTTTCCGTCAGTGCAACTGCGCTTACTCGAGCTCCTAAATTGGTGACCACAGATCTTTTGCCCATTACCTCGCCTTCACCCAAAAACCGTAGGATATGTTCTTGTCCAGAATTATCTACCTTGCTGAATTTACAGGCTCCTTTCTTAATGCAAAAAAGTTTGTTTAAGGGCTGGCTTTCCTCAAAAATCAAGCTGCCCTTGGGAAGTTTTATGGATTCCGATGTTGATAAAAGGCGTTCTCGGGCTATTGAAGATAGCGATTCAAAATCCTTTAATTGCCTGTTCCTTATTTCAACCTGCTTAACCATATAGCAAAGATACTTTGAGGCAATTCCGTAAAAGCTGACATAAGTCATATTTTAACCCGTTCATCTATAGCACTTTTGTATCAGGTAAAAGCAAAAGTGTATGTTGGATAAAACGTGCTATCATTGTGGGGATTCCTGCGAGAGTGGTCCCGTCCATTATGATGAGAAGGTTTTTTGTTGTCACGGTTGCAAAACAGTGTATGAAATCTTTTCCGATAATGGGTTGTCCTACTTTTATGAGTTGGAAGCTAAGGCAGGTTCTACTCCTAATCCTATTCAGCAGAAATATGATTTTCTGGACAACCCAGAAATCGTTTCCCAATTAGTGGAATTTGATGAGGAAGGGGTTCAAGTGGTCAATTTAAGCATTCCTAACATTCATTGTAGCTCTTGTATATGGCTGTTGGAAAACTTAAATAGGTTGCATGAGGCCATCTCAGTATCACAAGTGAATTTCCCTGCAAAAACTATTCGTGTCACCTATAAAACAGAAGGCTTTACCCTAAAAACCTTGGTGCTCTTGTTAGCAAGTGTTGGATATGAGCCCTATCTCTCTTTAGAGGATTATGCAAAGAAGAACTCCAAAGTAGATAGATCTTTACTATACAAATTGGGGGTTGCTGGTTTTGCTTTTGGAAACGTAATGCTATTTTCTTTTCCAGAATATTTTGAGGTAGAAGAGTTTTGGTTGGAACAATACAAAGTAGTATTCAGATGGCTAATGTTTGCCTTCTCATTACCTGTAGTCTTTTATGCGGCGCAAGATTATTTTAAATCTGCCATTAAAGGGCTTCGTTCAAAAATGCTGAATATTGACGTACCCATTGCTTTGGGAATTTTAGTGCTCTTTCTAAGAAGTTCCGTGGATATTATTTGGGATTTGGGTTCCGGCTTTTTTGATAGTCTTACGGGGCTTGTATTTTTTTTGTTGTTAGGGAAGTTCTTTCAACAGAAAACGTATGCCTTTCTTTCTTTTGAGCGGGACTACAAATCCTACTTCCCGATAGCCGTAACCCGCTTAACTGATAAAGGGGAAGAAAACATCCAAATATACAATATAAGGAAGGGGGACCGGCTATTGATTCGCAATCAGGAAATCTTGCCTGTGGATTGCGTTTTGGTAAAAGGCACAGCGGAAGTCGATTATAGTTTTGTTACTGGGGAATCAAAACCTGTTACGAAAGAAGAGGGGGACCGACTGTTTGCTGGTGGGAAACAACTTTCGGGAGTTTTGGAAGTTGAGGTGCAAAAATCCGTTTCCCAAAGTTACCTCACCCAACTATGGGGTAATTCGGTCTTTTCAAAAGACAAGGCAAGCAATTTTCAAACCTTGACGGACGGAATAGGTAGAAGATTTACCCTAGCCGTATTAAGTATTGCAACTATTGCAACCGCCTACTGGTTGGTTGTTGAACCTGGTCTGGCCATGAATGTTTTTACGGCCGTGCTGATTATTGCATGTCCTTGTGCTATTGCATTGGCGGCACCATTTACACTAGGGAATATGTTGCGCATTTTTGGAAAGCATAAACTCTACTTGAAAAATACCAACGTCATTGAACGCTTAGCCAAAATTGATACGGCCATTTTTGATAAAACAGGAACCATAACAACCACCCAACAAGATGCAATTTTTTATGAAGGGATAGAACTGACTAATGAAGAAAAGAATATGCTCAAAACTACATTGAGAGCTTCTAGTCACCCCTTAAGCCGCTCACTCTATTCTATATTAAAGTACAACGATATTGTCACTCTGGATGAATTCCATGAATATGAAGGCCAAGGATTGGAGGCAAAAACGAACCAGCATAACATGAAAGTGGGTTCAGCTTCATATGTGGGAGAAGAAAAGGTATCCCAAGCACTGAATACTTCTGTCTACGTAAGCACGGACGAAGAAGTAAAGGGAAGGTTTGTCTTCAAAAATCAATATCGCGAAGGAGTAGACGAAATGTTCCGAGAATTGCAAAAAACTATGGAATTGGGAATTCTCTCAGGAGACAATGATGGGGAGAAGTTAAGACTTCAGAGAATTCTGCCCTCCAACGCCAAGATTGCCTTCAATCAAAAACCCGAAGACAAACTGAATTTCATAAGAGACCTGCAGCAATCCCATGAGGTTTTAATGGTAGGGGACGGATTGAATGATGCTGGAGCCCTCGCACAAAGTAATGTGGGTATCGCGGTTTCGGAAAACATCAACGTGTTCTCTCCGGCCTGTGATGGTATTTTGGATGCTATGGCACTGGAAAGATTACCGCTTTTCATGGAGTTGTCTCGCAAGTCAATACAAATAATCAAGATAAGTTTTCTTCTATCCCTTTGTTACAATCTGGTTGGATTGTATTTCGCAGTTACGGGTCAATTACAACCCGTTATAGCCGCTATTCTGATGCCTTTAAGTTCGATAAGCGTGGTGGCATTTACCACAGTTTGTGTCAATTTTTTGGGGAGGAAACTAAAATAATTCTAAAGCTGATATAAGTCATTTTTTGACCAATAAAGCGAATGTAGTTTTACACCAAATTCAGGTAGGTATGAGTGTTATTTATGTATTGCTGACCATTAGTATATGTGTCGCCTTCGTGTTTTTCATGGCCTTTATTAGGTCGGTAAGGGCAGGGCAGTATGATGATTCATATACCCCTTCGGTTCGAATGCTTTTTGAAGATGAACTGGTGGAACCTGAAAAGGATTCCCAAGCCAAAAAGACAGAAATAACTAATCAAATTCAAGATACTAATCAATAAATATGGAAATAGAACAGTTTCGGTACGATAACAAAATCGTTCAAAAGTTTTTATATGCGACCATGCTCTGGGGCGTGGTAGGTATGTTGGTAGGTCTTCTTTTGGCCTTTATGTTTTTGTTCCCAAATATCACTGATGGAATTTCATGGCTAAGTTTTGGACGTCTACGTCCATTACATACCAACGCTGTGATTTTTGCTTTTGTGGGGAACGCCATCTTTGCGGGGGTATATTATTCCCTTCAACGTCTGCTTAAAGCAAGGATGTTCAGTGATGCACTGAGCAACATCAATTTTTGGGGATGGCAATTAATTATTGTGGCTGCGGCACTAACGCTTCCTTTAGGGTATACAACATCGAAGGAATATGCAGAATTGGAGTGGCCTATTGATTTGGCCATTGCAGTTGTTTGGGTGGTGTTCGGTTGGAATATGATTGGAACTATCCTAAAACGAAGACAACGCCACTTATATGTTGCGGTATGGTTCTATCTGGCCACATTTGTAACCGTGGCAGTGCTTCACATTTTCAACAGTTTGGAGCTTCCTGTAGCTGCCTTAAAAAGTTACTCGGTATACGCAGGTGTACAAGACGCCTTGGTACAATGGTGGTACGGGCACAATGCTGTAGCGTTCTTTTTAACCACACCTTTCCTTGGATTGATGTATTACTTCGTACCAAAAGCAGCAAATAGACCCGTCTATTCCTATAGACTTTCCATTGTCCACTTCTGGTCTTTGATTTTCATCTATATCTGGGCTGGTCCTCACCACTTGTTGTATTCCGCTTTACCAGATTGGGCACAGAACTTGGGAGTTGTCTTTTCTGTAATGTTGATAGCACCTTCCTGGGGAGGTATGATCAATGGATTGTTGACCCTTCGTGGAGTATGGGATAAAGTAAGAAGTGATGCCACATTGAAGTTTATGGTGGTTGCCATCACAGGGTATGGTATGGCCACTTTTGAAGGTCCTATGCTTTCTCTAAAAAACGTAAACGCCATAGCACACTTTAGTGACTGGATTATCGCTCACGTACATGTGGGAGCTTTGGCCTGGAACGGCTTCTTAACCTTTGGTATGATCTATTGGTTGGTGCCCAAAATGTTTAAGACAACATTACATTCCAAAGGGTTGGCCAATTTCCATTTTTGGATAGGAACTCTTGGAATTATACTCTATGCGCTTCCCATGTATGTGGCAGGGTTCACCCAAGCATTGATGTGGAAAGATTTTAACCCAGATGGGAGTTTGGTATATGGTAACTTCTTGGAAACCGTAACCCAAATTATTCCTATGTACTGGATGCGTGCCATTGGAGGTAGCCTTTACATAGTAGGTATGCTCATTATGGTGTACAACGTTGTAGTGACTATTAGAAAGGGAAGTAGTGTTGAGGATGAGTTGGCCGAAGCAGCTCCACTTACTAAAGTTTCCAAAAGAAGATTGGCTGGAGAAACATTCCACAACTGGTTGGAAAGAAAGCCGGTTCAGTTGACCATTTTGGCCACAATTGCTATTCTAATAGGAGGAATTATCCAAATTGTGCCAACTATTTTGGTAAAATCCAATATTCCAACAATTACAAGCGTCAAACCTTATACACCTCTTGAACTTGAGGGTAGAGACCTTTATATCCGTGAAGGATGTGTGGGTTGTCACTCACAGATGATCCGTCCTTTCCGAAGTGAGGTGGAACGATATGGTGAATATGCCAAGGCGGGCGAGTTTGTATATGACCACCCCTTTCTCTGGGGAAGTAAGCGAACCGGACCTGATTTGCTCCGTGTAGGAGGGAAGTATTCGGACAACTGGCACTTAAATCACATGTACGACCCCCAAAGTACTTCTGCAGGATCCATAATGCCGGCTTACCAATGGTTGGTGACCAATGCGCATGATAGAAGTTCAGTAGAGGCTAAAATGCGGGTTATGGTGAAATTGGGCGTCCCTTATACGGATGAAGATATTGAAACCGCTCAGGAGTCCATGGCCGCTCAAGCCCTTCAAATTGAAAAGAACCTGTATGCCGATCCTGAATTTGTGAGGACATACGAGGCGGATAAAAAGTACGCCCAAGAAAATGGCGAAGACTTTATCGAGATGCGGGATAGGGAAATCGTGTCCTTAATCGCTTATCTGCAGCGTCTAGGGACAGATATCAAGGTAAAAGATACAGATGGATTAATCTCTCAAAACAAATAGTTATGCTGAAATATGTTAAAAATCACATGGATAGTATTGAGGGAATTGCAAACTACCCCATGGTATCCCTACTTATATTTTTCATCTTCTTTGTCTTGTTGTTCTGGTGGGTGGCAACCGCCTCCAAAGAACATATCAAGGAAATGGGAGAATTGCCATTAGATAACGATTACAACAACAAACCATAAAACTATGAGTACTAGAACACCTTGGTGGATTCGGATTCCGGTATTATTCTTTTTGATCTTTGGATTGATGGAGTATTTTATCGACTCTGGAGATAAACCCGCCATTATAGAATATCCCATTACCCAGTTTTTCATGTTGATGGTATTGATGATTCTTATTGCCATTGAACTCATTTTGAAATCCATAGAGAATGTGATGTTTCAAACGCTTTCTGAGGAAGCGAAAGAGCGTTATATCCTTTCAAAAAATCAAAAAAGGGAATGGACTTGGGGCAAGCAAATGTACCAAAGACTCACCCGTAGTAGGGCCATTGAGAGAGAACAAGAAATCATCATGGATCATAACTACGATGGTATCCGGGAGTTGGATAATGTACTTCCTCCTTGGTGGGTGTATATGTTTTATGCCACTATCATTTTTGGAGTAATTTATCTGATCAGGTTTCACATTGCAGGTGATTATGATCAAGCTTTGGAGTATGAACAGGAGGTGGCTGCAGCAAAAATAGCCATTGAAGAGTACCGGAAAACAGCCAAAAACCTAGTAGATGTAAATACCGTGGAATTTTTAGCAGATGCTTCTGACCTGAGTGCCGGGGAGAAAGTGTTCACGACCAATTGTGTTGTCTGTCATATGGCAGATGGAGGTGGAGGAATTGGGCCTAATCTTACAGATGAATACTGGATTCTAGGTGGCGGGATTAAGAATGTGTTTAATACCATTTCCGAAGGAGGAAGGGATGGTAAAGGTATGGTAGCATGGAAACAAAGTTTAAAACCTGTGGAAATGGCTCAGGTGGCCAGTTATATTTTAACCTTAGGCGGGACTACACCCGCCAATCCAAAAGCTCCTGAAGGAGATGTTTGGGTGGATCCTAACGCGGAAGAAATTGAAACTGGGCTTCCAGAACAAAGTGCTGACTCTACGGATGTGAGTTTAGAATAGCAGATGATTTGAGGATTTTTTGTCCAATGTGCTAGAAAGAAAAAGGAAATGGAGGAGAACTTTAGGGATTCCATAGGGACGATCACAGAAGAAGGGAAGAGGGCTTGGATATATCCCAAGAAACCTAGCGGTAGGTTCTACGATTATAGGAAATATGTAAGTTACGCCTTATTGCTTTTTCTTATTGCTTCTCCGTTCATCAAAATCAATGGGCATCAGTTTTTGATGTTCAATGTATTGGAGCGACGCTTCAATATCTTTGGTTTTCCCTTTTGGCCGCAAGATTTTCATTTGGTGGTCATTTCTATGATAGCTGGGGTAATTTTTGTGGCTCTTTTTACGGTGGCCTATGGGCGTATTTTTTGTGGGTGGATGTGTCCCCAGACCATTTTTATGGAAATGGTTTTCCGAAGGATTGAATATTGGATTGATGGGGATAGAGGGGCACAAATGCGATTGGATAAGTCCCCCTGGAATGCTAAAAAAATTCAAAAACGAGTACTGAAATGGAGTGTCTTTTTTCTCATATCATATCTCATTGCGAATGTTTTTCTGGCTTATTTGATTGGAAGTAATAGACTCATCCAATATATAGTAGAAGGTCCTAAGGCCCATTTGGGAACTATTATTCCCCTTTTGATATTCACAGGTGTTTTCTACTTCGTATTTGCTTGGTTTCGTGAACAGGTGTGCATTATCGCCTGTCCTTACGGAAGATTGCAGGGCGTACTTCTAGATGACAAATCTATCGTTGTGGCCTATGATCACAAACGTGGCGAAGCTGAAAATGGAAGGAAAAAATTCAGAAAGAATGAAGATAGGGACGCTCTGGGTTTTGGAGATTGCATAGACTGCTTTCAATGCGTTCATGTATGTCCAACTGGAATTGATATTAGAAATGGAACCCAATTGGAATGTGTCAACTGTACCGCTTGTATTGATGAATGCGATCATATTATGGATCGAATAAACAAGCCAAGGGGGCTTATTCGCTATGCAAGCGAAAATGAAATTACCAAGAAGGAAAAGTTTCGGTTTACGCCCCGTATGAAAGGGTATACCGCTGTACTGGGTATTTTGGTTGGGGTATTGATAGGAATGCTATTTCTTAGAAATGAGTTGGAAGCCAATATATTAAGACTTCCAGGTCAACTTTATGAGCGTAAGGCTAATAACATTATCAGTAATGTGTATACCTACAAGTTGGTGAACAAGACTACCAAAGATATATCAGATGTAAGCTTTAA
This sequence comes from Bacteroidota bacterium, assembly GCA_039184805.1. Classification (GTDB taxonomy): domain Bacteria; phylum Bacteroidota; class Bacteroidia; order Flavobacteriales; family Flavobacteriaceae; genus Flagellimonas. The sequence continues at coordinate 26,650 of JBCDAX010000013.1, read as the reverse complement.
GTTATTGTCCCATAATGGAACAATCAAGTTGGTGTCTAAAGACAGTTTTGAAGTACCAGCAGAAGAACTGGCTGAGGGTACACTTTTTATAGAGATAAATAATTCAGCATTAAATGGCGACAAGGATCGATTGAAGATTGGAGTATATAGTGGTGAGGAACTCATTGAGACCACAAACACCCAGTTTTTAGCACCAAGAAGCTATAATTAAAACATAAGGATATGAAAATTAATTGGGGAACTGGAATAGTATTGGCATTTATCGCATTCATTTGCTTCATCCTCTATTTTGTGGTAAGAATGAGTATGGATGACCGTGTCAATCATGACTTGGTAACAACGGACTACTACAAACAAGAGTTAGCTTATCAAAAAGAGATTGATGCTGAAAATTCTGCTTTAAAAAGTGAAGCCAAATTGAAAGTGGAAAAGAAAGAGGAGGGCATCCTAATCATTTTCCCGGAACAATTTGACCCTAAAAATATTACAGGTAAAGTGTCCCTATATAGGCCGTCTAACAAGCACTTGGATTTTGACTTTCCCATAAGTTTGTCCAATACACATTTGCTCATACCTGACAATCGCTTGGTGGACGGTCGCTGGGACATTACTGTATCTTGGAATTACAAAAAACAAGTTTTTTTACATAAAGAAAAACTAACGTATTAAATGCTTCTTCTCTCTGCCATACTATTTGGGTTTTTAGGAAGCCTGCATTGTTTAGGCATGTGTGGTCCTATTGCCTTTTTACTTCCAGTAGATAAAGAAAACAACTTGCGCAAAATAGGTCAGTTATCGCTTTATCATGGAGGTAGGCTTTTGGCTTATGGCATTATCGGATTGCTATTTGGTTTTTTGGGTAAGGGTTTGGCACTATTTGGAATTCAACAAAAGTTATCGATTATTGTCGGTGTAGCTATGGTAGTATTGGTGCTGTGGCCGAGAAGGAATGCGCAGGCCACTAAATTAGCGGCTCCTGTATACAGGCTCATAGGAAGGGTAAAATCAAAATTAGGAGCTGAACTAAAGAAAAAAACCGCAGATACTTTCCTTACGATAGGTTTTCTAAACGGTTTTCTTCCTTGTGGGTTGGTTTACATGGCCACTTTGGGTGCTATTGCCATGGGGAATCAACTTCAAGCAGGACTTTACATGGTTTTGTTCGGGGTAGGAACCATTCCATTGATGACCACAGTAGTTTATTCCAGTAAATGGTTAAAGGGCCCTGTAAAATCAAAAGTTAAGAAGGCTATCCCTATTTTTGTAGTCATGGTGGGCTTATTGTTCATAGTTCGAGGTTTGGGCTTGGGCATCCCCTACGTTTCACCAAAAATTTCCCAGAGTAATGTGGCTTCAGCTAATATTGAATGCCACCAACCATAAACGATTTAACTATGAAAATTACTTCCATTGAAGAAGTGGTCAAAGAAGTAAAGTCAGGTGACCGAGTATTTCTACAAGGTGCTGCAATGACCCCAAATGAACTTATTGATGGACTTTGTGAAAGGCACAATGAACTAAATAATGTAGAGCTTATTTCAATTCATACTGAAGGCTCAGCTAAGTATGTACAAGAGCCTTATTATAATACCTTCAAGCTTAACTCATGTTTTGTGGGAGGTAATGTTCGAAAAGCAGTAAACACACCAAATGCGGGTTATATACCCATTTTTTTAAGCGAGATTCCTTGGCTGTTCAAGAACAATATTTTGCCTTTGGATGTAGCAATTGTTCAAGTTTCAAGCCCGGATAAACATGGATTTTGCTCCTTAGGGGTTTCGGTAGATGTAGCGTTGCCCGCTATTAGAACGGCTAAAAAGGTAATCGCCCAGATTAATCCCCAAGTTCCTCGAACCCATGGAACGGGAATTATACATGTAGACGAAATTACTGCCGCTGCAGAAGTTGATAGACCTATTCATCAACATGAGGCTGGAGAACTTTCTGAAATTGAAAACAAGATTGGATTGAACGTGGCTTCCTTAATCGAAGATGGTGCAACCTTGCAAATGGGAATTGGAAATATTCCCAACGCGGTACTTTCCAATTTAGGAAACCACAAAAATTTGGGGATTCATACAGAAATGTTCTCAGATGGTGTTTTGCCTCTAATTGAGAGTGGCGTTATAAATGGTGCTGAGAAGAAGGTGAAATTGGGTAAAATTGTGAGTTGCTTTGCAGTGGGTTCTCAAAAATTATATGATTTTATAGACGATAATCCCATATGTGATTTCAGGGATTCTGGCTATACCAATGATACGGCCCGAATTCGAAGAAACCCGAAGGTGACGGCAATCAACAGTGCTATAGAAATTGATTTGACAGGTCAAGTTTGTGCAGATACCATTGGTAGCAGACAGTTTTCTGGAGTAGGGGGGCAAATGGATTTTATTCGTGGAGCTTCTTTATCGATAGGTGGAAAGCCCATTTTTGCCATGCCTTCGGCTACAAATAAAGGCGTTTCTAAAATAGTTCCTTTTTTAAAGGAAGGTGCTGGGGTTACTACAACCAGAGCACACGTGCATTATGTGGCAACGGAATATGGGGTGGTCAATTTGTATGGCAAAAACCTCCAACAAAGAGCGGAGGCTTTAATTTCAATTGCACACCCGGATTTTAGGGAGGAATTGGAAGAGGCAGCTTATAATCGTTTTAACGGAGCATAGAAAAATAAAAAGGGAGGCAATTGCCTCCCTTTCTTTTGTTGAACTACTACTTAAATAATAAACTAACCAACCAAAAAAGTCCAACCATTATATTTTAAAAGTGATTACCGGAATATTGGAATGATTTGCAACATCTTCTCCAATGCTTCCCATAAAGAAGTGGATAAGTCCTCTTCTTCCATGGGTAGGGATGCCAATTAAATCGGCACCAACAGTTTCACTATAGTTCAATATGCCTTTTTCAACAGAATAGTCATTATAGATTTCCACTTCAAGACCTTCCTTGGCCAAATTCAAGAATTTTGAAATTCGATTATAGGCGTCTTCCGTACTTAAGAACTCATCCCCTGGAGTGTTAATGTAAACCAAGTTCAATTTAGCATCGAATACCTCGGCCATTTGCTTGGCCTTTTTCAGAGCAGGAATATTTTCCTCTTTATAATCGCAGGCAAAGACAAAATTATTTAACTCGAATTGTTTTACTTCACCTTTTACAACAAGCACCGGAATATCAGAACTTCGAACGACACGTTCAGTATTGGAGCCTATGAAAATTTCCTTTAGGCCATCCGTTCCGTGAGAACCCATTACGATGAGTTCTATATCATGTTTTTGGGCTATTTCATTAACTTCCTGAAAAACCTTATAGTGTTTGATTATGGGAATAATTTTGATACCCTTCAAATACGGTTTATCCAAGAAATCATTGAATCGTTTCTCACCAACTTTAATCAGATGGACTACTTGTTCTTGTGCTATATATCCTGATTCGCTCATAATGGATGGAGAGAGTTCCAACATATGAAGCACATAAAGCTCGGAATCATGCTTTTTGGCTAAAGAAGCAGCTACTTGTAGCGCATTTTCGGATTGTTCTGAAAAATCGACTGGGACAATTATACCTTTCATTTTTATGGTTTTTAAGATTAAACGGTCATCGAAAACAAGCGTGTTTCCGGTTTTTTTCTATATAATTTAAGGTCGAATGCCATACAAATGTTTCGTATGTAAGGCTTTCCTTTATCAGTAACTTTTATGATGTTGGACGCTAGTTCCACCAAACCATCATTCATCATCTCCATCAGACTTAATTTGATTTGGGAATAGGCTTCCAAGTGGTTTTTCTCTTCAGTTATTTTGGTTTCATATCGGCACATTAAATCAAGGATGTGTCTGCGTATGATTTCATCTTCGGTATTCAAGATATGGCCCCTGAAAATGGGTAAAAGGCCATGGGAAGTTAGGTTTTGATATTCTTCTAGACTTTTCACATTTTGGGCAAAACCATACCAACTGTCACTTATGCTGGAAACCCCCAGACCTATCATCAGGTTGGTTTTTGAAGGTGTATAGCCCATAAAGTTTCTATGCAGTTCTCCTTTTGACATAGCTTTGAATAGACTGTCCGTAGGAAGTGAAAAGTGATCCATGCCCACATCCCTATACCCAAAATCAGTGAGCATTTTTTTACCCATTTCATATTGGGCTCTTTTTTGTGCTCCACTAGGGAGGTCTTCATCCCTATAACCTCGTTGTCCATTACCCTTTATCCAAGGAACATGGGCATAACTATAGAAGGCAATTCGGTCTGGCTGTAACTCCTGGGTTTTTAAAACCGTCTGTTTTACATCTTTTAAAGTCTGGAATGGCAGCCCATAAATTATATCATGGCCTACTGAGGTGTATCCTATTTCCCTTGCCCATTCGGTTACCTTTTTTACGTTAGCAAAAGGTTGAATTCGGTTTATTGCTTTTTGCACGGTTTCGTTGTAATCCTGTACGCCAAAACATACTCTTTTGAACCCAACATTGTAAAGGGCCTGTAAATGCGCTTTAGTAGTGTTATTGGGATGTCCTTCAAAACTAAACTCAGCATCTATGGCCCGTTGCCCTTTTCTTAAGATACCTTGAATTAATAAGGTCAGGTTTTCTGGTGAGAAAAAGGTGGGAGTTCCCCCGCCAAGATGTAACTCCTTAATCACGGGTTTTTCGCCAAGAAGATTCACGTACAATTCCCATTCCCTAAGAACAGCTTTTATATAAGGTAATTCCAAATCGTGCCTTTTGGTAATTCGTTTGTGGCAACCGCAAAACGTACACATACTTTCACAAAATGGAAGATGAATATATAAACTGATGCCTTCATCCTTGTTCTCAGCGTACACCTTGGTTATTGTGCCTTTCCAAAGCTTACCGGAAAAGGTTTCCAAGTTCCAATACGGGACTGTGGGATAGCTGGTGTATCGCGGCCCCGGAACATTGTATTTTTGAATCAGATTACACATAAACCTCTATTTATTGGGCTAAATTAATTCCGGTCATATTTAGAAAATATGACAATTGTCAGTATCATAAACACTCCTACTTAATCATGAAGTTTATAGGGATGGCATAGCTTATTTTAGTTGCCTTACCGCGTTGCATTCCTGGTTTCATTGTCGGTAACGAGGCAATTAGACGTTCTGCCTCTTTTTCGAGTAATCTATCCGGTCCCCTTCTTTGAATGTTGGTGACGCGACCTTTAGAGTCGATATCAAACTTCACAAAAACACGGCCAGTAATACGCATTTCCAAGGCGGATGCTGGGTAATTAAGGTTTTTAACGATATGTTCCTGGATTTTTTGATTAAAACAGGCCCTTCGTTCTTCCTCGGTAGGACAAGTGTCACACCCTGGAAAAACAGGAGCATTTTCTATAATCGCGAAAGGAACCGATATTTCTTCTTCCTCTTCTCCAACCTCCACATCATCAATACGGACCACGGCATCTTCTATAAAAAGATCTTGACTACTTTCTGTACTTTCTATAACTGTTTCCTCAACATCCTCCATATCTTCTACAATCTCAATCACATCTGGAGCGGAGGGTGGAGGTGGAGGTGGCGCGGTAATCACATTTTTGGTTATAGGAACTTCTTCGTCAAGATTGTCATCAACCTGAACTATGTCAAGAACTTCCGTTTCTTTATCATATACTTTCACTTCGAGGGCTTGCCAAGTAACGAACAAAATGGAGGTAAGGCCTATCATGAAATAGAGACTACTATTTCTGCCTATTTCTGCGTTGGGATTCTTTTTTGGTTTCATGACGTTTACTATTTAATAACATAAATTTAGCTATGTACCAACGCTTAAAACATGATAATCATCAGGTTACGGAAACCGATAGGCTTACGCCCTTATTTTGGAACTTCCTTTTTTTGCAAAGTTTTTCTTTCCTGAAGCCATGTTCGTTTTGAACTGAACGCCCATTCGGATAACATCATTTTGATGGGAGTTGAAATGATTTTTTAAATACCCGAAATCAATATTTAGATTTTTGGAAGCCTTAAATCCTATACCTATATATAAGCGGTTTTGGTTGAATAAATTTTCGTTGAGATTGACAAACAACTCATTAAAACTTCGCACATATATTCGCTGGACTAATGGTTTAATAAACTGTATTCTGTATCTAACCCTTGCATTAAAATAAACATCTTGTTCCCGATGTATCCAACGGTTTTCCAATCGTAAGCGGTGATCTAATGAATAGCGGTACCATTTAGATTTCATTCTAAGTTGCTGATAGAACCAAAACTGACGCCCGATTTCAATATCTTCTCCTGGCAAATAATGCTTGGAGTCAAGAAAAGCACCTCCTAGCCCAAGTTGCACCTTTTGACTTGCATGGTAATTGATTCCAGTTCGAACGAATGCAAACTCATAGTTTTCCCACATACCATGGTGTCTTAATATGCCAACCGTGGGAATGCTCCATTTTTCTCCAATGATGTTAGTTCCGCTTAGTACAAACCAAGAACCATATTCATTTTCGGAAGTAGTTTGGGAAAAAAGAAGTGTAGGGGAAAAGGATAGAATGTATAAAAGGAGTATCGAAAAAAACCTTATTGGACCCATGCCTAAAAGCTTTGACTTTCAGGAGCAAAGTTTTCGTTTTTTGACTCTTGGATACTATGATAAAAATCAGATTTGGCCGGAAAGAATTGATATTATGAATGGGTTTCCCAGATAAGGGCCGCAGCGCCGCAAATGGCTGCTGTTTTGCCTTGCATGCCGGAATGCATCAGTTTTACTTTTCCTTTATATACATCCAAAAGAAACTCATTAAAGTACTGCTCTAAAGGCTCCATTATCCATTTACCGCTGTTGGTTAGTCCACCCATAAGAATAAAAGCTTCGGGTTGGGTAAATGCGGTAAAATTGGCCAGTGCCTGTGCCATAATCTTCGCGGTGTAATCAAAGGCCATTAAGGCAATTTTATCCCCCTCTTCTGCAGCTTTGGTGATATCTTCGCCATGCAAATCGTTAAAAGCTATACCTCTAAACCGACTATCCACTAGGTATTTAGCTTGCATATGCAAAATGGTTCTTTTCAGCCCAGTAGCTGAAACATAAGCTTCCAATCCACCTTTTACACCTAGTCCTGTCAATCTTCCGTCACCTATTGTCATATCCACATGGCCCAACTCTCCTGCAAAACCATCAAAACCGTCTATCAATTTTCCATTGGCCACAATGCCTGCACCGAATCCAGTACCTAAAGTTATAGCAATAAAATCCGTCATATTTTTGGCACTGCCGAAAAGCATTTCTCCCAAAGCGGCGGCGCTAGCATCATTCATAATGCGCATGGGCATGGGCATTTTTTTCTGGAATTTTTCAAGAAAAGGTACACTGCCTTTCCAAAGCAGGTTACTGGCGTTTTCAATTGTTCCATTCTTGCTGGAGGCGTTTGGTGCGCCGATTCCGCATCCTAAGATGTTCAAAGGAGTGCTGACGCCTTGGATAAGATTTTCAGAAGCTTTTTTTAGTTTGTTAAGATAGTCGTCCAAATCAGGGAATTCCTTTGTTCGGAAAAAGGTTTTTTCGAGACATTCCCCTTCTTTGTTGACCAAACCTATTTTGGTTTTTGTACCTCCTATATCAATTCCAATGACAATATCCATATTAGTTAAAGCTGAAGATGGTTTATGTCTTAAAGGTAGCTAATTATGGTGCCAAATAAAATTGGATTAAGGGCATAAAATCATTAAAAATTACGCTACCTTAATGGAGGGTTCCACAAAGCTGATTTCTGTCATGTTTTAGGTCGAAGGTCAGTTCTACATTTGAAGTGAAATTAAAAACATATAGGTATGAGCACACTAAATAAAATTCTAATTCCTTTCGATTTCTCCGAAGCTTCCGTGAATGCATTGGAGTATTCCATCAACTTTGTGGGTCCAAATAGAGATACCAATATTTTGGCGTTGTATGTTGGAGTTATGCCATCTTCAGAGCATGAAGAAAAAGAACTTAATGAAAACTTCAAAAAAGTTTTGGATTCGTTCAACATAAAGACAAAGAACGAACCGAAATTGAATAGTGTCTCCGGTAATTTCATAGAAACCGTTTTGGTCACACAAGTCAACCAAAAGGCGGATTTGATCATCATGGGCACTATGGGAGACAAAACTACGGATGAAGCAATTACACATACATCAAAATTGGTCTTGGAAGCTAATTGCCCTGTAATATCGATCCCTTACGGATGTGAAATCAGCCAACCCAAGGAAATAGCCTTGGTAATGGGTAAGGAAGAAATTGAGGACAAAGGGGTGTTGAACATGCTTTTGACTGTAGCGAGAACTTTCAATTCCAAAGTACATGTCCTTACCATTTACAAGGAATCCGTATATGCTGAAGAAGCTGTTGTGGATAGGACCGAAAACCTTTTGGAATACTACCTTGAGCATTTTTATACCGAGCATTCGTTCAGCAAAAATGAGGATATTGAGCAGGGAATTCTCAATTACATAAATGGCAAGAACATTGATTTGCTAGCTATTTTACCCAGGAACCATGCAGTAGCGGGGACACCTTCAGAAGGTCGTTTGACCAAGCTTTTGACACTCCATTCTGAGATTCCCGTATTGGCTTTGGACTGATTTATTCCATTTAGCAATGTACACACTACTGGTAATACTTGGTGTTACGATTCTTCTCTTCATCTGGGGAAAGTTTCCACCCGATGTGGTAGCCTTGATGTCTATGATTTCATTGTTTCTCTTTGGAATTCTAGATATCACTGAAACCCTTAGCGGATTTAGTAATACGACGGTAATCATGATTGCTGCCCTATTCATAATAGGAGAAGGCTTGGCCAGAACAGGATGGACGGCTGTGGCTGGACGTTACTTTGTAAAATGGGCCAAAAACAACGTGCCTAGGCTTCTTGTAATCATTACAACGGGGTCAAGTCTACTTTCTGGATTTGTTAGCAATACGGGGACGGTTGCAGCCTTGCTTCCTGTAACGGTAACTGCGGCTTGGAGTGCAGGGAGTTTACCTTCAAAATTGTTGATGCCCGTTGCGTTTGGTTCGAATACGGGTGGACTACTAACTCTTACAGGAACGCCTCCAAATATTATCGTGAGCAACTCGCTTGTTGAAAATGGGTTCCAAGGATTTTCATTTTTTGAGTTCAGTCTAATTGGTCTCCCGCTGTTGATAATTTCAATTCTGTACTTCCGGTATGTGGGGTACCGATTATTGCCTAGCCATACTACCGAAAACAAGCCGGTTGCCATTGATCAGGAAATGTACAAGTGGATTGAGAATTATAGTATCGCGGACAGTATTTATCGTCTCAGAATCCGTTCCATGTCCAGACTGATTGGCACTCACATAAAAGACTGGGATTTTGAAGGTACTTACGATGTGTCCTTAATGCGGCTAAAGCGCAGACATCCCAAACCACTGCGTGGAGTGCCGGAGTTTGTTGAAATGCCTGGGCCAGAAACCGAAATGCGCTATCATGATATCATTACAGTAAAAGGCGATGCAGCGGCAATAGATAGGTTAATGCAGACCTTTCAATTGGGTATTATTCCCCTAAAACCTGAAATGGATAATCTTAAAAAGGAGTTCATCAATCAGGAAGTTGGGATGGCCGAGATGATAATCACCCCAAAATCTCTTTTGGTCGGTAAAACAATTGGCTTGGGGTACTATCTCAATCAGATGGAAGTTCAACTTTTGGGAGCTTCCCGGGACAACAAACCACTTAAGGGAAAAATAAAAATTGAGGCTGGTGATGCTTTCATCATCAGAGGGCAATGGGAGAAAATTGAGAACCTAAAATCCCTATATGAAAATGTGGTGATTTCCGGAAGTCCGGAAGCACTTTCTAAGAATGTGGATATACTTACACCAAGAAGCTATATCGCCTTGGGCACTTTGGTTCTGATGATTTTGCTTTTGGTGTTCAACATTCTTCCTGGGGCTATTGCAGCACTTATTTGTGCCGGGATAATGATGCTTACAGGCTGTGTGCCCATTTCAAAAGCATACAAGGGGATTAGTTGGACCAGTGTGGTGATGATTGCAGCTATGATTCCTATGGGTGTGGCACTCCAAAAAACAGGTGTTGCCCAAATCGCGGCCACCAGTTTGGTGGATTCTTTAGGAGCGTTAAGTCCAATTGCGCTATTGGCGGGTATTTTCCTATTGACTACAACTTTTAGTCAAACCATTAATAATTCAGCAACTGCGGTATTAATGGCGCCCATAGCCATTATGGCATCTACCACTTTAGGAGTTTCTCCCGAGCCTTTCATGATAGCGGTCGCGGTGAGTGCCTCAACAGCTTTTTTGACCCCAGTAGGGACTACTACCAATGCCATGGTGATGACCGCGGGAGGATATCGATTTATGGATTACGTAAAAGTGGGCGGACCATTGCTCCTCCTATTCTTTATTGCAACAATTTGTCTGGTTCCATTGATATGGAACTTCTAATTTTTTTAAACCAATAGTTATGAGTTTAGTTATGGAAAAAACAAAAGATTTGACCAAGTATGGTCTAGAAAATGTTACAGCGCATTGGAATTTGGATGCGGAGACCCTTCAAAAAATCACCTTGGAAAAAGGGATGGGTGTAGAAAATGACAATGGAACGTTGAGTATCAATACGGGTAAATTTACAGGGAGATCACCAAAGGACCGTTTTCTGGTAAAAGATGAGTATACCAAAGATAGGATTTGGTGGGGACGCATCAACAAAGCTATTTCACCTGAAAACTTTGATAAGCTGTATGATGAGTTAGTCAACTATCTATCAGGAAAAGAAATCTATGTTCGGGATGCAGCAGTATGTGCAGACCCCGAGTACCGAACTAACGTGCGAACGGTTACTGAATTCCCTTGGTCCAACTACTTTATCAAAAACATGTTCCTAAGACTTCCTGAAGAAGAGTTGGTTGATTTTGAAGAGGATTGGTTGGTGCTTTGCGCACCCGGATATGAGTGTCCGAACCCAAAGGAATTTGGAATCATTGCAGGGAATTTCTCTATTTTGAACTATACCTGTAAAGTAGCGCTTGTGGGAGGTTCTGAATATCCAGGAGAAATGAAGAAAGGGATTTTCACCGCGCTTAACTTGATTCTTCCTGTGGACAGAAACGTACTCCCTATGCACTGTTCTGCTAACGTAGGTAAAGATGGAGATACCGCAATTTATTTTGGATTATCGGGAACAGGTAAAACAACACTTTCTGCTGATCCAGATAGAAAACTTATCGGAGATGATGAGCATGGATGGACTCCCAATAACACCATCTTTAACTTTGAAGGGGGTTGTTACGCCAAGGTAATCGACCTGACTGAGGAAAAGGAGCCAGACATCTATCGTGCCATTAGACCTGGGGCGCTTTTAGAAAATGTCGTTTTCAAGGAAGGCACCAAGGAAGTGGATTATTTTGATAGTTCCATCACGCAAAACACACGTGTGAGTTACCCAATTGAGCATATTGACAATATCCAAACACCGTCTTATGCATCCAATCCAAAAAATATCTTTTTCTTGACTTGTGATGCCTTTGGAGTTTTACCTCCAGTGTCCAAATTGACTCCCGGGCAAGCAGCGTATCACTTTATTTCAGGATATACCGCTAAGGTAGCTGGTACGGAAGCAGGTATTAACGAACCAGTGCCATCGTTCTCTGCTTGTTTTGGAGAGCCGTTTATGCCCTTGCATCCTGCGGTTTATGCTGAAATGTTGAGCAAGAAGATGACGGAAGCAGGTGTGAACGTTTGGTTGATTAACACGGGATGGAGTGGAGGTCCTTATGGTGTAGGCTCTAGAATTAAATTGAAATATACTCGGGCTATGATTTCTGCTATTTTGGAGGGTCAACTGGATAACGTGGAGTATGAAGCACATCCTATTTTTGGATTGTACATGCCTAAATACTGTCCGGGGGTTCCAACGGAAATGCTTGATCCAATGAATACTTGGTTGCAAAAAGGAGCATATGTGAGTAAAGCCATTCAATTAGCGCATTCGTTCCATATTAATTTTGATAAATTCGCAAGTGAGTCTTCAGAGGAAATCCTTAATGGTGGACCGCTAATTGACTCGCATCATAATTTGAACGAAGTTTTTTAATCTTAAAATGATTTGAAAGGGAAAATGGAATTTCAAAATAGAAATTTAGGTATCCCACAATATAAATCTCCCCTGCAGTTAAGTACTGTTAGGGGAGATAATATTTTCAATTTTGTGGGGGAAGAGGAGAAATTTGTGTTTGACCTTTCAAGGGACAATTATACCCATTGTTTGGAAAAAGGAGAACAGCCCCTTTGTTTGGAAAAGGCAGGACCTCGTCAGAACTTGTTTTTTGATTCATCGAATACTACCGCGGCTATTGTGACTTGCGGGGGACTCTGTCCCGGAATCAACAATGTGATTCGGGGTATCGTAATGGCCCTACATTACTTCTATGGTATTAAAAGAGTTCTTGGGGTTCCTTATGGCTATGAAGGTTTAAATCCTGATATGGGTCATGGTTTTGTCGATTTAACGCCAGATAAGGTTAAGGATATTCATCTATTTGGAGGTACATTTTTAGGTTCTTCTCGAGGTGGACAGGATGTATCCGTAATGGTAAATACTTTGGCTGAAAACAAAGTTGATATTTTGTTTGCCATTGGGGGAGATGGTACCCTAAAGGGAGTTGATGCCATTGGCCAAGAAATAGCCGAACGGGGTCTGCATATTAGCGTGGTGGGAATTCCAAAGACTATTGATAATGATATTGATATTATAGATAAATCTTTTGGTTTTGAGACCTCTTTTGATGTGGCAGGTTCTATTTTACGTGACGCCCATAATGAGGCTTCAGGTGCTTATAATGGTATCTCAATCATTAAATTGATGGGAAGGGATAGCGGTTTTATTGCGGCATCAGCGGCTTTGGCAATGCCTGTGGTCAACTTTGTTCTTATTCCTGAAATGGATTTTCAGTTGGAAGGGCCCAATGGTTTTTTTGAAGTGCTTCATGAAAGACTGAAGGAAAAAAAGCACGCGGTAATTGTAGTAGCCGAAGGTGCGGGACAACAATTGTTTGAAAAAGCAGACGTGGTAAAGGATGCATCGGGAAATGTGCAGCATCAGGATATTGGTGTTTTTCTAAAAGATAAGATTAAGGAACATTTTAAGGGCACCTCGGTAACCATTAAATATATCGACCCTAGTTATATTATTAGAAGTGCTCCTGCGAATTCAAGTGATAGTGTGTATTGCAGCAGGTTGGCGTATCATGCGGTTCATGGAGCCATGGCGGGAAAAACCCGATTTGTTGTGAGCAAGGTGAATAATCAATACGTTTACATTCCTATTTCGCAGGTGACCAAAAAGCGAAAAAAGATTGATTTGGAAAGCGAATTCTGGTTTTCTGTTTTGCAAAGTACAGGTCAACCGTTTCATTTAGGGTAATCCTATAAACCTGACAATTGTCATTTCTTTTCGGATGTTTCCCCTGTAGTTTTGATGATATATTAAATCAATAACAAATGGTAGTCAACATTCAGTATCAAAAAATGAGTACAAGTGAATCCTTAAGCAAACTTCTTTTAAAGAAATTGGATAGACTTGCAACCAAATATCAGTGGATTATAAAGGCCAATGTGCTTTTTAAAGAGGAAAATGACCGGACAGGTGAAGGCAAGGTATGTGAAATAGAACTTAGTGCACCTGGACCAAGATTGTTTGCCAAAGCCAATACGGATAATTTTGAAAAAGCCATGGCCGAAACCATTAACGAACTGAAGAGGCAATTAGAGAAGAGGCAAGGATTGTTCGTTAAGCACTAAAAGAAATAAGGTATCAAAACTGTTCTGCAATGAAATACATAACCATAATTTTAATAGCGGTGTTTTTTCTGGGATGCGCATCTCCTAAATTGGTGAGTTCTTGGAAGAGTCCTGATGCAGACTCCTATCAGGTATATAGGGTGCTTGTTGTGGGAATGACGCAAGATGAAGAAGTTAGAACGGCTTTTGAAACTAGATTGCGCGATGCCCTTCGCAACAAAGGCTTTGAAGCTGAAAGAAGTATGGAGTTATTCGATAAAGAGTTTACTGCTTCCGAAAAAACGGAAGCTGACCTTGATGAAGTGGAGCAGAGTTTACTGACCAAGGGATTTGATGCTGTTCTTTTAACTAAAATAATTGGCTCAGAGAACAGGGAAACCTTTAGGCAACGTATGGGCAACATAGACAATCTATACAATCAATTTAGTAATGATTATCTCAACAATCAGAGCGTATATTATGACTCCGATTATTACGAAACCTTCAAAATATATACAGCAGAGACTTCCCTATATTGTATTTGTTTGGATAGGGAAAGGGCCTTGATATGGCGAGGTAATATCAACGTGGCCGAACCTGTAAAACTTGAAAGAACTATTGATTCGTATATCAAGGTTATTGAGGATGCGATGCAAAAAGAGGCTGTTTTATTCTAGCTTTATTAATTTTTAAAGAAGGCCAATGAAGTCCAGTAAAATACAAACTGGAATAGCCACTAGTATCACAACAAGAACAAAGACCATAATGCGTAAAAATCCTACCAGCAACTTGTTGCCAAAAGAGATTCCATCATTCATAATAGTGTAATTTTCATCAATTTACGCAATTATTTGTTTATGTATTGGAGGGAAACCTTCGTTATTCGACCAAAGGTTGCGTTTTGGGTTTGTAGTGCAATAAAAAAGTTATGACGGTTCTTTACTAAGCCTTTTGCCCAATTCCTCAAGACTGATTCCTTTTGTTTCCGGCATCATGAAGAAGACCCAAAGAAGCTGTAATACCATCATGAATGCGAAGAATCCGAATACAATTCCAGGACCAATCTTTCCAAATAGAAAGGGCACAAAAGAAGGAATTAGGGCAGCAAGGACCCAATGGGTAGAGCATCCAAAAGCTTGCCCAGAACCTCTTAAATGATTGGGGAACACCTCTGAAATGAAAACCCAAATAACCGCTCCCTGTCCAATAGCATGGGAGGCGATAAAGAGGAACAAAAAGATAGGCACAGCCATGCCTGTCCAATTCAAAAAGAACGCGGCAGAAACCAATGCTAAGGAAACAATATAACCTACCGAACCAAAATACATTAGTTGTTTTCTTCCCAATCGGTCAATTAAGTATATTCCGATTAGAGTAAAAACAAGATTTGTGATACCAATTCCAATACTACTAAGTAACGCGGTACTTTCTCCTAACCCAGCAAGTTCAAAAATACGAGGCGCATAATATAAAAAGGCATTGATGCCCGACCATTGATTGAAAAAGGCAATTAAGAAAGCCAAAAGTAAGGGAACCCGATATTTCCTCATAAATATGGTTTCGTTGGTACCTGAAGTAGCTATGCTATTCACATCAGATTTAAGCTGGTCCAAACTAAGGTCTAGTTGTAATGATTGAATCACCCCTTGAGCTTCATCATATTTTTTCTTTACCACGAGCCAACGTGGACTTTTTGGAACTGAAAAAACCAAAATAGTGTATAAAACTGCGGGGATAGCTTCTGTACCAATCATTAAACGCCAATCTTCTTCACCCACGCCACTGAGTAGATAATTGGATAAATAGGCTATTAGGATACCAAAGACAATATTGAATTGATACATCCCCACTAATCGACCTCTATTCTTTGCTGGGGCAATTTCTGAGATATAGGCCGGGGCTGCAATGGTTGAAGCACCAACCCCCAATCCACCTATGAATCGAAATATGGCAAAAGTGATAGGATCATTTGCCAATGCTGAACCTAGGGCTGACACAGAGTACAGTATCCCAATCCAAATTAAGGTTTTTTTTCTGCCTAAAGCATTGGTTGGAAGGGCACCGAAAATAGCTCCAATTACGGTTCCCCACAAGGCCATGCCCATAACAACCACACCATGAAAGGTATCCGAAGAGTTCCATAGAGCTTGAAGTTTCTTATCTGCACCTGAGATAACCACGGTGTCGAATCCAAAAAGAAATCCGGCAAGGGCCACAATAATGGCAATCCCTAAAATTTTTCGTTCCATTGTTGGCTGGTTGATGTTTTTAAAGCTAAGGAAAATTATAGAATAGATTGGATATACTCCATTATTCGCATGGACGCACCCTCATTCTGTTTGATGAAATTGGAATTTATTTCTCCAGTGCTTTTTAGGTGTTCAGGATCCTGAATAAACCAAGACATGGTTGTCTTGAATAGCTCGAAACTATCAATGGGGATAATGCCCTTTTTTTTCACCAACGCTTCAGCCTCCTTGAAGCCTTTGTATTTGGGGCCAATAATTACCGGAATTCCAAAAACAGCAGGTTCCAAGGTATTGTGAAGCCCAGTTGCAAACCCACCACCTACATAAGCAATATTCGCGTAGCTGTATATTTTAGTGAGGAGACCAATAGTGTCGATTATTAAAACATCAGCACCGGAAACCTCATCCGAACTTAAGTCGGAATATTTTACAACCTTTTTTGAGATACTGTTCACCAACTTATCCAAGTGGGTGGGTTTCATAGTGTGAGGGGCAAGAACAAATTTGAGGGGAGTTGGGCTTGAGTTGATATATTCCACTAATATTTGTTCATCTTCTGGCCAAGTGCTACCAGCCACAAAACATATCTTGTCTTGTTTGAAAGGTTTCATGAAATCTAGCTGATTATCCCGTTCCAGAATTTCAGAAACTCGGTCAAAACGAGTATCTCCGTTAACTGTGATGTTTGTAAGACCAATGGATTGTAGGAGGTTTTTTGAGTTTTCATCCTGAACAAAAAAGTGCTGAAATGTATTCAAGTTCTTCCGCATAAAACCACCATACCCTTTAAAAAATACCTGTCTATTGGAAAATAATGCCGAAATCAGTAGAGTTGGCACCTCTCTTTTTTCGAGTTCTAAGAGGTAGTTGGGCCAGATTTCATATTTAATAAAAATGGCAATTGATGGATGGACTAAGTCCAAGAAGCGTTTAACATTGGATTTGGAATCTATAGGAAGATAGGTCACAACATCTGCCGGCGAACTATCTTTTCTTACATCATAACCGGAAGGGGAAAAGAAGGTGAGTAAAATTTTGTGTTGTGGATATTCCTTTTTTAGGCGTTCCAAAACGGGAAGCCCTTGTTCATATTCACCTAAGGAGGCAGCATGTATCCAAATTATTTTATCGTCAGGGTTAATTTTACTTTTTAAAACTCTAAAGGTTTCTCCTCTCCCACTTACAAACAGTCGTATCTTTTTGTTAAATAACGAGACGATGTTCAAACCAAACCAAACAACGGAAATAAGAAAATTATAGATTAAGCGCACCTACTAGTAATTTTAGCTAAAATACATTCTTTCAGACTTAGGTGCTTACCGCATCTTTATTTCTTAATTTTGCGCGAGAAATCATTGTTATGAAAAAAATACAAATGGTTGACCTGAAGGGTCAGTACGAAGAAATAAAGGAAGAGGTAAATACATTCATTACAGAGGTTTTAGATACTTCGTCTTTTATTAATGGCCCAAAGGTTCACGAGTTTCAGAAGAATTTGGAGGAGTATTTAGGAGTAAAACATGTAATTCCTTGTGCCAATGGGACCGATGCACTTCAGATTTGTATGATGGGATTGGGTCTAAAGCCAGGAGATGAGGTGATCACTGCTGATTTTACTTTTGCAGCTACAGTTGAAGTTATCGCCCTTTTAAATCTTACCCCGGTTTTGGTAGATGTTGAAAAAGACACCTTTAATATTGATGTGAAAGCCATAGAGAAAGCCATAACACCCAAAACCAAAGCAATAGTTCCAGTCCATCTTTTTGGCCAATGTGCGGATATGGATGCTATTATGGATTTGGCTGAAAAACATAATTTATATGTGATAGAGGATAATGCGCAAGGTATAGGTGCTAACTATACCTCCAAAGACGGTAGTAGCAAGAAGACAGGAACTATTGGACATGTAGCCTCAACTTCCTTTTTCCCTTCTAAAAACTTAGGTTGTTACGGTGATGGGGGTGCAATATTTACCAATGATGATGATTTGGCCCATATGATAAGGGGAATGGTAAACCACGGTATGTACAAACGCTACCATCACGATGTTATTGGTGTGAATTCTAGATTGGATTCAATTCAAGCGGCAGTTCTTAATGCCAAATTGCCTAAGCTTGATGACTATAACGAACGGCGAAGGGATTCCGCCCGGAAATATTCGGAAGCATTGGCGGGTCAAAAAAATATCGTTTTACCATCTATAGGAGGATGTCAAGAAATTTGCGGGAATTGTGATTGTCATGTATTTCATCAGTATACTGTAAGAATTTTAAACGGAAAAAGAGATGCTTTGGTACAACATCTTAATGAAAATGGCGTTCCATGTGGAGTGTATTATCCAATACCATTACATAAGCAAAAGGCTTATGTAGATGAACGTTATGATGAAGCCGATTTTCCAGTGACCAATCAATTGGTTCAAGAAGTGATTTCGCTACCCATGCATACCGAGTTGGATAATGAACAAATACAATTCATAACCGGATTAGTCATTGACTTTGTAAACGCATAACTATGAAAATTTTGGTAACCGGCGGTTTGGGATTTATTGGTTCCCATACGGTTGTTGAGCTTCAAAACAAAGGTTTTGAAGTAGTAATTATAGATAACCTTTCCAATGCAGATGAAAACGTATTGGATGGTATTGTTGCCATAAGCGGAAAGAAACCAGTTTTAGAAATTATGGACTTGAGAGATAAGTCCAAGGTTCAAGACTTCTTCGGCAGACATGCAGATATTGAAGGGGTTATTCATTTTGCTGCCTCTAAAGCAGTAGGAGAAAGTGTAGAGAATCCATTATTATACTACGAAAACAACCTAGGTGTACTGGTATACATGCTTCAGGAGCTTACCAAGAAAGACGCTGCTCGATTTATTTTTAGCTCTTCTTGCACGGTATATGGCCAGGCAGATATTATGCCCATTACGGAAAATGCTCCTGTAAAGCCTGCGGAATCTCCTTATGGTAATACCAAGCAAGTAGGTGAGGAAATCATCAAGGATACCTGTAAAGTAAATCCAGAGCTTTCGGCAATAGCATTACGCTATTTTAATCCCATAGGCGCTCATCCGAGTGTTGAGATTGGTGAATTGCCTATTGGAGTCCCACAAAACTTAGTACCATTTATTACGCAAACCGGAGTTGGTTTAAGAGAACAACTTTCGGTTTTTGGTGACGATTACCCAACAGAAGATGGAACATGTATCAGAGACTATATTCATGTGGTGGATGTAGCCAAAGCACATGTCGTTGCACTGCAACGGTTACTTGAAAATAAGAATGAGCAGAATTATGAAGTCTTCAACTTGGGAACCGGAAAAGGAAGTTCGGTTCTTGAAGTTATTCATAGTTTTGAACATGTTTCAGGTCAAAAATTGAACTATAGAATCGCCGAAAGAAGGCCTGGTGATGTGATTCAGGCATATGCGGATACCCAAAAAGCAAATACAGTTCTAGGATGGAAAGCTGAATCCTCCTTGGATGAAGCTATGAAATCCGCTTGGGAATGGGAACAGAAAATTAGAGCCTAATGATTTTAAGACTCGCTTTTGGCGAGTTTTTTCTTTTTGTATTTGCCTTAAAACAGTTTCAAACGTACTTTTCATTTTCTAATCCAAAAGTTGAATGGTTCCAGATTTCGAAAACAGTTTGCAAGTGCTTTTTGAGGCTAAAAAGCATGAGTTGTATTATAAACTAGTGACACAACTCAAAAAGGATTTTGAACTTGCAAATCTGGATTTTAAACTACCGGATCCTCCTTCTCCAGAGGAGTTAAAGATGCTTCTACATGAAAAAGTGTATCGACTTATTTTGGAACAGTTTCCGGAATACTTGAACTTCCTTTACATTGTCGATGTCTCAGAAGATAAGGTAAAGTCCATAGAGACGACTGATGTGGTCGACATGGCCGAAGAGGTGTCTTTTCTTATTTTGAAAAGGGAATGGCAGAAGGTTAGCTTGAGGCAACGTTTTGGTTCATAAAAGTTTTATTTGTCACCAAGTTTATTCAATAGAGACAGGGATTTATTGTACTTTTGTGTTAATTTTTTAGATTGATTTTAGTTAAAGGCGGTCAATGGATAAATATTCCTTTTTAAACGCTGCGCATACTTCTTTTTTCGCAGAGTTATATGATAAATATCTGACAAGCCCCGATAGTATTGAGCCCAGTTGGAGGGCTTTTTTTCAGGGATTTGATTTTGGATTGGAAAGTTCTTTGGATGAGCTGGATTTAGCTTCCACAGGGAGTTTGCCCCTTTCCAACGGACAACAACTTGAGGTGCCGCAATCCCTTCAAAAGGAATTTCAGGTCATCAAACTTATAGATGGATACCGTTCCAGAGGACACCTGTTTACGCAAACGAATCCTGTTCGTGAACGAAGAAAGTACGAGCCGACTCTGGATATTTCAAATTTTGGACTTTCTGAATCAGATTTAGAGACCACCTTTGATGCAGGAAAGATATTGGGGATAGGCCCAAGTCCACTTAAGAATATCATCGGTCACTTGGAACGTATTTACTGTGATGCGATTGGTGTGGAGTATATGTACATCCGTACTCCAGAACGTATCCAATGGATTCAAGATTGGCTTAATGTAAATGACAATCATCCTAATTTTTCTGCGGAGGAAAAAAAGAATATTCTTAGAAAGCTAAATGAAGCCGTTTCATTTGAAGGCTTTCTTCATACAAAATATGTTGGTCAAAAACGCTTTTCACTAGAGGGTGGAGAAACCTTAATCCCTGCTTTAGATGTAATCATTGAAAAAGCAGCCGATGCTGGTGTAAAACAGTTTGTAATGGGAATGGCCCATCGAGGTCGTTTGAACGTTTTGACCAATATCTTTGGGAAGTCCCCAAAAGACATTTTCAGCGAGTTTGATGGCAAAGATTACGAAGAAACCATCTTTGATGGGGATGTGAAATATCACTTGGGTTGGACCTCTAGACGCGAAACGGATTCGGGGAAAATAGTCAACATGAACATTGCACCCAATCCTTCCCACCTAGAGACAGTTAACTCTATTGTTGAAGGTATTACCCGGGCCAAACAAGACCGAGACCATCAAGAGAATGTATCCGAAGTATTGCCCATCTTAGTTCATGGAGATGCTGCTTTTGCAGGACAAGGTGTGGTTTATGAAACAATTCAAATGGCCCGCTTGGACGGTTATCAAACAGGAGGAACCATTCATATTGTGGTCAACAACCAGATTGGATTTACAACGAATTATTTGGATGCAAGGTCATCCACCTATTGTACCGACGTAGGTAAAGTAACTTTATCTCCAGTACTTCACATAAACGCGGATGATGCAGAAGCTGTTGTTCATGCAGCCACCTTTGCTTTGGAGTATCGCATGCGCTACAAAAGAGATGTCTTTTTGGATTTGTTGGGGTATAGAAAATATGGCCATAACGAAGGGGATGAGCCAAAATTCACTCAGCCATTATTGTACAAAGCGATTTCAAAACATAAGAATCCAAGGGATATTTATGCGGAAAAGCTTTTGGCTGAAGGTATTATTGATGGGGATTATGTAAAGAGTTTGGAGACGGAATACAAAAAGAATCTTGAAGAAGATTTATTGGATTCCCGAAAAATAGAAAAAACAGTAATCACCCCGTTTATGCAAGATGAATGGGAAGGCTTCGGTCAGGTGGTAGAAGATACCATGTTGGCCCCCATGGACACTTCATACGATTTAAAAAAATTGAACGAGGTAGCTCAAGGCTTAACTGTTTTACCAGAAGGGAAGAAATTCCTACGAAAATTGGAGCGCTTGGTTCAAGGTCGTAATAAAATGTATTTTGAAGACAATCAATTGGATTGGGCCATGGGAGAATTACTGGCCTACGGATCCTTGATTGAAGAAGGTTTTGATGTTCGAATGACGGGTCAGGATGTGGAGAGGGGTACCTTTTCCCACCGTCATGCCGTCATCAAAACTGAAATGCACGAAGAAGAGGTTACGCTCTTAAACGAACTTGGTAAAAATCAAAATGGGAAATTCCATATCTACAACTCCTTGCTTTCAGAATATGCGGTTATGGGATTTGATTACGGGTACGCCATGGCAAGCCCAAAAACTTTGACCATTTGGGAGGCACAGTTTGGGGATTTCAGTAATGGTGCCCAGATTATTATTGACCAATACCTTTCATCTGCTGAGGATAAATGGAAGCTACAAAATGGATTAGTTCTTCTATTGCCACACGGATATGAAGGGCAGGGAGCAGAGCATTCATCCGCAAGAATGGAAAGATATCTACAATTGTGTGCCAAGGATAATATGTATGTGGCTGATGTTACAACACCAGCCAATATGTTCCATTTACTTCGTAGACAAATGAAGGCGGATTTCAGAAAACCTTTGGTAGTGTTCACACCGAAAAGTTTGCTTCGCCACCCTAAGGTTTTATCCACTAAGGAAGAAATGGCCAATGGTACTTTCCAAATGGTGATTGATGATAAGAAGGCGACAGTATCCAAGACCAAAACCTTGGTATTCTGTACCGGTAAATTCTACTATGATTTACTAGATAAAAAAGAAAAACTGGAAAGGGAAGATGTAGCTTTGGTGCGTGTAGAGCAATTATTCCCGTTACCTGCTGAAGAAATTAGAAAGATTATCAAAAAATATAAATCAGCCGATGACATCGTCTGGGCTCAAGAGGAACCTAGAAATATGGGCGCTTGGGGTCATTTGTTGATGCATTTGGATGAAGCTAAACAATTTAGAGTAGCGTCCAGAAGATTTTATGGAGCCCCTGCTGCTGGAAGTGCAGTACGTTCCCAAAGACGTCATGCCCAAGTATTGGACTACGTTTTTGACAAGAGTAAAGACAATATGTTAATTCGATAATATAAAAGCATAAACACTATAGTAATGGTTTTAGAAATGAAAGTCCCTTCACCTGGGGAATCCATAACCGAAGTTGAAATTGCAGAGTGGTTGGTGCAAGATGGCGATTACGTAGAAAAGGATCAGGCAATTGCTGAAGTTGATTCTGATAAAGCAACATTGGAACTTCCTGCAGAAGAAAGCGGTATCATCACTTTAAAGGCTGAAGAAGGCGATGCTGTAGCCGTTGGGGAAGTGGTTTGTCTTATTGATACCAGTGCTGCTAAACCAGAAGGAGGTGAAGCACCTAAGGCTGAAGAAAAGGAAGCGCCAAAAGAAGTACTTAAAGCAGTTGAAGCTCCTAAGCCGGTTGAAACCAAAACGGAAACCTATGCTTCGGGTACACCTTCTCCAGCAGCAAAGAAGATTCTGGATGAAAAAGGAATTGAAGCTGCTGCGGTAAGTGGTACAGGTAGGGATGGCCGTATCACTAAAGAAGATGCGATTCAGGCTGTACCTTCCATGGGCTCGCCAACAGGTGGGAGCCGAGGGGAATCCCGTTCCAAGCTGTCTATGCTGAGAAGAAAAGTGGCAGAGCGATTGGTTTCGGCTAAGAACGAGACCGCGATGTTAACTACTTTCAATGAGGTGGACATGTCGCCAATTTTCGCTTTGCGTAAACAATACAAAGAACAATTCAAAGAGAAGCATGGGGTTAGCTTAGGGTTTATGTCATTCTTTACTAAAGCAGTAATTCGTGGATTGCAAATGTATCCTGCAGTGAATTCCATGATTGATGGCAAAGAGATGATAACTTATGATTTCTGTGATATTAGTATTGCGGTGTCGGGTCCTAAAGGACTAATGGTCCCAGTAATCAGAAATGCGGAGAACTTGACTTTCCGGGGTGTTGAATCCGAAGTGAAACGTTTGGCTATACGAGCTCGGGATGGGCAGATTACCGTCGATGAAATGACTGGAGGAACCTTTACCATTTCCAATGGCGGAGTATTTGGTTCCATGCTTTCCACACCCATTATCAATCCTCCGCAGAGTGGAATTTTGGGAATGCACAACATTGTTGAACGACCCATTGCTAAGGATGGTCAGGTAGTTATCGCCCCGATTATGTATGTGGCATTGTCCTATGATCATAGAATCATTGACGGAAAAGAATCTGTTGGATTCTTGGTGGCGGTTAAAGAAGCCTTGGAAAACCCAGAGGAATTGTTGATGGATAATAACATCAAAAAAGCTTTAGAGCTTTAAAACAATATGTAAGAAGTAGGAGGGGAAATTTCTTTGGGATTTCCCCTTTTTCTTTTGGATGACTTATTTAGATTTTAAAAACAAGCATTGTTTGTCGTAATCTATCACGGCTTTTCCCTTTTTTAGAATATCTGCTCCAATGATTCCATCTACGGGGAGGGTATTGTGTGATGTAAGCGCTTGGTTCACATGAACCAAATCAAACAGCACGATTTTTTGCTTTTTCTTGGACCAGTTCCCGATTTCAATTCGGTTTTTATTGGAGATTAAAGTTTCCATTTCTGTTGCACCTGCCCCCGCAGCTTTAATATCGGTTTGTTTGGAAACCATTTTGAAGAATTCCACTTTGTCCATATCTACGCAGGTGTTGGAAGCTCCGGTATCCAGAATAAATCGTCCCAACACGCCATTTACTCGGGCGGATATTTCAAAATGATTGGTTTCAGTGAGTACAAGTGGTATTCGCTCGTAGGCTTTGGATTTCAAAAACTTCTTTAGTGACTTCATGTATCGTAATTCTCAAAACTAATCGCTAAGAGAACGAAGATAAACCTATTTTTGTTTCATGATGATTACAGATACCCATACCCATTTATATAGTGAGGCCTTTGATGAAGATAGAGATGGAATGATGCGACGAGCCTTCGATTTAGGGGTGAAGCGTTTTTTTATTCCTGCAATTGATTCGACTTATACCCAACGTATGTTTGATTTGGAAGAGGATTACCCAGATAATGTATTTCTGATGATGGGGCTTCATCCAACTCATGTAAAGGAGAATTACGAAGAAGAGCTACGTCATGTGGAAGAAATGCTTGCACAACGCAAGTTTTATGCAGTAGGCGAAATAGGTATCGATTTATATTGGGATAAAACCTTTTTGTCGCAGCAGCAAGAAGCGTTTAAGTATCAAATTGGGCTGGCTAAAAAATACAAGCTTCCTATTGTGATTCATTGCCGGGAATCGTTTGATGAGATTTTTGAGGTCTTGGAAGAAACAAAAGATGATGACCTATATGGAATCTTTCATTGCTTTACGGGAACATTGGAACAAGCACATCGAGCTATTTCCTACAATATGAAATTAGGAATTGGAGGAGTGGCTACATTCAAGAATGGAAA
Source organism: Bacteroidota bacterium (assembly GCA_039184805.1). GTDB lineage: Bacteria > Bacteroidota > Bacteroidia > Flavobacteriales > Flavobacteriaceae > Flagellimonas. Next base: position 1,381 of record JBCDAX010000013.1, on the reverse strand, counting down.
GATTGATAGATTCCTAAACCAGATTCCATTAGAACACATCGTTTTGGAAACTGATTCACCCTATCTTGCCCCAGTGCCGTACCGAGGCAAGCGAAACGAGAGTGCATATATTATTAAGGTATTGGAAAAACTGGAAGCTATTTATGAGATCAGCAAAGAACAAATAATTAAGCTAACTACAGAAAACTCCAAAGCCGTTTTTGGCATATAGAATGAAAAAAAAGACCAATATACTTTTAATCTATACCGGCGGGACCATAGGTATGGTCAAGGATTTTAAAACAGGAGTCTTAAAAGCTTTCGATTTTAATGAACTGATAAAAAACCTGCCAGAGTTAAATCATTTGGATTGCCAGTTAAAGGGAATATCTTTTGAAAATCCAATCGATTCGTCCAACATGAACCCAAAACATTGGATGACAATCGCCAAAATCATCCAAGATCACTACGAAGAATATGACGGTTTTGTGGTATTGCATGGAAGTGATACCATGAGCTATTCAGCATCCGCTTTGAGCTTCATGCTGGAGAATTTAACTAAGCCTGTAATATTCACAGGGTCTCAGTTACCTATTGGCGATTTACGAACTGATGCAAAGGAGAACCTCATTACTTCCATTCAAATTGCGTCCCTTTGTGAAAATGAGAAACCAGTAGTGCAAGAAGTGGGGTTATATTTTGAGTATAAACTGTATCGAGGAAATCGAACCACAAAAATCAGTGCCGAACAATTCGAGGCTTTCACTTCCTTAAACTATCCAGCTTTGGTAGAATCGGGGGTCCATCTCAATATCAATTATCCAAGCTTATTGGACCAAACTAAGACGGTTGATTCTTTAAAAGTTCATATGAATATGGATGTGAATGTAGCTATCTTGAAATTATTTCCGGGTTTGAATCCATCTGTTTTGGAATGTATGCTAAACACGAAAGGGTTGAAGGCACTAGTTCTAGAAACGTATGGTGCCGGAAATGCACCAATGGAAGAATGGTTTTTAGGTTCTTTGGAAAAAGCAATCAATAGGGGATTACATATTATTAACGTGACCCAATGTTCAGGAGGTAGTGTGGTGATGGGTCAATATGAAACAAGTGCGAGGTTGGGGGCGATGCAAATGATTAATGGTAAGGACATTACCACTGAAGCTGCCATTACCAAGGCCATGTATCTTTTGGGAAGGCCCGATACCAAAGGAAGATTCAAAGAATGGTTTGAGACTTCGCTACGTGGTGAAATGGCCCAAAATTAACGCCTCAAATTTCCTTAAATAATTATTTTTTCGTTTATTGGTCGGCTCATTATTGAAAAATAGAGAGGTGGCCGAGTGGTCGAAGGCGCACGCCTGGAAAGTGTGTATACACCAAAAGTGTATCGAGGGTT
>JBCDAX010000012.1:0-97393 GCA_039184805.1 Bacteroidota bacterium | reverse complement strand
CACCGACGGGACGAGCTTCACCACTGCCGACCTTACAGGACCTACGGGACCAGCCGGAACGAATGGAACAGATGGTACGAATGGTACGGACGGGACCAACGGTGCCGATGGGAACGGGATAGCCTCCACCGTCGACAACGGCAACGGGACCTTTACCCTGAACTTCACCGATGGGACGAGCTTTACCACGGCCGACCTTACAGGACCTACGGGAGCGAACGGAACAGATGGAACAAATGGGACCAACGGGGCCGATGGGAACGGCATTGCCTCCACCGTCGACAACGGAAACGGGACCTTCACCCTGAACTTCACCGATGGGACAAGCTTCACCACTGCCGACCTTACGGGACCGGCGGGAACTAACGGTACGAACGGAACCAATGGAACAGATGGAACAAACGGGACCAACGGTGCCGATGGGAACGGCATAGCCTCCACCGTCGACAACGGAAACGGGACCTTCACCCTCAACTTCACCGACGGGACGAGCTTCACAACTGCCGACCTTACAGGACCGGCGGGAACTAATGGTACAAACGGAACAGATGGTACAAATGGTACGGACGGGACCAACGGTGCCGACGGGAACGGCATAGCCTCCACAGTCGACAACGGAAACGGGACCTTTACCCTCAACTTCACCGATGGGACGAGCTTCACCACTGCCGACCTTACAGGACCGGCGGGAGCGAACGGGACAAACGGAACCAATGGGACCAACGGTGCCGACGGGAACGGAATAGCCTCCACCGTCGACAACGGCAACGGGACCTTCACCCTGAACTTCACCGACGGGACAAGTTTCACCACGGCCGACCTTACAGGACCTCAGGGACCTGTTGGACCTCCGCAAACCCTATCCAAATCTGGTACTACCATTACTTTAAGTGATGGAGGAGGAACCGTTGACGAAACAGTGACCAACCTTTCTCAAAATAACTCAACAGGAGTAATAACATATACTAATGAAGAAAATACCAATCAGACTGCCAATGTAGTTGGCACAGAAACCAACAATAGTATTACCGTAGGTACTAATGGTGGTGCTTTCTATGAAAGTCCTATTAAGGCTTTTGGTAAAATTGCCTCGAACGGTTCTGTTGTTCGAGCTACAACGGGAATTACCGTAACCAAGCTTAGCGGAAATGGGCACTACCGTGTAAACCTACCCACTGGTTTAGTTTCAGATGCAAATTATATTATTCAATTGACACAACCTGGTCGAGGTGGTGCTGGAAATGATGACCCAGGTATATCTTATAATTCTCAAACGGCAACAAGTTTTGAGGTTATTGTGGGAGACAACGACAATGGTGGTTCCGATAGAAATCGATTCAACTCTGAATTCATGTTTACTGTACTTGATTTATAATCTTATGAATTTCAAAAAAGTCCTTTTCGGCATTACCCTTTTCTCAGCTTCATTACTGCAAGCACAAGTTACAGCAGGTGATTTAGTAGGAATTCATAATGTATCCGCCACCGAAATGAATGCCATCTCAAATCCTATTGAAGGGTCATTGGTTTACAATACTACTACTAGCAGTATACACTTCTATAGTAATTCTAACTGGGTCGAAGTCCCTAATATTTCCAATAGCTACATCGGAACTTTTCAGATTACAGGTACTGGAAATCAAAATATAACAGGTGTTCCCTTTGAACCAAGCTATGTCACTTTTGCTGCGTATGCTAATGTTGAGAGCTTCAATTTGAACTCTGATAATGCTGTGCGAAATAACGAACGTGGAATTGCTAATTCCTTCGGTTCCATGACGGGATTTGCACGAAATGACACTAGCAGTATTACGGAACAAGTAATTTATGTTGGGGGGCATGGAAATTCTATTAATGATATTTCTCGTTTTGCTTCGAACACTCATTGTATTGGATTGAGATATGGCAATCAAAATGGTGACAATTTAGGCGTTACATCAGCAACGCTCACAAGTTTTAACTCAAATGGTTTCACTCTAAACACGGATAGTTTTGCGGACGGAATCGTAGTTATTTATCAGGCATTTAGATAGGAATGAATAGAGAAAGTTATATATTAAAAAAAGTTATTGCAGGTTTCGTCCTAATTGGGAGTGTATCCATCCATGCCCAACAAGCTTTTCATAATTATGGTTCTTTGCAATTTCACTCAGATGCATCCGTAGGATTTCACTTGGACCTTATTGATGACGGTTTTTTTATTAATAATAGAGGTTTGACAGGGTTTTATAGCGATACCAGATTAACGATTTCCGGCAATTCAAACCCTGTATTCAATGACCTGGAAATCTTCACTGATAATGGTTTGCAATTGGATACATGGGTTGGAGTTACCAATAATGCCAATTTTATTTCCGGTAATGTCCTAACATCCAGAAACTCACTGGACAACTACCTCAACTTTATCAATGATGCTTTCTTTACCGGTACGGGTAATGAAAGTCATGTTAACGGATATGCAGGTGCAAGCAATAAATCGATGATTACTTTTCCGGTTGGTGATGGAAATCGCATAAGACATCTTACTATTACTTCAAATCAAGTAAATAGTTTGGTTCGTTGCGCCTACTTTTTTGAAGACCCTAGTGCTACCGTCTCTCTCAATGAAAATTTCGACACAGCTGTTGTTGCGACAGATGACCTTCAAATAAGCAATTTTGAATTTTGGCGATTGGAAGGAAGTGAATCTTCTGTAGTCACTTTGACTTGGGACACCCAAAGTAATATTTCTTTGTTTGCGGAAAGTCCTGAAAATGTATTGGTGGTTGGTTGGAGTAGAGAATCCAATCAATGGGAAAATCTAGGAAACAGCGGAACTGATGGTAATTTGGACAATGGTAGTATTACTTCCAACACCTTTTTACCGAACGACTATGAAATAATTACTCTAGGTGGTACTGATGAACTTTTGGAACCTTTCTCGGTTCTGGAACTGGATAATTACTTTTTAACGCCCAATGGAGATGGGGTCAATGATTTTCTCTTAATCGATGGTATAGAAACTGTCCCTAACAATATTTTGAATATTTATAACCGATATGGCGTCCTAGTATATTCTAAGTTGAATTATGCTAACGAATTTGACGGGCGTTCCAATAGAAATGCAGTGATTAGCAGAAGTTCTGGATTATCGTCAGGAGTCTATTTTTACGTACTTACGGTTAGTGATACCAGAGAGAAATTCCAAGGGTATCTATATATTTCCGACACACAATAGACTCTAAGTTAAACAATGGACCAGGCAAGACTAAAAAATACTTCTTAACTTGCCGTAAACCGGTCAATCATTTATGAAAAGAAGGTCATTTGTCAAAAAAACGGCGGTTGCGAGTGCAGCTTTATCCTTTCCATTTACACATTCTTTTGGTCAAAAAAGCTCGGGATACTCCATATTGGAATTAATGGGCAAAGAAGATATTCCCCTCTATGGCAAGGGTATTAATCTAAGAGAAGAAGCAAATGATGCCTATGTGAAAATGAAAAAAGCAGCCTATCAAGACGGGTTCGACATCAAAATGGTTTCCAGCTTTCGTGATTTTTACCGACAAGAGTCCATCTGGGAAAGAAAATATCTGCGGTACACAGAAGATGATGGCATGAATCCTTTGGACGCAATAGATAAGATAATTGAGTATTCAACCATACCGGGAACCAGCAGACATCATTGGGGTACGGACATTGACATTATTGACGGGTATCCTAAAACGAGTGGTGGTGTTTTGGACCCAGAAAAATTTAAAAGTGGTGGTCCCTTTGAAGATTTTAAAAAATGGCTGGATGAAAACTCTGAAAGTTTTGGGTTTTATTTGGTCTATACGGACCAACCTAGGCGAAGAGGTTTCAAATACGAACCTTGGCATTATAGCTATGCTCCCATTTCCATCCCGATGCTAACCGCATTCAGAAAGAAAAACATTGTGAAATTGATTCAGAATGAAGAGTTTATGGGCAGCGAACACTTCACCATAGGTTTTCTAAGAACATACATTCGCGATAATATTTTAGATATTAACCCCAAGTTGTTGTAGTCCTTTTTTGTATCTTCCTTTTACTATAACACTAACACCATGAGAAGAGGAAGCTGGAAAATCCGTATACTTATTGGACTGGCCATTGTGGTTTTTGCTTTTATTCAACGCTGTAGTAATCAGGAAGAAAATCCATACACAGGTAGAGTCCAGAATATTAATATGACCGCTGAGCAGGAAATTGCCATTGGCTTGCAAAGTGCACCCGAGATGGCACAGCAACATGGTGGGTTATATCCTGATCAAAGAATGCAGACCTTAGTAGATGCCGTAGGGAATCGTTTGGTCGAAAATAGTATTGCACGCGAAACTCCATACGAATTTGAATTTCATTTACTAGCTGACGATAGAACCATAAATGCGTTTGCACTGCCCGGAGGACAATGTTTTATAACCTATGCCCTTTTTTCGCAGTTAAATGAATCCCAATTGGCAGGGGTTTTAGGTCACGAGATTGGTCATGTTATTGGCAGACATTCTGCTGAACGTATTGCTGAAAGCAGTTTCTGGCAGACTTTGGCTATGGGGGCCAATGTTGGCGGAGATATGGGGGAATTGGTAAGTGGGCTAGGTAGAAACACTTTATTGAAAAATGGACGGGGCGACGAGTTGGAAAGTGATGAGCTGGGAGTTCTTTTAATGATACAATCTGGTTATGATCCTTATGATTTGATAAAGGTGATGGAAATCTTAAAGGCCGCAGCTGGACCAAATCGCGTTCCTGAATTTCAAAGTACACATCCTGACCCAGAAAATAGGATTGAAAGAATAAAAGAGGCCATTAAAAAATATTCAGGTCGATAGAATTCGCACATTCGTCGATTAAAAAATATCATTGTTTAGTTTTCATTACCTTTGGGTATCCCCAAATCAATTATACCTTTCTTCACCCATTTGTGCTACACTAATACGAGAACAAATGGGAACACTATTGCATTTTAAGTTACTTTATCGTCAAGCGTTTGACGATTGCAGACCAAGTTATTTGGTAATGTTTTTAAAGGCCTATTCTATTTTTTGTGCCATTCTGTTAGCTATGGCCGTTTATGCCTTTTTATATCGGGCCTTTACAGGTTTCGAGTTTTAAGAGAGAACTACTCTTTTACAGGACACTATAGATTTTGAAAGAAAAAAGCCCTTGCAAATTGCAAGGGCTTTTTCTAGTGGATGAATAAACTCCTTTCTATTTTTTCACAGCAGAATTTATTACTTCTAGAGTCTCGTCTGCTCCAGAAAGCTCGGCATATTTCTTAGCCGTGTATCCTTTGTCACATCTCTTTTTGACATTAGCACCATTAGCTAGAAGAACCTCTGCAATATCAGCACGGTTATAACGCGCCGCATATTGTAACGGGGTCATACCCAAAGATTTTCTGTTAACATCTTCGCCAAGGTCAATTAGTTTTTTAACCGTGTCAATGTCACCTTTTACAATAGCCATACAAAATGAATTGATGTCATAAGAGATAGTAGTTTCCACCTCTCCAGCTGGAGAAGAAGTCTCGTTTGCACTTACGCCAGCTACTAATAAAAGGCAAGCCGCAGTCACTGTTAGGATTGTTTTTTTCATGATGAATAATTTTTGATTATGAATAAGTTTTACATCAAGATAGACTCATTTCAAAAGAGAATGTTACACGATTAACACTTAAATAACTTAATTTTAACAATGCCTCAGATTTTAACGTAAATAATTATTAAAATCGCAACCTCAAAACCAGTCAAAAATCTAGGGCTTCCAATGAAATCATCCTATTTTTGACTTTCAATCTTATTACCATGAACAAGAAAGTCATTCTAATGATTTTGGATGGATGGGGAAAGTCTCCAGACCCAAAAGTTTCGGCCATTGAACAAGCCAATACACCTTTTGTTGATTCACTCTACGAAAAATATCCCGATGCAAATCTCTTGACCGATGGAATGAACGTTGGACTACCAGAGGGACAAATGGGGAATAGCGAAGTTGGGCATATGAACCTTGGTGCAGGTAGAATTGTGTATCAAGATTTGGCCAAAATCAATAAAGCAGTGAAAGAAAACAACCTAAAGGATGAAAAAGTCCTAATGGAAGCATTTTCTTATGCTAAAGAAAATAACAAAAACGTACATTTTTTAGGCCTTGTTAGCAATGGCGGCGTACATAGTCATATTGACCATTTAAAGGCCTTAATTTCTTCTTTTGAAGGAGGACATGATGCAGGAAATGGATTTGTACATGCTTTTACAGACGGTAGGGATGTTGACCCAAAAAGTGGAAAAGGTTTTTTAGAAGATTTGATCGGATTTTGTGATGATAAAAAAACAAAGGTAGCTTCCGTTATTGGTCGGTATTATGCCATGGATAGGGATAAACGTTGGGAACGGGTTAAAAAAGCATATGCTTTGTTGGTAAATGGAGAGGGGAAATCCAGTTCTGACATCCCCCAAAGCCTACAAGAGAGTTACGATTCTGGGATAACGGATGAATTTATTGAACCCTTATTTGCATCTGATGAAAATGGACAACCCTTGGCAAAAATAGAAGAAGGCGACGTAGTGGTTTTCTTTAATTTCAGAACGGACAGAGGTAGAGAACTTACCCAAGTATTGAGTCAGCAGGATTTTAGCGATTATGACATGCACAAGTTGAATCTTCATTATGTCACTATGACCAACTATGACGATTCGTTTGAAAATGTGCATGTAGTCTACGACAAAGAAAACATTCGAGAAACCTTGGGAGAGGTTCTGGCCAAGGCAAACAAAAAACAAATCCGGATAGCGGAAACTGAAAAGTATCCACATGTGACTTTCTTTTTCAATGGTGGACGCGAAGAACCTTTTGAGGGGGAAACTAGGATTTTATGTCCTTCACCCAAGGTGGCCACTTACGATTTAAAACCTGAGATGAGCGCATTCGATATTAGGGATGCGATTATACCAGAACTTCAGAAAGGTGAAGCTGATTTTGTCTGTCTCAACTTTGCCAATCCCGATATGGTAGGACATACAGGCGTAATGGAAGCGGCAGTTAAAGCATGCGAAACGGTTGACACCTGTGCTAAAGATGTTATCTCGACCGGACTGGAAAACGGATATACCACCATAGTCATTGCCGACCATGGAAATTGTGATACTATGGTGAATCCAGATGGTAGTCCAAATACTGCGCACACCACCAACCCAGTACCCTTGATTGTTGTTGACCCAGATATTACTTCGGTAAAGGATGGTGTACTTGGAGACATTGCACCGACTATCCTTGCACTTTTGGGAATTGATAAACCAGCCCGTATGACCCAAGATTCATTGATATAAGTAATTACTGACTTTTTTGAATGGATTGGTTCTACCCTGCCGTTAACTGATTTCAACCTATCTTTGCGGGCATGATAAAAGTTAAAACTCAAGAGCAGATTGAATTAATGCGGGAAAGTGCCCTTGTGGTTTCCCGAACCTTGGGGATGCTCGCTTCCGAAATAAAACCTGGAGCAAATCCTTTAAAGTTGGACAAACTAGCTGAGGATTTCATTCGCGAACAGGGTGCAGAACCTGGATTTTTGGGTATGTATGATTTTCCAAACACGTTAAATTGGAGTCCAAATGCCCAAGTAGTACATGGTATTCCAAATAATGAAAATCTGGAGGAAGGTGATATCATTTCTGTAGATTGTGGTGCCCTTAAAAATGGGTTTTATGGGGACCATGCCTATACTTTTGAAGTAGGCGAGGTAGCCGAAGAGACCAAAAAACTACTGAGAATCACTAAAGAATCGCTTTATATTGGAATACGGGAACTCAAGGTAGGGAACCGAGTAGGAGACGTCGCGTATGCTATTCAAAATCATTGTGAGGCGAATGGCTACGGAGTAGTAAGGGAATTGGTAGGTCATGGATTGGGAACTGATCTTCACGAAGACCCTCAAATGCCAAATTATGGAAAGCGAGGTCGAGGTAAAAAATTCGTTGAGGGAATGGTTGTAGCCATTGAACCTATGATAAATATGGGTACCCGTAGAATCAAGCAATTAAATGACGGATGGACCATTCTTACTGCCGATGGCAAACCTAGTGCTCATTTTGAACATGATGTCGCCATTATAGATGGAAAGCCCGAGCTATTATCTACTTACGCGTATATCTATGACGCCTTGGGCATAAAAAGTGATGAAGAGGAAGAATTTCGAAAGTCTTCCATTGTCCTCTAAATTCTATGCCAGTGCCATATTAATTCACCTAAATGGTATCAAAAATCTTTAAGTTTTTTCTAAATCTTATTCCAAGACCTTGGCTTATTTCCCTAAGCTATTGGGTACGACCCTTAATCGCTTTTTCAATGAAAGGTTCAAAACACATGGACCCAATTGATGGGAAATCGTTTCGAACTTTTTTGCCTTATGGTTATGAAAATCCTAGGGAGAATGTACTATCCCCTTCTACCCTATCATTGGAAAGACATCGATTGCTTTGGCTTTTTTTAAAAAATGAAACTGATTTTTTTACCAAAGAACTTCACCTTTTGCACTTTGCACCCGAGCAGGCATTTCACGGACGGTTCAAAAAGCTTAAAAATATTGAATACACTACCACTGACCTAAATTCGCCTTTAGCTCAGGTAAAGGCAGATATCTGTAATCTTCCTTTTGAAGATAATTCTTATGATGTCATTCTATGTAACCATGTCTTGGAACATATTCCTGATGACGTAAAGGCTATGGAAGAGTTATTTCGTGTCATGAAACCTGGCGGATGGGGTATCTTTCAAATTCCACAGGATTTAAAACGGGAAACCACTTTCGAAGATGACAGCATAACGGATAAAAAGGAGCGCACCAGAATCTTTGGCCAATATGATCATGTCCGTGTGTACGGTAGGGATTATTTTGATAAACTTCGCGCTGCAGGATTTGATGTTAAGGAAGTAGATTACACCTCTCAACTTTCAGAAAGTGATGTGGAAAAATATCGATTGGCCAAAGGGGAAATTATTCCCCTGGTACGAAAAAGCTAGTTACTCCGAAGTCAGTTCTTTAAAACCAGGGGTCATATATTCTTTGGTTTCTCCTTTTTCATCTAAATAGATTACATACACTTCAGGTCCACCTACAATATTGGATAAAGCCAACAGTTCTTTTGTATCTGCCAAATCCATAGCCATAAAAGCAGTAGCAAAGGCATCCGCCTCAGCACAGGTCTTTGCAACCACACTGGTGGCTAAAACTTTTGAATTCTTGGTGTAGCCTGTTTTTGGATTGATGGTGTGTACATATTTCTCACCTGTTTCAGAATCTATGCGAAACTTTCGATAATTTCCTGAGGAAGCCAGGGCCATATCTTTTAAACGGATAACACGTTTCAATTTTCGTTCATTCACCGCTTGCGGGTCATCTATGCCTACAGTCCATTCTTTTTTTGAAATAATATTGGTTCCTTGGGTCAATACCTCTCCCCCAAGCTCTACGAGATAGTTCTCGACTCCTCTTGAATCTAGTAATGCTCCCAACCTATCTATAGTATATCCTTTCGCCACTGCATTGAAATCAAAGTAAATTTCCTTACGCGCTTTTCGGATAGTGTTCAAGTCAGTTAATTCTACCTTCTCAAATCCAACGTAGTCTAGTAAACTATCGACACGAATACTGTCCAGTTCCATTTGTTCTTCTGGACCAAAACCCCAGGCATTCACAAGAACCCCAACGGTTGGGTCAAAATAACCATTTGAAACATCATAAATACGTTTTGAGAGTTCAAAAACTTCTTGAAACATGTGATCAACTACCAAAGTCGAATCACCTTGATTTATTTTGGAAATATCCGAGTCAGGAATATAGGTGGACATAGATTGATTGACCACTCGAAAAACAGAGTCGATTTCCATCTGCAAATCCATCTCCCCATCCGTAATGTAAAGGATGGAATAGGTAGTACCCAAAGCATTACCAACATTTTGATTCTTAACTGGGCCATTTTGGCACCCAAAAAATGCCATCAAGAGTAATATAACTATTGCCTTTCGCATTTTCTTAAATTTCAATTAAACCTTGATATTCCACGACATACTCCTCATTGAGGTAGACTGGAAGATTTTGGTCTGAAGCGTTGGAAAGACCCACTCCAGCAAAATAGGTTCTGGCTTCAAACTTATCTGCGTGGTCTTTTACCTTTTTCATTAAGTCTTGGTCATAAACCATTGGGTTTTCGGGATAGCTCACATTACGAACCACAATAAAGTGAAGTATTTTTTCCTTCAAACAGACATATTGCGGGTTCTTTTGCAGTTTGCTGTTGATTCCCATAAATTCAAAACCATCGGCTTCCAATTGCCGCCCTACGATGTTCATGGCCAAATTATGAAGTTCTTGCTCTGTAAGTGGTCTTCCCATACTACAAAATTAGCGCTTAAATGTTATTTGAAGCGTACAAATTTTGAACTCTGAAAGGTATAGTTTGATACTGGAATCACCGTATCTTTTTTAAGTTTATACCATGGCGATATCGATGAATCTTCAAGGTTTTTAACCAAGTGAACGTTTTGAGCTGGGGTATTTCCCTGAAATAGCAAAAACAGTTTTTCTCCTTCCGGATTTATGGCTTCATCACAAATCATAACAATATGCCCTGGGCTTCCACCCTTAATCAACATATCTCCTATTTTAAGGTCTTTTTCGTCTTCAATTCGAGGTAGTTCATGGTATAGGGAAAGCGTTCCCGAGTACGTATAAATAAGGTTTAGGTATTTATAAAAATTTGTCTCGGAATCGTCAGTTAGTGCAGTTTGGTGAAAGCTTACCTTATTTCCATCAATCTCTGGTCGATAACCGCTTGCATATGCATCCCAAGAGCAGTAGTCTCCACTTGTAAAGTTGAATCCGATTTCTTCTTTCCTATCAGTTTCCCATAAATACTCACTACGTATGCGAATTAGCGCATCCGCGCATTGCTGAAGGCCATTATCTGGGACAGGAACCTCAAGTATTCCAATATGCCCATATTGCCAAAAATATTCAGAACCATCGTAGTTGATAATTTTACTCCCATAGGGTTTCAATTTGTAATTCCGTAAATATTCTTCAAAAGAACCTTTTGGATAGACAACGCGTGTGTAACCTTCCGGCAAATTCACACGTGACACGATAGACAAACTGTCTTGATTGACCAGAATTGGGTCTGATACCATAGCCCTAAGAGGTTCAGATACTGGCCAAACCTGATAAACGATAAATCCAAGTAGTAGAATAGAGGGTATTATTACAAGGGCTCTCTTCATTTTTTAAATAAAAAAACCGATGCAAAAGCATCGGTTAATTAAATCATTTATTGGCTCAACGCTTTTAAAGCGATATGATGCAATTTTATCCTCCAAAATCGTCAAAACGAATATTCTCGTCTGGAATACCGAAATCTTCACCCATTTTTTGAACAGCTTTGTTCATCAACGGAGGGCCACAGAAATACAATTCTATATCTTCTGGGGCTTCATGAAGGTCCAAATAGTTATCAATTACACAGTTGTGAATGAATCCTACGAAACCGTCTCCTTCTTCATCATTAATATCTTTCTTTACTTTCCAATTATCTTCTTCCAAGGGCTCTGAAAGGGCCATATAGAATTTGAAATTAGGGAAGTTTCTTTCCAAATCCTTGAAATGCTCAATATAGAAAAGCTCACGCTTGGAACGTCCACCATACCAATAGGTAACTTTTCTATTCGTTTTTAAGGTTTTGAAAAGGTGATATAAGTGGGAACGCATTGGCGCCATACCAGCTCCCCCTCCTACATACAACATTTCAGCTTCTGATTCATTGATGAAGAACTCTCCAAAGGGTCCAGAAATAGTTACTGGGTCGCCGGGCTTTAATCCGAAAATATAAGAAGAAGCTACACCTGGATTAACATCCATCCATCCATTTTTGGAACGATCCCATGGTGGTGTTGCGATACGCACATTCAGCATAATCTCCCGCCCTTCTGCTGGATATGAAGCCATAGAATAGGCACGCTCCACAGTTTCCGTATTTTTCATTACCAAGGGCCACAACCCAAATTTATCCCATTCCGTTTTGAACTTATCCGGTGTCTCGTGCTCCTCGGGGTGGGCTGTAATATCCATGTCTGAATATTTCACTTCACATGGAGGGATTTCAATTTGGATGTATCCTCCAGCTTTGTAGTTCATCTCTTCGGGAATCTCTACAACAAACTCCTTGATAAAAGAAGCTACGTTATAATTACGAACCACCTTTGCATCCCATTTTTTAATACCGAAAACTTCTTCAGGAATGGTAATTTCCATATCCTGCTTCACTTTTACTTGGCAAGCTAAACGTGCTCCATGCTGCAACTCTTTTCTTGAAAAGTGCGGCGTTTCAGTAGGAAGTGCTTCTCCTCCTCCAGAAAGAACATGGCATTCACACTGGATACATGTTCCCCCGCCTCCACATGCTGAAGGCAAGAACACTTTTTGATTCCCTAAAGTGGACAGCAAAGTGCCACCTGAAGCTACTTCAATTTTCTTTTCCCCATTAATGGTCAAGGTAACCGGACCAGAGGGTGAAAGTTTTTCCTTAGTGAACAGCAATAACGCTACTAAGAGCAACAATAAAACAAGAAACGCTACAACCGTAATTAGAATGGTACCTCCTGTACTTGTGGCTAGAATCATATTTATTTGTTTAAAACTTCGTTATAAGAAACCGCTTTTTCTTCATCTTCGATTTCCTTGTTTATTTCTTTTTCTTCAATGGTTTTTTCAACCGTTGTATTGGCAGAATTCTCAGGCGGTTCATTGTCCCCTGTCAACATACCTCCAAAACTTTGGAAACCGATACCCATTAAACCTGTAATGATAAACGTAATACCCAACCCTCTTAGCGGAGGAGGTACATTGGAATATCTAATTTTTTCACGGATGGCGGCTATGGCCAAAATAGCCAAGAACCAACCTATTCCCGAACTTATCCCATAGTTGAGCGCCAGTCCCAAGCTGGGAATTTCTCTAGCCTGCATGAAAAGGGAACCTCCTAAAATGGCACAGTTCACAGCTATCAAAGGCAAGAAAATACCCAGTGAATTATAAAGGGAAGGTGAAAACTTCTCCACTACAATTTCTACCAATTGAACCATGGTGGCAATTGTCGCTATAAACAGAATAAACGAAAGGAAACTCAAATTGTAATCCGCATACTCTGGTCCCAACCATGTTAAGGCACCATCTTGTAAAAGATATTGGTCCAAAAGCCAGTTGAGAGGAACGGTTACGGCCAATACAAAGATTACCGCTGCTCCCAGTCCTACTGCAGTTGAAACTTTTTTAGATACGGCTAAATAGGAACACATTCCCAAAAAGACCGCGAAAACCATATTGTCTATGAAGATGGACTTGAAAAATAACTCTAAATGCTCTAACATCTTTCTCTATTTATGCTTCTTCAATTAATGCTTTGTTTCTGGAACGCTGTACCCAGATGATGATTCCCACAACAATCAGTGCTGCCGGTGGGATAATCATAAATCCGTTGTTCTCATATCCAATGGAATACAATCCTGTTTTGGCAATAGGATCTCCCAAAACCGGAATACCGAAAAGGGTTCCTGAGCCTAACAGTTCCCGGAAAAATCCAATTATGATAAGAATAACCCCATATCCCAATGCGTTTCCAATACCATCTAAGAAGGACCTCCAAACACCGTTTCCTAGAGCAAATGCCTCAAAACGACCCATGATAATACAATTCGTGATAATCAGTCCAACGAAAACCGAGAGGGTTTTGCTAAGTTCATAAGCGAAAGCCTTTAAAACCTGGTCCACAACAATTACCAAGGTAGCAACCACGATAAGCTGGGCTATAATCCGGATTTTAGAGGGAATTACATTTCTAAGCAAGGAAATGACAATATTTCCTATTCCCATAACAAAGATTACAGAAACTGCCATCACTAAAGAAGCCTTTAATTCTGCGGTAATTGCCAAAGCTGAACATATACCCAAAACCTGAATAGTAATAGGGTTGTTGTCTGCTAATGGATCTAATATAAGATTTGCATCTTTTTTTGAAAGTAATGCCATTTCTAATTTTTTCTAATTGATTCCAAATAAGGTCTGTATAATTTCAATGTCTCTTTAATCATTGAGGAAACTCCATTTCCTGTAATGGTCGCTCCAGCTATCGCATCAACCTCATTATCTCCTTTATCCTCGTTTAACGGGTCATTATTGGTCTTAGATACTGAAATTCCAGAATAGCTCTGTCCCTCCATTAAAGATTCGCCAATAAAGTCATCCATAAAAAACCTGAGCTTAATGTTCGCTCCTAAACCTGCAGTTTCTCCTTTATGGTCAAAATAAACACCTTGAACCACCATGTTTTTGTCTACAGACATAAAGCCCCAGATGGCGTCCCATAGACCTTTGCCATACATGGGAAGCACGTAAAGTTCTTCACCATCCTTTTCACCAATAAAAATGGGCAATCTTGCTTCTCCTCCTTGCTTAAGAGCTGCAAATTCTTTTTTGACGTCAATCAAAAAAGCTTGGTTATCCTCTTCTATTTCTCCATTCACCCAAACATATTGGCCCTTAACTTCTTTTAAGAATCTATCCTCTACTACATTGGTAGGAATAAAATTAACACCACTATCTGGAGTGTTTTCGTTCACTCCCATGGCGTACAGAATGTTTTGCTGCTTTTCGAAGCGCTCGTTTTCCTTGATTTTTCTGCTAAGACTGGATGCAAGAAAGGCCAACAAGGAGCCTACAACGATTACCATTACCACCGCAAAGACTACGGTATAACTATTTTTCTCAGTATTCAACGCCATGCTTATACGGTTTCGGTTTTGAGTTCTTCAACTTCGCCTGATACTTTAGGCAATATTGTTGCATTTTTCAATCGCTTCATTCTTCTTTTCACATTTCCTCTTACCACATAATGGTCAATAGTAGGAGCAAATACGTTCAATAATAAAATGGCCAAGAAAACTCCTTCTGGATATCCTGGATTGAACACGCGAATCATTACGGACATAAATCCTATCAAGAATCCGTAAATCCATTTTCCTTTGTTGGTTTGAGAGCCGGTAACGGGATCTGTAGCCATGTACACAATTCCGAATGCAAGTCCTCCCACCAATAAATGTTGCCAGAACTCAAAACTCATCAATCCATAAAACTTGCTGTATTCAGGAATCCAACCGGCGTCAACGACACCGTTGAAAATCAATCCCATTGCCAGAGAGCCTAAAACGGCACTCAACATAATTCTCCAAGAGGCAATTTTGGTAAAAACCAAGAAAAGACCTCCCAACAAAATCAAAAAGGTAGATGTCTCCCCTACCGAGCCAGGAATAAAACCAAAAAACATATCGGAAAGCGAATATGAAAAGTCAGAATTTCCTTGTGCCAGATATCCTAAAATAGTTTCTCCAGAGATAGCATCAGCGGTACCAGCTCGTTCCACAGCACCATGCACCCATACTTTATCCCCACTCATCCAAGTCGGATAAGCGAAAAACAAGAAAGCACGAATGGTAAGGGCTGGATTCAAAATATTCATTCCAGTACCTCCGAACACTTCTTTACCGATTACAACACCAAAAGCAACGGCAATGGCCAACATCCAAAGTGGTGTGTCTACAGGAACGATTAGAGGAACCAACATTCCTGTAACCAAATAGCCCTCTTCTACCTCATGTCCCTTAATAACAGCAAAAACGAACTCAATGGCGAGTCCAACACCGTAAGAAACAATAACTAAAGGAAGAATGGTAATAGCTCCCAACCAAAAATTATCCCAGGTGATGAAATGTTCCATCACAGAGAAATTCTCTGGAAAACCATTAATTGCTGAATAATGTTGATATCCTGCGTTGAACATACCAAAGAGCAGACATGGTACCAAAGCCATGATAACCGTGTTCATAGTTCTCTTCAAATCGTCTACCGCCCGAACGTGCCCACCTGAATGTGTTATCTCATTAGGCGAGTACAAAAAGGTATGAATAGCATTGAATGCAGGAGCCATCTTTTTCCCCTGATATTTAAGTTTGGTCTGATGTAACTTTTCTTTCAATCCCATATTTATCCAATTTCTTGATATAATAAATCCAATCCTTCTCTAATAATTTGCTGGTGCGGCTGCTTGGAAGTACATATAAATTCCGTAAGAGAGAAATCTTCAGGAGCCACTTCATAAAGCCCCAAAAGTTCCATTTCATCCAAATCCTTGACCATACAAGCCTTCAACAATTGCAATGGATAAATATCCAACGGAAAAACCTCCTCATAACGACCGGTTACCACAAAAGCTCTATGCTCTCCATTTGTATTGGTATCCAAATCATATTTTTTGTTAGGCTGCATCCAAGAAAACGTAAGTGCCCGAGTAGATGAAATTTTATTGAAAACGGGTTTATTCCAACCAAAGAATTCATAGTCGTCTCCTTCGGGTATAACGGAAACCGTGTTATTGTAAAAACCAAGATATCCTTCAGGATGTGTTTTGCTACCCGTTAAAACGTCCCCGTTGATTAATCTAAATTTTTCCTGATTTACACCGGCAGCGTACAGAAAAGTAGATATTTCAGCTCCGATTTTTGTAGTATAATATTTTGGTGCTTTGACCACTGAACCTGCCAATGCGATTACTCTTTCCGCATTGAACTTTCCTGTAAGCAAAAGCTCACCTATAATGACCAAATCCTGGGGAGAAATGGTCCAGACCACTTCACCCTTATTTATGGGGTCAATTTTATTGATTTGAGTACCTACCAAGCCAGATGGATGTGGGCCACTCACCTTGTGCAAGGTAACTCCCTCTAAATTAGCCAGAGGTGAATCACTGGATTTTCCTACGGAAACATGAATCTTACCAGGAGTTAATTTTGAAAAAGCAGTTATGGCTGCTTGCAGCTCAGCTTCTTTTCCCTGTAGTGCAAAATCAGTATCAGCCGCTAAAGGTGCGGTTGCATAAGCCGAGACAAATATGGCTTTTGGAATAGCATCTGGATTTGCAATTATATCGTAAGGTCGTTGCTTGATAAATGGCCAAGCTCCGGTTTTCAACAAAAAATCCCGCACCGCGTTGCCATCAACAGCATCCAAATCCAAAGTGTCGTACTCCGCGTACTCCTGACTCTTGTCTGCAAGAATTTTTAGGGTTAGAATTCTTCTTCTCGCCCCTCTCACTATTTCAACTAATTCTCCACTCACTGGAGAGACAAAAAGCATTTTCTCATTGGTTTTATTGAAGAAAAGAGGTTCTCCAGCCTTGACCTCTGCCCCTTGTTTTACCAACATCTTGGGCGTTATTCCATGAAAATCGTCTAGATTTAGAGCGTAAACGTTACTATTAACGGCTTTGGAAAGAGTCTTTTCAGCTGCCCCGACAAGGTTGATGTTCAACCCCTTTTTAATCCGAATGTCTTTAGACATATTTTAGACCTTATGATTACTTAAATAATGGCACAAATTTAAAGCTTATCAAGGAAAATACCTTCTCCGAACAAAGGTGTGCTATTTATTTATATCCATTCTAAATAAAAGCCTTGAGCCTATCTTGCCAACCTGAATTTACTGGAATAGTTTTTGTTTACCTTTAACGCAAATTTGAGCCGTTAATGGGTAAGAGGGTTAAACAAATCTTATGGTTTTTATGTGTCTGTTCAGTTTCAGCACAAGTTCAGGAAGAGGTCAACCCCCCTTCCAATATCAAAACTATTATTTTCAAAGGTCCAACCGAAGACCAATTCCCAGTAATAAAATTAGGTGAATCCATGACTTTGGAGTTTGATGATCTTACCGCTTCTGAACAGGATTACTATTATAAAATTATTCATTGTGACTACGATTGGACGCCTTCCCAGCTGCTCAAATCCCAGTATTTGGTAGGGATGGACAACCAGCGCATTATTGACTATGAAAACAGCTACACTACCCTTCAACCCTATTCCAACTATAGATTAACCATACCTAATGAAAATATCCGATTACGGGTAACAGGAAATTATGTTTTGGAGATTTACAATATGTCTGGTGATTTACAATTTTCCAGAAGATTTGTGGTGTATCGAGATTTGGTCCAAGTTGGAGGTGTCGTGCGCAGGTCTAGAGATTTTGATTATCTGAATGAAAAACAGGTAGTTCAGTTCTCCATAAACACTGCAGGTTTTCCCGTTGTAAATCCAAAAAAGGAAATAAAGGTCGCCATCATCCAAAACCATTTTTGGCCCACAGGATTGTACAACATCACACCTCAATTTACTTTAGGTCAGGAGTTGATATATCGATACGATAAAGAAACCGGTTTTTTTGGAGGCAATGAGTTTTTAAATTTTGACACGAAAGACCTTAGGACAACCAATTTTGCCATTTCACGAATAGAGCTGCGGGATTTGTATCATCATTATCTTTTTGAGAACATTTTTAGACAAGATGAAGCCTATACTTTTTTCCCTGATATTAACGGAGATTTCGTGGTGCGCACCCTCCAAGGGGATGATGTCTCACGCGAGGCAGAATATACCAAAGTACATTTTAGCCTTCCATATACCAACCAAATTGGTTTAGACAATGTTTACGTCATCGGAAAATTCAATAACTACACCATTGAAGAAGAAAACAGAATGACATTCAATGAAGATGAGGGTAGAATGGAGCTTGAACTTCCCATAAAACAGGGCTTTTACAATTACAAGTATGTGATTGAACGAGAGGACGGCAGTATTGATTTAAATACGGTCAGTGGCAACTTTCACTTTACAGAAAACAATTATCTCATTTTGGTATACTACCGCGATTTTGGGGAAATTTTTGATAGCATTATTGGTATCGGCTCCGTCAATTCCCGAAATATTACCAATTAACCTATATTTAGGGTCAAACATTGCAAGGCAGTGGATAACAAACCAAGCTTAATCAAAAAAGGCCGTTTTGAGCTAAAGTACCGTGGTTCAAAATGTCTTAATTGCGGACATGAACTGGATATTAGCGATAGATTCTGTCCTAACTGTTCACAAATGAACAGTACAAAAAAAGTAACGCTAAAGGACTTTTTTGACGAGTTCTTTTCCAGTTTGGTCAACTATGACTCCAAGTTGCTCAAAACACTTTCCGCGCTCTTAATACGACCAGGAACAATCACCAAAGACTACATCAAAGGGAAAAGGATAACCTATACCAACCCGTTTCGATTCCTTTTAAGCTTAGCTTTTTTGTACTTTTTGATGTTCACCTACAATTCTACGTTTTCTGACTTTGATAGGCAATTTAGTGGTTTCGATGAGAAAATAATTAATCAAGTACGACCGCTTTCGTATGCTCTTGACTCAACCAATGTTTTTAATGACACCATAGCCTTGAACGAAAATGCACAAAAAGCGTTGAAGCAATTGGATTCTTTAGATAAAAATGAACTCAAAATATCAGAGACTCTACAAGGTTTAGATTCTATAGCAGACTTTGACCCAAAGAAATTTAAAGAGGATAACGATTCAATAATCCTTTCCAATCCCTCAAAATATTTCAAGTCTTTGGAAGAGGAGAATTCCATGTTTGGAAGAACTATGAAAAAAATGGATTTCTTCACCGTGGTCATCCGTAAAGACTCCATTTATTCCTTTAATGATGCGGTCGAGAGATATCAAATTGAAAGCAGACGAAGAAATAGAATGCCTTTTAATGCAGCCGCTAGTTTGCTTCGGGTAATTCAAGCACCCGGTAGCTTTATCAATGCCACAATTGGAAAGCTTCCTTTTGTTATATTTTTCTTCCTTCCCATCTTTACAGCCTTCATATGGTTGGTGTACATCAGAAAAAATTATACCTACACCGATCATCTTATTTTTAGTTTCCACAACCAATCCTTATTATTTATCTTGCTCATCCTTAGCCTGATAATGGATACTATTTTTGGTACGGCCAGTGCAGGTTGGTTTTTGCTCATCTTTGGATTTTATCTATACAAAGCCATGCGGAAATTCTACGGGCAAGGAAGATTTAAAACAATTATTAAATACATCTTTCTGAATACAATATTTGTCTTTTTGGCATTTTTTACAGCAATTTTGTTGTTTGCAGGAAGTGCATTTACCTATTAAGCCTATGTTTACCCAAATTACCAAAGGAATTAAAGTATCCGTTAAGACCAATTTTGAAGGTACTTTTTTTAAGAACTACAAAGTACATTACGCCTTCGGTTATACCGTCACCATAGAAAATCAAAGTAAGCATCCCGTTCAACTTATAGCTCGGCACTGGGATATTTTTGATACCCTCAAAGAAATGGAGACTGTGGATGGTGAAGGGGTCATAGGTAGAAAACCAGTAATCAAACCCGGAAAATCACATACATACAGTTCAGGTTGTCTATTGGCTTCACCAATTGGAGCAATGATGGGGTATTATCACATGGTAAATTTGGGGAATTCCGAAGATTTTGAGGTTGAAATTCCTCTGTTCAAATTCGCTGCTCCTTTCGCCATAAACTAATATGTTTTCGTTTTAGAATAGCTTTTCCTTTTAGTACATTTGGTGACATTTTTAAAATTAAAATTTACCAACATGGGAAAAGGTTTCTTTCAAGTTCCAACAGCATTTAATGAACCCGTAAAAAGCTATGCCCCTGGCACTCCAGAGCGCGATAGTGTTCTTAAGCAATACAAAGACTACTACAATTCCAAAGTAGAAGTTCCTCTATATATAGGAAGCCAAGAAATTAAAACTGGAGATACAAAACCTATGTCACCTCCACACGAACATAAGCATGTTGTGGGACACTACCATGTTGCTGAAAAAAAACATATCGAGGAGGCTATTGCCAATGGGTTGGAATCACGAGAAAAATGGGCTAACCTTACTTGGGAACAGCGCGCGGCCATTTTCCTTAAAGCAGCGGAATTGATTGCTGGCCCATATCGAGCTAAAATCAATGCGGCAACCATGATGGCTCAATCCAAAACCATACATCAGGCTGAAATTGATGCTGCCTGTGAGTTGATTGACTTCCTACGTTTCAATGTTGAATACATGTCGCAGATTTACACGGAACAACCCGACTCTGCAGACGGCATCTGGAACCGGGTGGAATACCGTCCTTTGGAAGGTTTCGTTTATGCGATTACTCCCTTTAATTTTACAGCGATTTCTGGAAATCTTCCAGCAAGTGCAGCCATGATGGGCAATGTAGTGCTATGGAAACCTAGTGATAGCCAAGTGTACTCGGCCAAAGTCATCATGGATGTATTCCAAGATGCTGGATTACCCTCTGGAGTCATCAATATGGTGATGGGTGACCCTGTGATGATTACTGAAACGGTATTGGCAAATCCTGATTTTTCAGGTTTGCACTTCACAGGCTCTACTTTTGTTTTTAAAGAACTTTGGAAACAAATTGGAACCAACATCCATACTTATAAAACCTATCCTAGAATTGTAGGTGAGACTGGAGGAAAGGATTTTATTGTAGCACATCCTACCGCCAAACCAAAGCAAGTTGCCACAGCAATTACCAGAGGAGGATTCGAATTCCAAGGGCAAAAATGTAGCGCCGCATCACGGGTGTATTTGCCAAAATCCACTTCAGATGAAATTTTGGAATTGGTCAAAAAAGATATCGCTTCGTTCAACAAACCTGGTTCTCCCGAAGATATGTCCAACTTTATCACTGCGGTGATCCACGAAGGCTCCTTTGATAAGTTGGCCAAGTACATTGACCAAGCGAAAGGGGATTCAAATGCGAAAATCATTGCAGGTGGGAGTTATGACAAATCTGTAGGGTATTTTATTGAACCAACGGTTATTTTGACAACTGACCCAAAATATACTACGATGGAAACCGAATTGTTTGGACCTGTTGTCACCGTTTATGTTTATGAAGACGACCAATGGGAAGATACTTTGAAATTGGTAGATTCCACTTCAGAATATGCTTTGACCGGAGCTGTGATGAGCCAAGACCGATATGCAATCGAACAGGCCACGCACATTCTACAAAACGCTGCTGGTAATTTCTATATCAATGACAAACCAACAGGTGCGGTTGTAGGCCAACAACCCTTTGGTGGAGCTAGAGCTTCAGGAACAAATGATAAGGCAGGTTCCGCACAGAACTTGCTGCGTTGGGTGTCCCCAAGATTGATTAAGGAGACTTTTGTGACTCCAGAAGACTATCGCTATCCATTTTTGGGATAAAAACGGTGAGGATGCGTGCTTTTTTTCTCATTCCTCCTGAAGTACAACTATTGGACATAACCGGTCCCGCCCATTTGTTTTATGAAGCAAAGGAATATGGGGCCAACATCGAGACCTATTACCTGGCCATGGACAACGCTACTGACCATGAAGTGTCCAGTTCTGGGATGGTTTTTGCCGAATTAAAATCCTACGAAGATTATGCTTTAAGTCAAAACGACTTGATTTTTATCCCCGGATTGGAATCCCATTTGTTTTTTGCAGCTGACTTTGCAGAAAAGTATGCTTCATTTTTTAAATGGCTTAGGGCTCAGTCCAATAATGGTGCAAGAATTTGTTCTGTATGTACTGGAGCCTATATACTCGGTTTTGCAGGTTTATTAAACAATAAAGAATGTACCACCCATTGGAAGTACTTTGAAGATTTTCAAAATCGTTTTCCCACGGCTAAGCTTTTGCAAGACCGACTATTGGTAAAGAATGAAAATACGTATTCAAGTGCTGGGGTTTCATCTGGAATCGATTTGTCTTTGTATATTTTGGAAGAGTTGTTTGGTTCTGTATTTGCTTCAAAAATCGCCAAAGAAGTAGTCATTTATTTGCGTCGTTCGCCCAACGACCCACAGCTCAGCGTTTTCCTTCAATACCGAAATCATATCGAAACCCGAATTCATCAAGTCCAAGATTTGCTCGCCCAAAACTTAGAAGACAAATACGCTATTGAAGACTTGGCAGAGAAAGTACACATGAGTCCAAGGAACCTAACGCGACTTTTCAAAAAGACCACCGGGACAACGATAGGTCACTATCTAGAAAAGTTAAGGGTAGAAAAGGCATTTCAACTGTTGTCCAAAGGAGAAAAAGTAAGCGCCGTATCCTTAGCGTGTGGTCTCAAAAGCACCAACCAATTACGAACACTTTTGAAAAAATATACCACCTCGCTACCTTCTGAGCTAGCAATTTAGTTGTCCCGATTCTGCGTTTAGTTGTCCTTTACAATTAAGGGTATTGAAGCTAAGTTTGTGCTTCAAAACAGTCAAAAAATGAACAGAGTCATCCTAAGAACCCTTTTCTTCCTATTCACGGTATCTATTATGGGCCAATATAACGTAGTTCCATCTACAAAATACATATGCCCTCCTTGCGGTAATTCTTGTGATGAGATAGAACACGAAGAACCTGGTGTATGTTCCCATTGCAATATGGTATTGGTCAAAAAAAGCGACTCAAAAACCATTGCTTTTTATCTACAGGACGGAGTAGAAGTATTGGATTTTGCAGGCCCCATGGAAGTATTTGCCTATGCGGGATACAAAGTATTTACAGTTTCTGCCACTAATGACCCTATAATCTCCCAAGGGATTCTACGTGTTGTTCCCGATTACAGCATTAAAGAGGCACCTAAAGCAGATATCTTAGCTTTTTTTGGTGGGAATTCTAACACTGCAACCAACAACCCAGATGTCATTGAGTGGGTGAAAAAGCAGAAGAATATTCAATATTACTTTTCCGTGTGCACAGGTGCCTTCATTTTGGCTGAAGCAGACATTTTGGACGGAAAAACTGCAACCACTTTTCATAACGCTTTGAACAATTTAGAACGTTCTTATCCCCAGGTTGATGTTCGGAAAAATGTTCGATTTGTGGATAATGGCAATGTGATAACAACCGCAGGAATTTCGGCAGGAATCGATGGGGCACTACATCTTGTTGCTAAACTCCAAGGTTTAAACGCTGCCCGAAGAACCGCTTATTACATGGAATATGATAATTGGAAAGTAGGTGATGGTCTTATCCTTTCAGATGATAACCCATACTCAAATACCATTTCAAATTCTTATTTACAGCAATTCACTGGTATGTATCAGTTCGGGGAAAATGATGAAATCGAAGTTGGTGTCAATACCAAGGATGGGACTCTTTTTGCCAAAATAGACCAAATGTCCCATCCCTTATATCACGAAAATGGAGATATCTTTTCTGATGAGACCAATAGTCCTGTCTATTTTAAACGAAGTGATTCCGGGGAAGTCATTGGATACTCTAGAAGTGAAGAAGGAAAACTGTTTGCGAAAAAGTAATTACTAATTGTGAGTAGAGCAACCATTGTCTTCCAAAAACATCTTGAGGGAAACCAAGACAATGAACAAGCTTCTCTTCTTTTCTCTATTTTTTGTCGGTATATTTTTTGTTTCCTGTTCTTCGGACGATTCGGAAGAAGCAGTTATAGAGCTTAGGGTTAACTATTTTACATTGGATTGTGAAGGAGCTTTTCCTACCAAATGCCTTCAAGTTCAAGAAGGCAGAGAAATTGGCGGGGATAGTTGGTTTAATTTTTTTGACCCAATTGAAGGCTTTGACTTTGAAGCCGGTTTTGTATATGATTTAAGAGTAGAAAAAACTGGAGTTGTCAACCCTCCGCCTGATGGGTCCTCATTTATCTACAGATTGGTGGAGATCGTCTCCAAAATGGAAGTAGAATGCACCTTTGAGAACGCAGCAGAAGATTTGGAATGGCTGGAGTCGGAAATTGAAAGACGACTACTTAACATCGATGAACAAACCAAATATTGCTACATTTCCCAGGCCGAATATAAAGGGGAACCTGTTTTCCTATATTTTGATTGCAATCCTGCTGTTAATAAGGTAATTCCAGTTTTTAATTGTTTGGGAGAATCCATTGGTATTTTAGGGGATGGTATTCTCGCCCAAGATGATTTTTCCAACTTTGCTATTATATGGCAACCAGATGATTTTGCATGTTTTATTACGCAATAGTAAAATAATCAATATGTCATATTCTTTTCAGCGCTGATAGACATTATTGGTTATCTTTAAACATCCTGAAAATCAGGAGCTATTCAACCATTAATAACACTATCAACATGAAAAAAATTTTAATTCTATTCTTGGGAATGGTTTGTTTTTCGGCCATCGCACAAGAAGACCAACTGGTTCAACAAACCATTAAAGGCATTTTGACCCAGAACCAAGGACAAGTGATTCAGCTTGCCGAAGCCTTTTCTGAAGAACAATATAATTGGAGACCTATGGAAGGTGTAAACTCCGTAGCGGAAGCTTTGTTACATATTGCCGGTGGAAACTATTTCCTGGCATCAAAACTGGGCTTTCCGCCACCAGAAGATGTGGACATGATGAATTTAGGTAAAATAACCGGTAAGGAAAACATTATTGCAGCTCTTAAGAAATCAAATGAATTCGTTCTAGAGAAAATTCCGCAGGTTGAAGCCTCTAAGTTCGGCGAAGAAGTGGACTTTGGCTTTGCCAAACTGAATATGCTTTCGGGTCTTTTGGTCATTATGGAGCACAATGGGGAGCACAAAGGTCAATTGATTGCCTATGCGCGCTCAAACGAAGTTACTCCCCCCTGGAGTGTACAACAATAATCAACAAAGCCCCAAAAATTGGGGCTTTTTTCTTTGTTTTCATTGACCAGATTCACCCTTTAAACTTTTGGGGTAGATATACTACTTTTTTGGTTTCGAAGAACTCCTCAGGGAAATACTCCTTTAAATCAAAAACCTGAGCTGTGGAGTAGTCCTTTAGTTCTTCTGTCAAATCCCCCCCTTTCAAATATAGAATACCGTTTCTTCTCTCATGGGTAGAGTTTTTCTTGATTTTACCCTTGGTCCATCGTACAAATGTGGGCATGGCTGCCACTGCCCTGCTAACAATGAAATCATATTGCCCCTCCAAATCCTCTACACGGCCATGGATTGCTTTTACATTTGACAATTGAAGACCATCAATTACTTCTTCAACAACTTTAATCTTTTTTCCAATGGCATCCACCAGAGTAAATTGGGTCTCTGGAAACAAAATAGCCAAAGGAATCCCAGGAAAACCCCCTCCAGTGCCTACATCCAAAATCTGAGCCCCTTCATTAAAGGTTTGAATTTTTGCTATTCCTAATGAATGGAGCACATGTCTCAGATACAACTCATCAATATCTTTTCGGGAAACCACATTGATTTTGGTATTCCAATCCTTATACAATTCCTCTAGACCCAAAAAATGATTTTTTTGTACGTCGTTCATCCCCTCAAAATATTGGAATATCAAGCTTGCATTCATTCGTAACACTGTTAATTTTGGCTAAAATAATACTTTTGGCTTCCTGAGCCCGTTTTCAAAAAAGGGATAGCTCATCGTGGGCATTTTCGTTACATTTGTAAAAATTTCTTTTTATGGAAAAGAATACCGTACGGTTTTCAAGAAAAGACTCTGC
Organism: Bacteroidota bacterium; assembly: GCA_039184805.1. Classification (GTDB taxonomy): domain Bacteria; phylum Bacteroidota; class Bacteroidia; order Flavobacteriales; family Flavobacteriaceae; genus Flagellimonas. Next base: position 70,949 of record JBCDAX010000012.1, on the reverse strand, counting down.
CCAATTTTTCAGAACACTTAACAAAAGAGTCAATCAATATTTCAACGACAATAACATAAAGAAAACAGGCAACTGGAAATTGCACCTTAAAACAATCATCATGTTTGCAGTTTTCTTGACCCCATATTTTTTAATGCTTACGTTAAACCTACCTTTTTGGGGTTACTTGCTCTTGTCCATCACCATGGGCGTTGGTATGGCTGGTGTGGGCATGAATGTAATGCACGATGGAAATCATGGTTCATACTCCAAGAAGAAGTGGGTTAATAAACTTATGGGCAGTTCCATCTATATTTTAGCAGGAAATGTTTATAACTGGCAGGTGCAACACAATGTACTTCACCATACTTACACTAATATCCATGAGCATGACGAAGATATGGAAGCTGGAAGAGTGCTTCGTTTTTCAAAACATGCCGAGTGGCGCAAACATCATCGTTTTCAACACTACTATTCCATTTTATTATATGGTCTGCTAACTTTCAATTGGGCGATAACAACAGATTTTCAGCAGATGTACCGTTACATGAAGCGCAAGTTGTCTTATGGGAAACTTCCCAATCCAGTAATCAATTGGAGTACTTTGGTGGTTACCAAAACAATTTATTTAACCGTCTGGATTATCCTTCCTTTAATTTTTGTGGAAATCCCCTGGTGGCAAGTGCTTCTAGGATTTTTTATCATGCACTATGTGGCAGGTGTTATTTTGAGCGTAATTTTCCAATTGGCACATATTGTTGAAGACGCGGAAACCCCGTTGCCTGATGAATCTGGTAATATGAAAAACACTTGGGCCATACATCAATTATTTACTACTGTGAATTTTGGAACCCGAAACAAAATCATGAACTGGTTTACGGGAGGACTCAACCATCAGGTAGAACATCATATTTTTCCGAACATAAGCCATATTCACTACACAAACATTTCCAAAATTGTGAAACAGACGGCCAAGGAGTTTAATTTACCCTACAACGAATATAAAACTACTAGAAAAGCTATAATTTCGCACTTCAAACATTTGAGGGAGCTGGGTAAAAATCCGGCATTACAGTACCAATAAAATACGTGAAGTTATGAGCGACCAACTTTCGGATAGAATCAACAGTTTAGTTCCATCCGCAACCTTGGAAATGGCCGCAAAAGCCAGGGAATTAAGAGCAGAAGGCAAAGATATTATCGGTCTAAGTCTGGGAGAACCGGACTTTAAAACTCCAGACTACATAAGGGAAGCCGCAATCCAAGCTATTAATGACGGTTATAACTCATATACCCCAGTCGATGGATACGTAGAATTGAAAGATGCCATTATCACGAAATTCAAGAGAGATAATGCAATAGACTATGAGCGCTCTCAAATTGTAGTTTCCACTGGGGCAAAACAAGCGCTCTACAATGTGGCACAAGCCTGTTTGAACCCAGGTGACGAAGTAATATTACCATGTCCTTACTGGGTAAGCTACAGCGACATCGTGAAGCTTACCGGTGGAGTACCTGTTGAAGTTGAAACTTCCATCGAAACTGATTTTAAAATGACCCCAGAGCAACTGGAAGCGGCAATTACGCCAAAAACCAAAATGCTTTGGTATAGCTCACCTTGTAATCCTAGTGGCTCTATTTATAGCAAAGCAGAACTAAGGGCTTTAGCCGATGTACTGCAAAAACACCCTCAGATTGTGGTCGTGAGCGATGAAATCTATGAGCACATCAATTATGGTGTTACCGGGCATGCATCCATGGGAGCTTTTGAAGATATGTATGACCGTACCGTTACCGTAAACGGAGTTGCCAAAGCGTTTGCCATGACAGGTTGGCGAATTGGATATATTGGTGCACCAAGTTATATTGCAAGAGCCTGCAATAAGCTACAAGGACAGGTTACAAGCGGGGCCAATTGTATTGCTCAAAGGGCAGTAATTACCGCTCTTTTGGAATCACCCAATCGTGTTCAATATATGGTGGATGAGTTTAAAAATAGAAGGAAACTCATTCTGGAACTCTTAAATGGAATTCCAGGGTTTAAATGCAATGAACCACAGGGAGCCTTCTATGTTTATCCGGACATCAGTGCTTTTTTTGGAAAAACATTGAACGGAAAACAAATCAATAACGCATCTGATTTTGCCATGTACTTATTGGAAGAGGCCAATGTGGCAACCGTTACTGGAGACGCTTTTGGGAACGGAAACAGTATACGCATTTCCTATGCTGCAAGCGTAGATGAAATCAAGGAAGCCATTTCAAGAATCGCTTCTGCTGTTAGTTAACCTTTTTACGTTTTTTTCCAGAAATAAGGGGTAAGCAGAATCAACACCGTAAACAGCTCCAATCTACCCAAAAGCATTAAGAAAGCACACCACCATTTGCCTGCATTGGGTAAATTATTATAATTGCTGACTGGATTTAGTGTCCCCAATGCCGGTCCTACATTACCAAGAGACGAGGCAGAACCACCTATGGCAGAAATAAAATCCAACCCCAAAAAGCCAAGGACCAAGGAACCTACAATAAAAAGAAGCATGTAAAGCACAAAGAATGCAATGATATTGTAGACGATATGTTCTGTAACCGTTTTGTTATTGTAACGAACGGGGATAATCGCATTGGTATGTAGTGTACGTTTGAATTCCAAAAGACCATTTTTTATAATCAATAAATGGCGCATCACCTTAATTCCCCCAGCTGTAGAACCCGCAGAACCTCCTAAAAACATTATACCGAAGAAAAACACAGTCAAAAACGGAGTCCAACCTGTAAAATCCGCTGTTACAAAACCCGTAGTAGTCACCACTGCGATTACCTGAAACAAAGCATGCCGAAATGAGCTTTCCGCTTCTCCCCAAACCATGGGATGAAAATCGGAAACTGGAACATCTGCCCTATAAAACACCACCAAGGCAACTAAGAGGGTAAAGAGTATAATGAAACTAGTATAGTACTTAAATTCCTCATCTTTTAAAATACGTTGCACCTTTCCAGTAAAAGCAAAGTAGCTCAATACAAAATTGCTGCCTGCGAGAAACATAAAAAGCATAATGATGTATTGAATGAGAGGTTCATGGTTCCAGAAAGCAACGCTAGCATTTTTTGTGGAAAAACCACCTGTGGATAAGGTTGCCAAACTATGATTTATGGCATCAAAAAAGGACATGCCAGCCAGTTTCAATAGTATCGTTTCTGCCAAGGTATATCCCACATAGATAAGCCACAGTCTTTTCGCGGTATCAGTGATTCTTGGGTGAAGTTTATCTCCCCCAGGACCGGGAGCTTCCGCAGCAAACAATTGCATGCCGCCTATTCCCAACAGAGGTAGAATTGCAATAGCTAATACGATAATTCCCATCCCACCTATCCAATGCGTCAGACTTCTCCAAAGCAAAATACCTTTAGGTAAGGCTTCAATATCATTTAATATAGAAGCTCCTGTGGTCGTATAACCTGAAATAGTTTCGAAAAAAGCATTAGTCACTGTAGGTATGGCACCGGAAAATATATAGGGAAGTGAGCCTGAAAGAGACATGACCACCCAACCCAAGGTAACCACCATATATCCTTCCCGCCGTTTGACCTCTTTTTTATGCCCCCTGGTGTAGAACATGGCCATAACTCCAAAGAGCATGGTCACAATGGCTGCCAAAGTGATATCCAATGTTACTCCATCTTTGTAGACACCACTGGCGAACGCCGCCAAAAGCATAAAAGAGCCATTACATAAAAGCAATAACCCCATGATGTGAACAATGATTCTTGTATTGAGTCCCATTATAGGAATAACTTTTCGATACGGGAAATAGCTTTGGGCTTTGAACAGACTACAACGCGGTCCCCCTCCATGATTCTAAAGTCCCCTAGGGCTATAATACCCTTACCATCTCGAATAACACCTCCAATGATAGCTTCCCTTGGAAAATTGAGTTCTCTTATAATCTCTCCATTGACCAATGAATTGGCCTTAACTTCAAACTCAAGAATTTCGGCAGTCAAATTATTCAAACGTGTCAATGCCAAAACCTCTCCCCTACGAATGTATCTAAAGATGTTATTGGCCGCCAAAAGTTTTTTATTGATTAACGTATCCACACCTATAGAATGGGAAAGCTGGAAGTAGTCCATATTTTCAACCAAGGCAATGGTTTTCTTTATGTTTTTGGATTTGGCTACCAAACAGGACATAATATTGGTTTCGGAGTTGCCCGTTACTGCGATAAAGGCATCCATGGATTCCAAACTCTCTTCTTCCAAAAGCTCTACATTTCTTCCATCTCCATTGATAACCAAGGCATGGGGAATATCATCTGCAATATCAAAAGCCTTTTCCTTATTTCTTTCTATAAGCTTTACATTGAATTTTTTGGTACAGAGGTCCCGTGCTGTCTTATAACCTACCTTGCTTCCTCCGAGAATCATAACATTTTTTATGTCCCGTTTCTGCATCCCGGTCAATTTGTACAATTCATCAACACCACCAGCGGAAGTGATGAAATATACTTGGTCCCCTTCCTTAAACACCGTATCTCCACGTGGAATTACTGTGAATTGCGTTCCCATACGCTGCAAGGCAATGGGCATAAAATGAAGTTCAGGAAAAATATTCGCGGCCTCTTTTACCATTTTGCCCACAAAGGGCGCCGATTTGGGAAGGAAAACACCAATCATGGTTAATAAACCTTCCTCAAATTCATAGGTATCGTTAAAAGCCGACTGATTTAACAGAAGTTGGATTTCCGTTGCTGCCAGCTCTTCTGGCGAAATGAGCTCATCAATACCCAGCTCATCGAATTTGATTAAATCCTTATTATCTACAAACTCAGTGTTCGAAATTCGAGCAATGGTCCGCTCGCAACCTAGTTGTTTCGCCAAAAGACATAGAGTCAAATTTGTTGTTTCCGACGCTGTAACTCCTATAACCATTTCCGAATTCTCGACCCGAGCTTCCTTAAGAACCTCAATAGAAGTGGCATCCCCTCGCAATACCCGAATGTCCAAATGGTTGTCCGCGTACGCTAAACTTTCTTTATCCGTGTCAATCAAAGTGATATCTTGAGCTTCATAGGACAATAGTTTTGCCAAATGAAAGCCAACCTCACCAGCCCCCGCAATAATTATCTTCATTGATTACAATAAAATGGTTTATCCGATAAAACTCGTTTGTCCGCTAAGTTGCAAAAAGTATATTCGCTAGAACCCAAAAGAATGGTACTTCGCATAAAATGGAAAGATTTCCGTATTTCTGGGTCAAAATTACATAATTATTTTATACTCCTTCCATATTCCGAAGTCGTATATTTGCCCGCAAATTGCGGTTATGTCAGAGAAAGTCAATCCCTACAAAGATTCGGAGCTTGGAAAAAAGGAACAGGTGCGCCAAATGTTCGACACCATTTCCGGTAATTACGACGGATTAAATCGGGTCATTTCTTTTGGAATTGATGTAAAATGGAGAAAGAAAGTGGTAAAACTTGTGAGCCAAAAATCCCCAGAAACCATCTTAGATATAGCTACCGGTACTGGCGACTTGGCAATCGCTCTTGCCAAAACTGGAGCGAAACAGGTGGTTGGCTTGGATATTTCGCCCGGAATGTTGGAAGTAGGTAAGGAAAAAGTGGCCAAAAACAGTCTGGACAGCACCATTGACATGGTTTTAGGTGACAGTGAAAACTTAGCCTTTGCAGACAATACTTTTGATGCCATCACCGTGGCCTTTGGTGTCAGGAATTTTGAAAACCTAGAAAAAGGTTTGGGAGAAATTCTTCGGGTACTGCGACCTGGCGGACAGTTCGTTGTTTTGGAGACCTCTGTACCCACAAAATTCCCTTATAAGCAGGGATATGCCTTCTATACCAAATATGTTCTTCCGGGTATAGGGAAATTGTTCTCAAAAGACCGCTCCGCTTACAAATATCTGAGTGAATCTGCCTCAGTTTTTCCACATGGAGCCACTTTCAACAATATTTTGTCCAAAATCGGGTTTATAGGTGTAGAGAACATGCCCCAAACATTTGGGGTAGCATCCATTTATGTGGCGACAAAGTAATTGAATGAAAAACATCCTATTTCCCCTTTCCCTGTGTCTTTTCCTTTCCACAGGTGTTCTTGCCCAGTTTGCAAAGGACCCTGTTCTAAATCTTCAAAATGAGGATTTAAAACTGTTGAATTGGGGGTATTATCTTGGATTTAATACCTATGATTTTCAATTTGAATATCAAAACGATATTGGTCAAGATATTTTGGTTGACACCTCTGTAGGTTTCAATGTAGGGTTAATAGGAGAACTTAGAATCAATGAGTTTTTAGATGCCCGTTTCGAGCCAGGACTTTTATACACCCAAAGATTGTTGGGTTTCCCAGGGTTTACATCGGAACAAGATGCCTTGCGCGAAGTGCGTTCCACCTATATACGCTTTCCACTACTACTTAAGGTAAGCGCAAGACGTTTTGGCAATTGGAAGCCTTATATCACGGGAGGAGTGTACACCTCACTCAACCTCGGTGCAAAAGAAGATAGTTTAGACGACAACAGTAGTGGAGAATTCCGGATGAAACAAAATGTCTACGGGTATGAATTAGGTTTTGGTATTGATTTTTACACGGAATACTTTAAGTTTTCTCCTTCCATCCGGGGTGTATTTGCGTTAACCGATGAGCTTGTTCCCGACAATGACCCCAATAGCCCTTGGACCGGAAACATTAATGCCATGCGGACCCGTGGTATCTTCATTAATTTCACTTTCGAATAGAGGGGTACAGTAAAAACTCAACCTCTTCTTAGCTCACTAAGCAAAATGGACGTAGCGGAAGCAACATTTAGGCTTTCCGTGGTAGGTTCTCCAAATTGAGGAATACCTATTTTATGCGTTACTTTTTCCTTAATGGATTCCGAAATTCCGTTGGCCTCATTTCCCATTACTAGAATCCCATGCTTTGAAAAAGAGGTGTTGTAGATGGAGTTCCCGTTCATAAAAGTCCCCACTATGGGAACCGTATTGTTCTTGAAAAGAAAATCGGTAAGTTCCAAATAACAAATGTTGACTCTAGCAATGGAACCCATAGTAGCTTGAAGCACTTTAGGATTGTAGCAGTCCACCGTATCCTTGGAACAAACTAGGTGCTTGATATTGAACCAATCGCATAATCGGATGATTGTCCCCAAATTCCCTGGGTCGCGAACAGCATCTAAAGCAACTACCCAATCCTCTATAGAAGGTTCTTCCAATTCGGGCATGTGAAAAACACCTAAAATGCCGCTGGGAGTATTTTGGCTGCTCATTTGGGCAAGCACAGAGGCCGAAACCACAGTTGTCAAGTTGCCCAAAGTAGCTTTATACTTTTCCTCGCTAACGAAAACCCCATAAGGCTCGATTCCTGAATCCATAATCTCCCGAACGGTCTTTAAACCCTCAACTACAAATAAGCGATGTTGATTTCGGTACTTTTTTTGTTGTAAGCTTATAACTAGTTTAATTTGGTTTTTGGTAACCATCTAAATCGTTAATTTTGGCGCCTATGGGGGTTCTTTTTCATGAAATGAGTAACAAGGCAAAAATAGGACTATTGTTGCTCATGGCTACCTTTATGGGATGTAATACCTTAAAAAAAGTAGGTGACGATGAACTCTTGCTCACTAAAAATTCCGTTTTTGCTGATGATGAAAAGGTTGGGGATGAAACCGTTAAAAGTCTTATTGCCCAAAAACCGAACAGTAACCTTTTGGGTTATCCACTGCGCTTAAATCTGTATAATCTTGCCAAAAAAAATCCAGATTCTTCTTTCCAAAGCTGGTTATATCGAAAAGAAAAAAGAGAGAAAAGACTAAATCGTTTGCTTTCAAAAAAGCAGGTGGTACGTTTACAAGAATCCTTTGTAGTTAAGGGAGCAAGTGAATTTTTAAAGCGAATTGGTGAAGCCCCTGTAGTCATCGATAGTACTCTATCACAAGAATCAGTAGACCGAATCAAGGCTTATTACAATAGTAAAGGATACTTCAATAATACAGGAACTTATGCTATTGAAAAATCCAAAAGAAAGAAAAGAGCGCAGGTAGCATATAGAATAAATTTGGGCAAACCTTATGTGATCGATACGCTCTACAAAAATATTTTATCCCCAGACCTAGATTCCATTTACGATAGTACCATTGACCTATCTCTCATTAAAAAAGGTGGGCAGTTCGACTTGGCCAACTTCAATCAAGAAAGGGAACGCCTTACCACCTTGTTTAGAAATTCAGGAGTGTACAACTTTCAGGAAAGTTCTATCAACTATGACATTTCACGTGACACCATAAAGGCTTCCGATGACCAGCTGATGGAAGTTCAGCTCAATATTCAAAACCCTGCGGGTGCCAATCCAACAGATTCCACTAACACCTATAAGGTTCACAAATTCAACAAGGTGAATATCTACAGTGATTACCTTATTGGAAGTTCCTCTGATTCGTTGAACTCAATTGAATATGAAGATTACACGATTTTTTATAACGATAAATTAAAATACAAACCTAAAGCCTTAGCCGATGCCATCTTTTTTGAAAGGGATAGTATTTACAGGGATTTAGATAGGATTCGTACTTACAGGCAGATTACCAACCTGAATACTTTTAAGTATCCAAATATTGAATTTATCCCAGATTCCACCGATACACAATTGAACACCAACATCTATTTGGCACCTCGTCCGAAATTTTCCTTGGCCTTGAACTTTGATGTGACCCATTCAAATATTCAGCGTTTAGGGACCGCGTTAGGAGCATCGGTAATTACCCGAAACGTTTTTGGAGGCGCAGAAACACTTAATATCACAGCTAGGGGTTCAATTGGTCTGCTTAGTGATGTGGCGGCATTTTCCGGAGAAACTTTTACATCAGAAATAGGTGGAGATATTAACATCACCTTCCCACGAATTTGGTTTCCGATAAGTACAAAAAGGATAATCCCCTATTACATGCTACCCCAGACACGTTTTTTAGTAGGAACAAATTTTCAACGGAACGTTGGACTGGATAGACAGACTTTGAATACCATTCTATCTTATAATTGGTCCCCTAACTTGAAATTGAAAAATGAGGTCGAATTAATGAATATTGAGTTCGTCCGTAATGTAAATCCTGAAAACTTTTTCAATATCTACCAAAACACCTTTAGTACTCTGGATGATTTTGCAGACCAAATCGAGGATGACCCGCAATTTGCTTCCTTTTTTGAATTTGATGACGATTCCATGGAAACTGTGTTGACTATTCCGGAAGGCGCAAACGCCTTTATTGATGCTGTTCAAAATGGCGAAATTGATGAAATAGATGATGATGAGGCTCGACAGATAAACAATATTGATGAGCGGCAACAACGTCTTACGGAAAACAACCTCATTTTTGCCAGTAGCTATACCTTCACCAAAAACAGCAAAAAAGATATAAACGATAACAATTTCTATCAAATCAGGGCAAAAATTGAAAGTGCGGGAAATGCTTTGGCTTTTTCAACCAACTTTATCCCCTTTAATGAAAATGAGAATGGGCAATCTTTGGTGTTCGGAGTACCTTTCTCGCAATATATCAAGACAGAACTCGACTATATAAAGCATTGGAGGCTGGGAGTATCCGAAGTATTTGCCATGCGGGGATTTTTTGGACTGGCCATTCCCTACGGAAATGCAGAAAGCATCCCATTCGTTCGTAGTTATTTTGCAGGAGGCTCAAATGATAATAGAGCTTGGAATGCTTATGAATTGGGACCTGGAAGAACGAACAATCTCAATGATTTCAATGAAGCCAATCTAAAGATTGCTTTTAATTTTGAATATCGTTTTCCGCTTGCGGGAGATTTGAAGGGAGCCTTATTTGCAGATGTGGGGAATATTTGGAATGTATATGACAATGAAGACAATCCTGATGCTATTTTTACTGGTTTCGAATCTTTGGCGGATATTGCGCTGGGTACCGGAATGGGTCTTCGCTATGATTTCAGCTACTTCGTATTTAGGTTGGATATTGGATTCAAGACCTACAATCCTGCATTGGAACAATCCAGGAGATGGTTTACGGACTATAATTTTAGAAACGCCGTCTTCAATGTTGGTATCAATTACCCATTCTAGCAGAAATATTTTATTACTTTTGTTGCCTAATTTTAACCCTTACTAACTCACGTTATGTCCCATAATATAAAACCAGGAGTAGCCACTGGTGATGAGGTAAAAGCAATTTTTGATCACGCCAAGGCCAACGGATATGCATTGCCAGCTGTAAATGTAATCGGCTCCAATACTATCAACTCTGTTTTGGAAACTGCAGCTTCCCTAAACTCTCCCGTGATTATTCAATTTTCCAACGGAGGTGCCCAGTTCAACGCGGGAAAAGGCCTTTCCAATGAAAACCAAAGGTCTGCGATTCTTGGAGCGGTTGCCGGAGCAAAGCACGTTCACGAAATGGCTGAAGCGTATGGTGCAACGGTTATCCTTCACACCGACCATTGTGCTAAAAAGTTATTGCCTTGGATTGATGGACTTTTAGATGCTAGCGAAGCGCACTACAAAGCCACAGGGAAATCCCTTTTCAGTTCTCATATGATTGATCTCTCAGAAGAGCCTATCGAAGAGAATATAGAAATATGTAAAAAGTATCTAGAGCGCATGAGTAAAATGGATATGACTCTAGAAATTGAACTTGGTGTTACTGGTGGTGAAGAAGACGGAGTGGATAATACAGATGTGGATAGCTCAAAATTATATACCCAACCTGAAGAAGTAGCCTATGCTTACGAAGAACTTTCAAAAGTTAGTCCAAGGTTTACCGTTGCAGCAGCTTTTGGAAATGTTCACGGAGTTTACAAACCTGGAAATGTGACATTGACTCCTAAGATTTTGAAAAACTCCCAAGAATTTGTTTCAGAAAAATATGGTGTAGGTCACAACCACATCGACTTTGTGTTCCATGGAGGTTCAGGTTCTACGGTTGAAGAGATTCGTGAGGCCATTGGATATGGGGTTATCAAAATGAACATCGATACCGATTTACAATATGCTTTTATGGCAGGAGTAAGAGATTATGTTGAAGGAAAATCCGCCTATCTCCAAGCCCAAATTGGTAATCCAGAAGGAGATGATCAACCAAACAAGAAGTTCTATGACCCAAGGGTTTGGTTAAGAGAGGGTGAAAAATCTTTTGTGGAACGTTTGAAAAAGGCTTTTGAAGACCTGAACAACGTCAATACCCTATAATTCAAATAGCCAGTTTAACTAAATTTCGTTTGCATGTCATCTTGGTTTAAAAGAAAGGAAAAAGGAATTCAAACCGCCACTGAGGAAAAAAAAGACACCCCTAGGGGATTATGGTATAAGTCCCCAACCGGAAAAATTGTTGAATCTGAAGAACTTGCCAAAAATTTTTACGTAAGTCCAGAGGATGATTACCACGTTCGCATAGGAAGTAAAGAATATTTTGAGATACTTTTTGACGATAATAAGTTTCGTGAATTGGACCCAAAACTTTCCTCAAAAGACCCTCTTAAATTTGTGGATACAAAAAAATACTCAGACCGTTTAAAAGCCGCTGAGCAAAAAACGGGATTGAAAGATGCGGTTCGCACCGCTGTTGGAAAATCTATGGGTAAAGAGTTGGTTATAGCCTGTATGGATTTTAGCTTTATCGGAGGTTCTATGGGGAGTGTGGTAGGTGAAAAAATTGCACGTGCCATCGATGTGGCCAAAAGACGTAAGATTCCATTTTTAATGATTTCCAAATCTGGTGGGGCACGAATGATGGAAGCTGCTTTGTCTCTTATGCAGTTGGCTAAGACTTCAGCCAAACTTGCTCAATTGGCTGATGCCAAGATTCCATATATTTCTTTATGTACAGACCCAACTACGGGAGGTACAACAGCCTCTTATGCCATGTTGGGTGATATCAACATTTCTGAGCCTGGAGCCCTAATTGGTTTTGCAGGACCTAGGGTAGTTAAGGATACTGTTGGCAAGGATTTACCAGAAGGCTTTCAAACTTCAGAATTTGTAAAAGAACACGGGTTTTTGGATTTCATCTCACATAGGCGAGAATTAAAACAGAAAATCAATTTGTATATCGATTTGATTACCAATCAGCCTGTTCGAAATTAGAACCATGGCCAAATTTATATCCTATCCTCTGATTTTAGTGGCCACGCTTTGGGCATGTGGCACAAGTGAAAACAGTATGGAGGGCGCAGATGAAGGTGAGCTTGGGGCGGAAAATACAGAAAGCGCAATAATCACAAATGTCACAGTTACTGGAAATGAGAACGCTTATACCTTTAGTGTTACCATTTCAAGCCCAGATTTAGGATGTAATCAATATGCAGATTGGTGGGAGGTAACTGATACCGAAGGAAACCTTGTCTATCGCAGAATTCTAGCTCATAGTCATGTCAACGAGCAACCCTTTACCAGAAGTGGCGGTGAAGTGCAAGTTTCCCCTAATACTGAAGTTTATGTAAGGGCCCATATGAACAACTCTGGTTATGGTACAAAAGCATTTCGAGGTACCGTACAGGGTGGTTTTAGCGCTTTTGATTTGTCCACTGATTTCGCGGGTGATCTCGAAAGTTCACAACCTTTGCCCTCTGGTTGTGCTTTTTAAAAGAAAAAAGGGCATGCTTTAATAAGCATACCCTTGTCCTTATGAACGGAGATTTAAACTCTATTTCAAAAATCTTCTTAGGAATATTTCGGTTTCCGTTCCATCAGGTTGGGTCAAAATCCCCTTGGCATCACAACTTCCATCTCCAAAATCAAGACTGGCTGTATTTTCGTTTCGTGATATTTCCAAAACACCACTCACAATAAATCTACAGGCCAATTCTCTACGCAAAGGAGTGACTACCTCTTTCATGTAAACATTACCTAATCTTCCGATATACGTTCTTTTTCCTGTAATTAGAAAGACATTGTCTCCCCAGAAGCCAGTACCGAAACCTTCTATCCATTCTCGGGTACGCGTACCTGTAAAGGAAGCTGTGTCTCCATTTGGCCATGTAGCTTCAAAAGTTGCATTCACAGTTCCCTGAGGATTACCATTTTCATTGGAACGAACCCGTAAAATATCCGCAGAACCTTCTACAGCCACACCGTTAAACGTAAAGTTCTCCAAGCTTAGGGCAATGGATTTTGAGGCAGCCTCCATATCCTTAGCATAGCTCAAGTTAATGATACCGCTCAACACATTCCCATTAGGAAGTTCGCAACCTTCACCAAAATCAATGGTTTTCTCACGAGTTGTATCTGTTACCACCGTGGTGATTGTGACACATTCTGGTAAATAATCGGATGAGTAATCACTTTTCGCGGTCAGTGAAATTTCATCCGCCGCATACACATCTTCAGCAATGGTGGAAACCTCTTCGGAAATCATTTCAGTTTCATCACTAGCTTGTAGCTCAGCTACGGTAATTAATTCTTCATTGGTAGCTTCAACAATAGGTTCTTCCTCTTCGGTGGAACAAGAAGCTAATACCAAAAACGATAATACCATAGCAATTGGGGCAATTTTCATAAAGTTCAAAGGATTGAGACTCTTTTTCATAATGATTGAATTTTAGGATTTGTTTCTATGACCCGAACTTTTCCAAAAGGTTTAATTCCACATGAAAAAATTTTTCAATCTAAAAAAAGGCTTATCTTTGCACGCTGATTGAAAGACAATCAAATACATAAAAATCATTTAAAATAATATTGGAATGTATTTATCTAAAGAAGTAAAATCGGATATCTTCAAGAAACACGGAGGCTCCGAAAAAAACACAGGTTCTACGGAAGGACAAATTGCATTGTTCACATACCGTATCAACCACTTAACACAACACTTGAAAAAGAATCACAAAGATTACGCAACTGAGCGTTCTTTGGTGAAATTGGTAGGTAAGAGAAGAAGTCTTTTGGACTACCTAAAGAAAAAAGATATTGAAAAATACCGTACCCTTATCAAGGAACTTGGTATTAGAAAATAAATGAAGGGGAGGTTTTGACCTCCCTTTTATTTTGGTCCATTTATTGGATCTCGGTTTCGGAATATCCGAAGCATTCTTAAAAAGCTGCGTTCAGTTTTTCTTTGGTCCACACAACAACACAACCCGACCGTCCGGAAGACGGTAGACCAAATGTTTAACGACTCGGAATAATTCGAGTAAGATTATTTTTATGATTCCAAAAACTTTTAAAGAGGTCATTGACCTCGGTGACGGTAGGGAAATTTCTATCGAAACCGGAAAATTAGCCAAACAGGCCCATGGTTCTGTTGTGGTTCAATCTGGCAAGTGTATGTTATTATGTACAGTTGTCTCAAATTACAAGCAAAGCGATGTCGATTTTTTACCCTTAACCGTAGATTATCGCGAAAAGTTTGCCGCCGCCGGACGTTATCCTGGTGGTTTCTTCAAACGTGAAGCTAGACCAAGTGATGGTGAAGTATTGACCATGCGTTTGGTGGACAGGGTACTTAGACCACTCTTTCCAAAGGATTATCATGCCGAGACTCAGGTAATGATTCAGTTGATGTCGCATGACGAAAATGTGATGCCCGATGCTATGGCTGGACTTGCTGCTTCTGCAGCAATCCAACTTTCAGATTTCCCGTTTGAATGTGCCATTTCGGAGGTTCGCGTAGGTAGAGTGAACGGAGAATTGATCATTAACCCAACCAGAGCTCAACTTAAAGACTCTGACATTGATATGGTGATTGGTGCCTCTGCAGATTCTGTTATGATGGTTGAAGGAGAAATGGATGAGATTTCCGAAGAGGAAATGGTAGAAGCCATTAAGTTTGCTCATGAAGCGATTAAAGTACAGTGTGAAGCACAGCTTAAATTGGCTGAAGCTTTCGGAAAGAAAGAGACTCGCGAATACGAACCAGAGGTTGAGGACGAAGAACTTGAAAAGAAAGTTCACAGTCTTACCTATGATAAAGTATATGCCATTGCTAAAGCAGGTTCTGCCAAACATGAGCGGAGCACTGCTTTTGAAGCGATAAAGGAAGAAGTAAAAGCCACATTTACCGAAGAGGAATTGGAAGAAATTGGAGGCTTGGTGTCGAAATATTTCTACAAGGCAGAAAAAGAAGCGGTACGTAACCTAACCTTGGAGGAAGGTCTACGTTTAGATGGAAGAAAAACCGATGAGATTCGTCCTATCTGGTGTGAGGTGGATTATTTACCATCTGTTCACGGTTCATCCATATTTACAAGAGGAGAAACCCAAGCTTTGGCAACCGTAACTTTAGGTACTTCTCGTGAAGCCAACGTAATTGATATGCCATCTTACGAAGGTGAAGAAACCTTCTATTTACACTACAACTTCCCTCCCTTCTCAACGGGTGAGGCTAGACCAATTCGTGGAACATCCCGTAGAGAAGTAGGACACGGTAATTTAGCACAACGTGCCCTTAAAGGTATGATTCCTGAAGATTGCCCGTACACAGTAAGGGTAGTATCCGAAGTATTAGAATCTAATGGTTCCTCCTCTATGGCAACCGTTTGTTCTGGAACTATGGCTCTTATGGATGCTGGTGTACAATTGAAAAAACCAGTTTCAGGTATTGCCATGGGATTGATTACCGATACCGAAACAGGGAAATATGCAGTACTTTCTGATATTTTAGGTGACGAGGATCACTTGGGTGATATGGACTTTAAAGTGACCGGTACTTCTGAAGGTATTACGGCTTGTCAAATGGATATCAAAGTAAAAGGACTTTCCTATGAAATCTTGGTAAAAGCTTTGATGCAGGCCAAAGACGGACGTTTACATATTTTGAAGCACCTAACGGACACCATTGATACTCCAAGACCAGAGGTTAAATCCTACGCTCCAAAAATTGTTACCAAAATTATTCCTGGAGAATATATCGGTGCAGTCATTGGTTCTGGTGGAAAAGTGATTCAAGAATTGCAAAAAGAGACCAATACCACTATCGTTATCAACGAAGACCCAGATACTGAAGAAGGTATCGTTGAGATTTTAGGAACGGACCAAGCTGGTATTGACGCGGTAATCGCAAAAATCGATGCCGTTATGTTCAAACCTGAAGTAGGTAGTGTATATGAAGTAAAAGTGATCAAAATCCTTGACTTTGGTGCTGTTGTGGAATACAATGACGCTCCAGGTAACGAAGTATTGCTTCACGTTTCTGAATTAGCTTGGGAACGCACGGACAAAGTAACCGACGTTGTGAATCTTGGTGATGTAATCGACGTTAAATACTTTGGGATGGATCCAAGAACCCGAAAGGAAAAGGTTTCCAGAAAAGCTTTATTACCAAAACCGGAGGGATATGTAGAAAGACCTCCAAGGCGTGATAAAGGTGACCGAAGAAGTGGTGGTGATCGCAGAAATGACAATCGTGATCGAAAACCAAGAAGAGATTAAGACTCTTTATAAGATGTATCAAAAACCCTGGATAATTGTCCAGGGTTTTTTCGTTTACAAAAAAAAATTCAAATAAAATTTATCAAATTGTAACTTTTTGAGGATTCCTACGTATAAACTAATGAGCTCCGGCTCACAAACTTAATATGTAAGGGAAATTTAGATGAGACAGTTAAAGATTACAAAACAGGTTACCAATAGGGAAACCGCATCGTTGGACAAGTATTTACAGGAAATCGGTAAAGTGGATTTGATTACTGCCGATGAAGAAGTGGAATTGGCACAGCGAATCAAAGCGGGAGACCAGATAGCCTTGGAAAAATTAACTAAAGCCAACCTCAGATTCGTGGTTTCTGTTGCAAAACAGTACCAAAACCAAGGATTGACACTTCCCGATTTGATAAATGAAGGAAACCTAGGGTTGATTAAGGCGGCACAACGTTTTGACGAAACCCGTGGATTTAAGTTCATTTCTTATGCGGTATGGTGGATTCGTCAGTCCATTCTTCAAGCCTTGGCTGAACAATCCCGTATTGTACGTTTGCCTTTGAACAAGATTGGTTCCATTAACAAAATCAACAAAACTTTCGCCTTTTTGGAGCAAGCGCATGAGCGTGTGCCTTCTGCAGAGGAAATTGCCAAAGAATTGGACATGACTGTTGAAGATGTTAAACAATCTTTGAAAAACTCTGGACGACATGTATCCATGGATGCTCCATTGATTGACGGTGAGGATTCCAACTTGTACGATGTATTGCGTAGTGGAGAATCTCCCAACCCAGATAAGGAGTTATTGCACGAATCTTTGCGCACTGAAATCGAGCGTGCCTTGGAAACTTTGACACCAAGAGAAGCCGATGTTATTAGATTATACTTTGGTTTAGCAGGTCAGCACTCCATGACTTTAGAAGAAATCGGTGAGACTTTTGACCTAACTAGAGAGCGTGTACGTCAAATTAAAGAGAAGGCGATTCGTAGGTTGAAACACACTTCTAGAAGCAAAATTTTGAAGACTTATTTGGGATAATTCTTAAGATTATCCAAACAAATTACAGTTAAACAAACCTTAAATTGTTTTTTTGGCAAGAAAGTTGTAATTTGTAACCCTATAACAGTTTATCATGACTGTTCGTTTTTTGATTGATGAATAAACTCCGGCTGATTACCGGAGTTTTTTCATTTATAGACATTTCGGTTGTACCAAAGCAGGTTTGTCAAATCTTTACAAATAAAATCGGATTCCCAACCCCAAAAGCAATTTTATATCCTCCACTTCACTATTATAGTGATATACTCCAGTTGTGGGAACGATGAGCGATAGGCTATCCGTCAAATAGAAATCCATCTCAAAAGATGCAAAAGCACCATAGACAACTATGCTTTCCGGAGTTTGAATGCCAAAGGAGACTTCTACGACATCATTATTGACAATTTCGTAACCGAGAGAGGGACCTGCTCCAAAAAATATGGAAATACCCCGACGTGGTGAAGTCAAAACTGTTGTGAAATAGCCAATGTTTACCAAATAATCCTCAAATGGGAACGCTACAGCGGAGTTGGGCTGCTCTTCTGAAAAGGCGGCCACTAGCGATAACTGAAAATAATCTGTAGCATTATGATAATAGTTGAAATTCCCACTAATTCCATATCCATTTACCTTATATACAGGCAATACCCCAAAGGAAGCGTCACTTCGCTGCGCACGTATTAGGGACATAAATAGAATCAAAAAAACTAAACTAAGAACGTTTCTTTTGTGCATTGTTATCAAAACGGGTAAGACTTAGGTTACTACAAGCTTTCAAAATTTTCTTGATTAGACACTCAAAGTATAGATTGTTTTATTGGTTCAAATCACCAATTGACGGTTGACGTATATGAATTGATAAAATGGGAAAACAATATGGGGACCACCCTGTTTTTAAGTCATCAAGTCAAAACAGAGTTTAATCAAACTCTATTTAGCATACGTCAATTCTGCGAGATTCTTTTAGGTGCATCTCCTAGTTTTACTACATGATTGCATTTTGGACTATAGTTATTTTAGCTACACTCGGCTTGGTGTATATCTGGATTCGATTAATACGAATTATTTTTCCCTATAAAAGCTTGGAAATTGAATCCAACCCCTATACCAAATCAACAAAACCAAAAAAGGAAGAGCGTTCTCCCATGTGTTCCTTTTTGATAAAAGCTATCCGTACGTTTTATCCGTAAATTGATTATTTTTAAAAGGGAATTGTCGGCTCTTTTTCCTCATGGAATTTAATCAAACCTTACTTTTTTTCTTTAGTGCACTTGGTGCCTTCAATGGACTTTGTCTTGGCCTTTACTTTTTGTTGGTCGCCAAGCCCAAACACATTGCAAACAGGTTTTTGGGCATGCTTTTGCTCATGCTTAGTGTTCGTATTGGGAAATCTGTTGTATTCTATTTCAACCCGGATTTAGCGTTTATTTACCTCCAGATTGGGTTATCGGCTTGTTTTTTTATTGGACCATTTCTGTACTTCTACGTTCGGTCCATGCTTGAACCTAAAAGCAAGATTCGCAACACTTGGAAGTTCCATATTGCTTTAATGCTGCCCATTATTATTGCAGTTGGGATTGCATACCCATTTGAATTTCATGTTTCTCTTTGGAGGCCTTATATCATAAAGGGTATTTACCTCCAATGGTTCTTCTATATACTTGCTTCAGGCTGGGTTTTGCGCCAGAAACTAAACGTGTTGTTTTCATCGCCTAAGGAGCTTGACACCCGAAATGTTTGGATTCTAAGTGTTTTTCTGGGTAATCTTTTCATCTGGGCAGCATATTTTTTCACAAATATCACCTTTTACCTTGTTGGTGCTTTAACCTTTTCTTTTCTCTTTTATCTCCTTGCCTTTTTGGTGTTTTTCAGAAAAAAGAGCAAACAGAATCTCTTTATTCCGGAGCATAAATACAACACCAAAAAAATACAACCTTCCGAAGCCAATCCCATTTTGGAAAAACTAAAGGAATTAATGTCTGCAGAAGAACCCTTTACGAATGCAGACCTTAAGTCTTCTGATATTGCCAAAAAGGTTAATGTTTCGGTTCATCAATTATCCCAATTACTTAATGAAAATCTAGGAAAGAGCTTTCCTTCCTTTATAAATGAATACCGGATTGCCAAAGCTTGCAACATTATAAAATCCGATACCCCTTTGACTTTAGAAGCCATTGGTTATGAATGTGGTTTTAACTCAAAATCCACATTTTACAGTACTTTCAAGAAGGTTACGGGTGTTACCCCAGCCCAATACAAGACCTAACCAGAAGGTTTGTATTTATAAATCCGTACTCCCATTTTATAAGTCATCATCTCGATTTAGGGTTAAAAAAACAATTTGTCCCAAAAATCAAGAATAAATGAAATATGTATACCTCCTCCTCTTTTTGGGTTGTATCTCATGCAAGCAAGCTCCAAATGAAAAATCCGAGAAAAATGGGGATTCTTCTAGTTTGGTAATTGAGAAAGCCGCTGACCGTATACTCTTTATCGTATCAAACCAAGATACCTATGGAAATTCCACGATTAATGCTGCGAATCATTTTGCTGAAATTGTTTTTGCCTATGATGTTTTTAAAAAAGCAGGGTTCATTATTGATTTTGTGAGCCCTGAAGGTGGTGCCATTCCTATAGGCTATTTGAACACTTCCGACGCTTTAGAGAAACAATACCTATACGATTTTGAGTTTATGGAACTTCTAAAAAACACACTGCGTCCTGAGCAGGTTAACGCAAAAAAATATAAGGCAGTATACTATGGCGGTGGTGGAGCTGCCATGTTTGGTGTCCCCGAAAACGAAACGATACAAAAAATCGCCATGACGGTTTACGAAGAAAACAACGGAATTGTATCCGCTATATGTCATGGTACCGCAGGAATTGTAAACCTAAAAACCAAGGATGGCAAGTTTCTGTATGAAGGAAGAAACGTAAACGGCTTTCCCGATTTGTTCGAAAACAAAGAAGCTGCCTATTACCAAGAATTTCCTTTTTCCATAGAACAAACCATTCAGGACAGAGGAGGGAATTTTAGCTATTCCAAAGAAGGCTGGGATAATTATTTTGTTCTGGACGAACGCTTGATTACCGGACAAGACCCAACTGCAGCTGCCTCCGTAGCCGAAAACGTCATAAAAACATTAAAAACCCAAACCCAATGAAAAAAATAGCACTTCTCTTTATTGCATTCGCAAGCTTTCAGTTTTCGCGTGCCCAATCTGAAATGGAACAAATCAATAAAGTACTGTATGATTACATCGAGGGAACGGCCAACGGAGAACCCGAAAGGTTAAGACAAGCATTCGATGAAGATTTCAATCTGTATTTTGTAAAGAACGACTCCTTGCAAATTTGGTCCGGCAAAAATTACATCAACAATGTGAAACCAGGTCGAAAAAGTAATCGAATTGGCAAAGTACTTTCCATTGATTATGAAGGAGATGCTGCCGTTGCCAAAATTGAAATATTGATGCCCAGTCCAAAGCGTATTTATACGGATTACCTAATGCTGCTCAAGATTGACCAAAAATGGAAAATCATACATAAATCATTCACTTTTAAAAACTATCCAGAATGAGATTCTTAAGAAAAATGAATTTAGTATTCTCAGCCGTAGATATATGGGCTCAAAGAATGCGTTTGTATGGTTTAGGTATTTCAATTGCACTATACTCACAATTTTCCATCCATGCCCAATCCACAAATAATGAAGAAATCGCAATTGACAGTATTTTCAGTGAATGGCAAAACAAACAAGTGCCAGGTGTAGTTGCTGGGCTTATTTATGGTGAAACCGTTAATTACACCAAAGCTTTCGGTTATGCGGATGTCAAAAACAACCAAAAAAACACCGTCCAGACCAAATTTCAAATTGGGTATTTATCACGACAATTTGTTGTGTTTGGGATTCTTGTACTGGAAAACCATGGTAAGCTCTCTTTGGAAGATACTGTCCAAAAATACTTGCCTGACTTCCCAGAATATGAGCATCAACTCACACTTTCACACCTTGTAAACCATTCCAGCGGATTAAATGACTTTAGTGTTATTCGAAGAATTATCGGTGTGCAAACCGAAGATGCCCATAACCAAGAAAATACGCTAAGGCTGATCAAAAGTCAAAAAGCACTCAATTTTAAACCTGGCACCGATTTTTCACATTTTACCTCCCAAACGGAAATCGCATTGCTATTGGAAATCATTGAGAAAGCCTCTGGAAAATCCGTTGCTTCTTTTATGACTGAGGAGGTTTTCAAGCCCTTAGGCATGGAGAATACAATTTTCGTTGACGATGATAACACCATCCTTGATGACAAAGCGATTTCATATCAAAATCAAGGAGATACCCTAAAATTGAATAAAATCAATTTTTCCCAAGTTTTTTATACCACCGCAGAGGATATGCAGCAGTGGTATCGAACACTTACGGGCTTATCTAAATCTACACTCTCGTCCATCATGCGAAACTTGGATAATCCAGTAACCCTTAAAAGTGGGGAAGAATTCGACTCATGGTGGGGCAAATTAACCCTAGGAAGGTCATTCTATCATTTGGAACGGGGATTGCCTGCTTTTTGGCAGTTTGGACGTGTGGGTGGTTATGCCTCGAATGTTTTTCGCTTTCCTGAGCAAAAATTGATATCTTTTGTTTTTGGCAACAATAATGTCTACAATGGTATGCCCGCCATGCTACATGCCAATTATTACATTCTAGAAGCGTATACAGAGCCCAGCGCAATAGACCCAAGCCTTTTAAAGACAAGAAAAGTTCCTGCTTCCGGCCTACGTAAGTACGAAGGTCACTATTGGGATAGCAAACGGGGAATAGCCCGTAAAGTGGTAATGGAAAGAGATACCCTTTTCTATAAGCGATTGGACCAAGAAGAAGGAGCTGCGTTAATTCCATTGGCTACTCCAGAAATGTTTCAATTGCTCATTGAAGGTGACGAGAAAATTGTATTCAGATTCAAAAAAAGCAACGGAAAAATGGCCTACGACATTACGCTTGGGGAAAGTAGTCCATACACCTATGTTTCATACACACCCATGACGTTAGCCACAGAAACCCTGGAGGAACATGCTGGCAGCTATTACAATAGAAGCCTAAAGGTGCTTTATGAATTTGAAATCTCTGAAAAACAGCTTATCGCGAAAGGACCAAAAGATAGAACTATTGTTTTCCATCCGGTAATGAAAGATACCTTCCGAAGTGATGCACTTGAATTTGGTAGTATTCGATTCAAACGAGACGCAAATGGCTCAATTCAAAGTTTCAATATTTTCACGGATGGAATTCAAAACCTAGAGTTTATTAGAATGCTAAATGATATCTGAATGCAATAAGAGCCTCTAAAACTGAGAAGCACACTATGTAAAGGCGAACCAATTCATTTCGCTACTTTTGTGTCTTAAAAACAAAAGGCACAATGAGTGAGCGCTTGGTAGCACCTTCTTTATTGGCAGCAGATTTTGCCAACTTGCAACGGGATATTGAAATGGTCAATCAAAGTAGAGCGGATTGGTTCCACTTAGATGTTATGGACGGGGTTTTTGTGCCCAACATTTCCTTTGGTATGCCGGTGATACAAGCTATGGGCAAGCACACGAAAAAAACCTTGGATGTGCATTTGATGATTATTGACCCTGACCGCTACATCAAAACCTTCGCTGAACTGGGTAGTGATAACCTCACAGTACATATTGAAGCCTGTAATCATCTTCACCGAACGGTTCAATCCATTCAACAGGAGGGAATGAAAGCGGGAGTCGCATTAAATCCGCACACTTCCATCAATCTTTTGGAAAACATCATCCAAGATATAGATTTGGTTTGCATAATGAGCGTTAACCCAGGTTTTGGGGGCCAATCTTTTATTGAAAACACCTATAATAAGGTGAACGAACTCAAAAATCTTATCGAAAAGAAAAATTCTAAGGCACTTATTGAAATTGATGGTGGGGTAACCACGACAAATGCCAAAAAATTAGTAGATGCAGGAGCTGATGTTCTGGTCGCTGGAAGTTTTGTATTTAAAAGTGATAATCCAACAGCTACTATATCTGCTTTAAAAGAGGAAATTGTGTGATGCAGAATTACGATTTGATTATAATTGGCGGAGGCCCAATTGGCATTGCTTGCGGATTGGAAGCCAAGAAAAAAGGACTTTCCTATATCATAATTGAAAAGGGTACCATTGTAAACTCACTCTTCAATTACCCAATAAACATGCAGTTTTTCTCTTCTTCGGAAAAGCTGGAAATTGATGATATTCCCTTTATAAGCAAAGAGGCCAAACCCAAACGTAATGAGGCTTTGGAATACTACCGCAGAATCGTTACCTCCAACAAACTGAATATCCAATTGTTTGAAACGGTAACTGAAGTGGAACGATTCGAGGATTCTTTCGTAGTAAACACCTCAAAAAATAGTTTTAGGAGCAAAAATATCATTGTAGCTACGGGGTTTTATGATTTACCCAACAAAATTGATGTACCTGGTGAAGACTTGCCTAAAGTCTCACATTACTACAAAGACCCCCACTTTTATGCTAGTCAAAAATTAGCTGTCATTGGAGCTAGTAATTCAGCGATTGATGCTGCACTTGAATGCTATCGTAAAGGTGCTGACGTAACCCTGATAATCCGCGGTCCCGAAGTGGGGCAACGTGTAAAATATTGGGTGAGACCAGATATCATCAACCGAATTAACGAAGGAAGCATAAAGGCATATTACAACTCGGAGGTAAAAGAAATTCTGGAAGAAGAACTTGTCATAGACACTCCTGAAGGAGTGGTTCACCTTCCCAATGATTTTGTTCTTGCCCTAACGGGCTATATGCCGAATTTTGAATTTTTGGAAGAATTGGGCATTCACCTTTCCGATGATGAAAAAAGGTTGCCGGAATACAATCCTGACACGATGGAAACCAATGTGGAGGGACTCTATTTGGCAGGAGTGATTTGTGGAGGGATGGAAACGCATAAGTGGTTCATTGAGAACTCCAGAATCCATGCACAAATTATCATCCAGTCCATTCTGGAAAAAATGCAATTGGTCCATAAGGCTTAAGCCTAAAAGTGACGCTGTAAATCCTTATTTTTAAGAAACAACCTAAAGCCAATATTATGGATATGCCCATGCAGCTGCACTTCGCAGCACAATACCTAGCCACAACTGGAATCAGTTTTTTGGATAAAAAAGAGGACGATAGCCACACAAATCTGACTTTTTCCAACACAGAAAAACGATTAGAAACTTGGAACTTGGATGAAATGGGAACCCGATTGGGCTTACACTACCCTAGTTTTTCTTTACAATGGGTTTCCAATGAGATACAAACATTATCTCTGGAAGGAAAATCGCACGAAGAAGTAGTTAATTGGTTAAAAGAAGTTTCAGCAAACTTGAATACATCAAAAACTTACGAATACAACCTTCATTATAAACTTCCGTATGTAATGGGTGAAGGTGAAATATTTCAGCTCGGCCCTTCTGAAGAATTGGAAAAATTGACTCAGTTGAGAATCTTAGCCAATACTATTCTTTCTCAAGTTTTGAATGATAACGAGTTACGGTCAGATATTCGAATTTGGCCTCACCATTTTGATACCGGTGCTTTTTCACCTCTGGGTCAAAATTCGGAAACAGCGGTTGGTTTTGGTTTGTCCATCCCAGATTCATTGGTTGATGAACACTATTTTTATATCAGCGGTTATGACGGACATAGGGCTCTTGATACATCCGGATTTACTCCTCTCCCCTTTGGAAAATGGTTGAATGATGGGTTTAAAGGAGCAGTTCTGCTGGCTTCCATATCCAGTGAACAGGAAGCAATTGCATTTTTTAATGAAGCCATTCAGGCCTATAAAGTTTAGAAAATGGACATAACCAATTTTTGGGTTAGTATTGACTGGTTAATTGGTGTTGTAAAGAGGGTTTTGAGCAATGTATTTTTTGATGGTTTCAGGATTCATATAGCGTTCATTTGTTCCCGAAATGTTACCAGACTCTAAAGTTTCCGAAGCTCCTTTCCATTCCATAATTCCAAGTGCTTTTCGAACAAATATGCTCCAATCCAATAGTTGATACCCTAAACCATGAGCAATGGTTCGTTCATCTGTTTCAAATTCAAACCGGTCCACAAAAGAAGATTTCCCAATTTTGAACCCCAAACCAATCAATTGAAAACTGGTTTGTGATTTATAGTCCAAAATATGGGCAATTTCATGTCCTAATACCCCTATTTGAGCATTATAGGGCAGTCTTGAAAACAAAATGGGAGCAAAACTTTCCGTAGTTTCCTTGCTGATGGTAATCACATAGGTTCTCCAATTTTTGGGTAAGAACACATGGGAGATTCTAGGTCTTGACGTAAGCGGGGTCTTTCTTTTTTTGAATCGAAACTTAATTCGTGTATACTTTAATTGGGGATAGTACGAAAGTGCGGTCAATACTTGGGCTTGTATCTCCTTAGGAATCTTTTTTCGGAATTCGTACTCTTTGTAATCCGAGCTATTAAAATCCTCTGGATAGAATTCTACTTTGGGCGTTTGAGCATGAAATAGACTACTCGAAACTGTAAAAAGGATAAGAAACATAAATTTCAAACTCCTTTTCATGCGATTAGTGATTATAAGCCAAACATAAACTGAAGAGCAATACTTGCGATAAAATCTTGTGCCACCTCATCACCATCGGTAACAATATTGATTTCACGTCCAAATCCAAGGGTGAGTCCAATTTGGGAAGAGGAGTTTTTAATAGGCAAGAAATACCCTCCCTCCAAATACGGTTGCAAGACCAAAATATCCGTGGAACCAGAAACTATGGTATCCCCTGGCCCGTTATCGGTCCAATCAATCTCCAAACTCCATAAATCCGTAATCAATCCAGCTACGATTTTTCCTGTTTTTAGGGGAAAGTGTTTCCTAAAACCAGCGGAACCACCAAAACCTTCGCCTTCTTCGGTTAGGTTCACATCGCTGAAGTCCTGCCGGTCCGTAAAATTGGCCCCAAGTCTAAATAAAAGGGAAGATTTTTCATTCAAATAGGTCTCGAGGTTAACTGTCGGTATTATTCCTGCAGGATACGCTTGTACCGAAACCCCAAGATACGTTCCCTCATTCCCTGTGGAACCCTGACCAAATGTGGTCGAAACCACAAAAAGCATTAGAAAAGAAGACCATATTGCGAGTTTTGCTTTCATCTTAGATTGCCTTAATCTGTTGTTCCATGGTATTGCTGTCTTTAAGCATGGCCCTGCCATCCCTAAAACTAAGGTAGGAGTGTCCTTTTTTGTGATTCATAATGCTCACATCATTCATTAGCTTCCAGTGCTTAAAGATTTCCCTCCATGCATAGAAAATGGAATGTTTTGGGTCATAAATATGGGTCGGTTCCCCTCCTGCCCCATTAATTTCTATGATGCTAAAGTTTTTACCCTGGCATAATTCTTCAAACGAATTATAAAGTACATCCAGTCTTCCATAATGGAATCCTTCTACCTTAGAGCAAACACCATCTATGGTTTCCAAAAGTTCGTCATTCACTAAATGGGTGACATCTCGAAATTCAGCTCCGCGTGTATGGCTTCCAAAAGGAACCAGGATGAATTCCTTTCCTTGGTCCAAAACCATGTTTAGTTTGAAACCGTATTTTTTCTGTAATGCCTTAAGTTGAAATTGACTTCTTGGGTTTTGTTTGATAAGTTGCAAAATGGAACTCTTGCCATCTCCGACAACGGATAAAAACTTTTTAGAAACCATTCCGGTTATTCTTCCCTTTTCTTCATCTGGCATTCTCACATAAAAAATACCAAGTTCATTTTGGTAGGGGATTAGGTTCTGAACAAGAAAGTCATCATGCATTCTCAAGAAGTAAGTCCGAAACTCGTCTTTGCTTTTGATTTTGTCCACCCCAAAGGATTTCATACCAATATCTGGTTTAACAATAAAAGGAAAAGGAATTCTAGAGGAAAAAACCTTGTTCCAAGCACTTTCAAAGCTATCTTGTTTAGAAATAAAAAGTGTATTTGGATACTTTCCCGGAGGAATCAAATCGTAAATCTGCATTTTGGATTCCATGGCCATCCCTCCATTTTTCATCGTAGGATTGGCCGCATTGAAGAAGAAAAAGGAGCGAGCTCTAATTGACAGGTATAACCAAACAGGAAACATAGGATAATAGACCAAAGTAAAGGGCCAATATTCCCAATGAGTCCATCTATATAGTTTTAACTGCCAACTTTTCATTTTAATACAGGGTTAACTGGTCAGTATTAAATGAAATCATGGATTTTTTATCATTCAAAAGATCAAAATGATGCAAAGCCGTATCGTCGGCCTTCAGAATCGCTTGGGTAACACTAAAGGTTTTAAGACCAGACTCTCTATCAATGATGAATCCATTTTCGAAATCTGAATGGTTATTGGAATGAAAATCAACCACATCCTTAGATTCGACTTCAGATATGTCTTCCATAAAATTGGAGAAAAGGGATTCCCTATGCTGTATAGCGTGCTCGTCATAGAGTGTGGCCGAGGACCAAATATAGTTTCCAGAAATATCTAGGGATTTAAAATGCTTTGTATTCGCGTCCCAGCGTAATTCAATCAATCTTTCTTTCTGAAACAGAACCAAGGTAAAAGGTTCAATACCATTTAGGTCAATATCTTTCGAATAGCTTTCGGGGGATTCTTTGGAAATAATGTCCAAAAGCACCAATCCCCTACTCTTTTTATAATTTCTAAGTGATTTGTGTCTCTTGAAGGCTCCGTTCAATACTACACCCACATGTCCCAATTCATTGATGGCAAACCAAGTGCCCCCTGCCTTAGGGTCTTTTGGAAACAAAACCTCCATATGGTTCACTATTTCCCGTTTTGGCTCAAATGCCATAGGACGCGAAACGTGTTCATCCCTATTGGACGTGATGTAATAATTACCCTTATTAGCTATATAACTTACTGTGCACATGTCTTTCTGTATTCCATGGTTGAAGGAGCGACACCAAATGACTCGGGTAAATTCAACTCAGTAAAATGTTGGATACCTACCTTTATCAAAGCATGATGATGAATGGCATGTTCCAAATTATACATCACTTCGCGATAGTAATTAGAATCCAAGGTATTTTCCTCACCGGCCAATTCATAGGTAACCCTTAAAGCCCTATTTGGCTTTTCCAAAGTCTTTTGGATGAACACCAATTGCTCAATAGCAAATGGAATTTCATTTTCAATCCTTGGGTTACGTTCCCGTCGGTCATATGAGACATCTGCCTGCTCATAACCATTTATCAGACATAAATAAAGTTCGATAACGTGTCTGGTATGCTGACCGATGGTAGAATTTGAAAGCGTTACGCAGGGAGAACTGTAGCACCCTTCCGGCAGTTGTTGTAAGATATATTTGAATTGCTCTAAAGTATTCAATGAAGCGTTAAACATGAGGTCTATTGTAATTTAAGGTTAAGGCGTTTCTTTATCAACAAGAACGTAAGATATAGTGAAAATCCAAGATATAACAATCCCATAAAAAGATTGGTCACTTTACTATAATCCTGATAGTTACTGAATAGGTATTTGCCCAAGAAAATGAAAATCAAAAGGGCAATCATGGAACCAATTCCAATACCCCAAATGTAAAATGAATAGGATTTTCCCGAACGTTCTAAAATCCCTTTTGTAGACAATACTTTGGTCCAAGTCATCCAAAAAGGAAAATGCAGCGGATTTAAGGCGCTTAATAATAATCCCAAAATGAATGGTGAGCCAATTTCAGGGAGTATGGTCACTTTAGGTCCCGCATCTGAAATCTGACTTGCATCTATAAAACTTACAATCGCCAAGTACAATAACAAAACGATTCCTAAAGGGAAAAGGTAGTTGCTTATTTTATCGGTCAAGGTTAGTTTTTCATTGCCGTATATAGCCAAACGCACTACCACCAACTCCACCAAAATTACTGCAATGGCAAACCAAATAGCAGAAACTACACTTTGTGATGCAGCGATATCAAAAGCAGTAAGATTCAATGTACCAAGAGGCAAAGCCCCTAAAAAGCTTATCAAAAAACCCGAAAATAAAACCTTTAGACTTTTTCTCATCTAATATCCCTCTTGACCAAACATTGAATTTTTTTCAATTATCCTTCTGCTTGTCTTATTTCTTTGTTTTTATTTTTTCCCAGTTTACATCAGCTTTGGCCTGAAGTGTTTCTGGGGATTCTTTTTTCCAAAATTCCAATGTATTGGTTTTTCCCTTGTTGTAAAATAAGTACAATTTATCGTCCCTTATCTCAAATGTCTGCGGATTTATACTCACCTTTTTTCCAGAAACGGCAACAGCATAGGCACAATATCCTCCATATTGTGGTGTATATTTTTCAGGATGCCCTTTAAACGTATCCAAATTCTGCTTGGAAGCGAATTTGTAGGTAATCCCATCAAAATCTGTGCTAAACTCAACCTTACCTTCCTGAGCCTGATTATTAAAATAGGCAACCACATCATATCCGTTGGCCGCATAGCCTTTTTTTGTATTGTAATCGATGGATTGGGCTGAAACCAAAGCTCCAACGAAAAAAAGTACTAATGGAAAAATCTTTTTCATATTAATAGATTGATGATTCTTTATCTAATTTTTGAATTTGGGATACATCGATACGCATAATGTGCCAATCTCCCAGTCTTTCGGTCATCCCACTCAAAACAGCTGGCTGACCTATATATGGTAGTATGTCTTTATGAATGGGGTTTCCTTTCAAATCTGTCAATAAAAAATAATCAGATACCGCTTCTGGGTCGTTTGACACCAATACCGGTGGGATACCTCCAGCAATACATAAAGCCGCACAACTCCTGTGGATTTTACCATATCCAGGTTTCATTACCCCGAAATAGCACTTAGGATCAACTATCTCACCTTCAATTGTAATTTCCCCAATAGGTTGTGAAGAAACTATGGTTATTGGTTTTGACTTCGTTAGACTAACTTTCTGGCTATCATCAATTTGCAGAAGAGTTTTCCCGTTATAGTAGATTAAGTTTCCCTCAATGGTGAGATGCTTGCCCTCTATATCCCCTACTTGATTTCGAATATCTTTTAGATAGGCATTAGGTCCAAACTTACCAAAACCCAAAAGCACAATGTTTTTATACGTATTTTCTGCTAGTTCAACTTGGAGCATAGGATAGGGCATTTCATGATAGACCCCAGAGATTTTAGTTGCCGTATCAAAGTCAAAGGCACTATTGCTTGCTGGCTTCTGAAAAAAACCGAAAAGCAAGCCACCCAAAACCAAAATCCCCATTCCAAATAGCACAAAGTTCTTCAGGCTTTTTTTGGTTTGTATCCCTACGGAATCTTCAATATACCCTATATAAAATTCATCTTGTTCTTCCATCTTAAAACATTGTAGGTTCTACTGCTGTTCCTTCAGGTAAAGCTTCAGGGTTAATGAAAACCCATCCCCTTGCTACTTTTAACTGATACGTTGCCACTTTTTCGGTAAAAGGGGGTGGCGATTGACCATTTTGAGGCAGATACTGGTATCCATGCCATGGACAAGTAACACAGCCATCCACAATCTTTCCTTCACCTAGGGGTCCGCCTTGGTGTTTGCACACATTGTGAATTGCCGATAGCTTACCTTGATATTTGAAAATGGCCACACGTTCTTTATCTACGGTAAATATCTTAGCGCGGTTTTCTAGAATTTCATTTGTTTCGCAAACCTTAAGCCAACCTTCTTTGTCTGCCTCTCCTTTTTCTCCATCTGTTTTGGTCTCCTTAAATGCAGCCGTAATATGAAGTCCAGAAACTAGAATAAAACCCATTAATACAATCCCAATGGTAGGTAGAGATGTTTCCTGCTGAAAAGCCCCTAAAAAAACATGGAGCAGAACTAACGCGTAGGCAACATAAACCATCATGTGAAGCCCTTTCCAAATTTTAGGCGATAAGTTTTTCAGGAAAAAATCATGACTGGTTGACGCCATAAAAAATAGGATTAGCAAAGCCAAAAAACCTAACACCTGAAAGGGAAAATTGGTCAAGGAGCCATAATCCATATTAGAAGTAAAAAGAGAAACTATGGGGCTTATATTCCCTAAGGTGTGAAACTGAATTATAGCGAAAGCACCGTGAATCAAAGCCGCCAAAAACATACTGACCCCCAAGTGTCTTCTATTGTAAAGAATGGGTAAAAATTGAGGGTTTAATCGGCTTAAGGGCCCTATAACCAAAATAATATGCAGCATGAGAATGGCCAGAGAACCAAATGCTCGAATAATCAACGTCTCGGCAGTTCCTTCAGGATTTATTAATACAGTGAGTACTATGAAAAGAACAAGGTACAGGACCATGGACAATGCAATAATCTTGTCATACCTTTTCTTATGCTTGTTCCAAAGCACTAGTTTATAGTCTAATCCCATTAGAATTCCAATTTTAGAGTTTGTTGGTTCTTTATTTCATCCATCACAACAAAGCCGCGAATAAAAGACTTGCTTGAAAAAACATAGCCCCCCTCGCCTTGTAGCTGTCCAAGCACCATCATTTTTTCGCCTTTTGAATTAATTTCATACACCACAGAGGATGTAGACTTTAAGGGTGTCTTTACCCATATATTGAGCAAGTAGTGTTCGGATGTGTTGGATAGTACCACCTTGATTTCATCATTCTCAACTTCCTTGACCACATTTCCCTTGATCCCATTCATTTCAATATTTTCAGAAGAAGGAAAAAAAACTAGGCTCTTGGCAGAAAGAAAAAGTAGGGTAGCCAGTACTGGGGCCAAAGTCATCCACATCCATTTATGTCGTTTTCGTAATCGATAATCCATGGCCTATCCCTTTTTATGCTCAAATAAACGTTTAATGAGAAAAGGCCATGTGGCCACAACTCCTGGAAAAAGCAATATTCGAACCACTTTTTTACTATCTCCCAATAGAGGGTCAATCCGTTTTGCCGAAAAAATGAAGAACAGTCCGAATACCAAGCCCGCCAAAAAATAAATTTCTAGTAGTATCAAAAAGGTCATTATCGCTATATCCATCCTAAATCAAATTAACATCCGTAATTACTTCTAAAACCGCTGGGCCAGGTTGTTCAAATAAGGTCTTCATGGCATCCACCAAATCTTCTTGTTTTTCAACTCGCCTTCCCCAAGCACCACTAGAAATGCTAAATTCGGCGAAGTTTGGATTGGAGAGTGACGTTTTCCATACATCAAACTCTCCCGCTCTCTGTTCTTTTGAAATTTTACCCAATTCATGGTTATTCAATACAATCAACTTTACAGGCATATTATATTTTACCAACGTGGTGATTTCGGCCAAATATTGACATAGCCCACCATCTCCAGCAACAGCAACCACTGGTCTGGAATCGCCAATAGCGGTCCATGCACCCATGGATGCCGGCAAAGCAAAACCAATAGAACCCAAATAGCCTGACATTAGAAAGTCATGTTCCTTGGACTCAAAATATCTACCGAACGAATATGCGTTATTCCCTACATCCACACACATCACGGCATTTTCAGGAGTAAGTTGATTCATGGCATCAAAAACAGCAATAGAGCTAATTCCGTTGTCTGAGGTTTCCAAAAGACGCTTCGCTTTTTCCTTTCTCCAAATTGCCCAGCGCTCAGCAATTTCAGCGGTTTGATCAATGGTATTTACCTTACCGTCCAATTCAGTTTCAAATATTTCCAACGTGCGTGAAATCTCTCCCCAAACCGCTACCTCCACCTTATGGAATTTACTTAAAGCCAGCGGGTCAAAATCAACTTGAATAATAGGTTTCTTTGGTGTAATGCCCGTGTGATTGGAGAAAGATGCGCCAAAAACAATCAATACATCTGATTCATTCATAAACCAAGAAGCAATGGGAGTACCACTACGACCCAAAACGCCCCCGCCTAAAGGGTGATTGTCAGGTATCAACCCTTTTCCTTTAAAGGTCGTGACTACAGGAGCATTTAGACTTTCTGCAAACTTGATTATGGATTTTTTGTGCGCTCTGGCGCCATGTCCCATTATAATAACAGGACGCTTAGACTTCTTGATTAGGACAACCGCATCATCCACAGCCTCTTTAGGAGGTGCAATTTCTAAGGTGGTAATTCGCTTTTCAGGGGTTTGGGGCTTTGCATTGGGCTTCGCTTTACGCTCCTGAACCTCATCTGGAAAGGTCAGGTGTGAAACATCTCGATTCAAAATGGCATGTTTAACTGCAAGGGACATCAACTCACTATGTTTCGAATCACTTTGTACCCTATGATTGAACTCAGCTACACTACCAAAAGCCTGAACTAAATCTACTTCCTGAAAATTACCTGTACCCACCACCTGTGTTGCTACTTGACCCGTTAAGGCCAATAAGGGAGCCCTATCTACCTTGGCATCCCACATTCCAGTAAACATATTTGTTGCACCTGGACCTGCTATGGAAAAACAAGCTGCAGGTTTTCCAGTCAACTTTCCGTAGGCCGAAGCCGCAAAAGCGGCAGCACCCTCATGACGAATCCCATAAAAATTGAGATTCCCCTTTTGTTCTTGTCGCTTCATAGCATCAGCAAAACCTAAATTAGAGTGCCCTACCATACCAAACACCTTGGTGACACCCCAGTTTACCATAGTTTCGGCCATGATATCTGAAATCGTAGTTTCATGCTCTGCTTCTTCAAGCACACCAACTAAAATAGCATCGCCTTCTTCCTTTACGGCAAAAGTTTCAATGCCATCATCATATCCCCCAGGAGGTAATCCAGTACAAGGGTGAAAGTCCCAGCCATGCCATGGACAGCGAAGCATCCCGTTTTCAATAGATCCTTCGCCCAATGGACCTCCCTGGTGTGGACACCTATTGTCCAGTGCCGAAAATTTGCCCTTAAAATGGGTCAAGCATATTCCCTTATGAGCAGCTGTTACAGTTTTGACTCGACCTTCGGGAAGGTCTTCTTTGTTGTCCAGGACTTTGTACCACATTGTTTTAGTTGACGCCATTTGCTTTGTTATTTATTGTTTTCTGTACCTAAAAGCTTCACCACTATCTTATCAATAGTCAATCCTTGTATCAAAATGGAGAAGACGACAACCACATAAGTGGCAAAAATCAAAATCTCCCTGAATTCTCCTTCTGGTAAAGTCAAGGCCAAGGCTATGGATATTCCTCCTCGCAATCCCGCCCAAGTCAATACGCCTATTTTGTTCATTCCACTCCGATGCGATTTTTTGAGAAAAACATTAGCCACGAAAATGGATAGATACCTTGAAATTAAAACTATGGGAATAGCAAGAAGGCCCACAACCAAATAGTTGGTTTTGAAATCCAAGCTTACTATTTCCAACCCAATCAAAACAAAAAGAATGGCATTCAATATTTCATCCAAAACCTTCCAGAATACATTCATGTTTTCTTTTATGGGTTCACTCTCACATGATTTATGTAAAAAATCCCCGATTATGAGACCGGTAACCACCATGGCCAAAGCCCCAGAAACATGGAGCATGGAAGACAGCCAATACCCACCCATAACCAATGCCAAAGAAATATGAACGGCAACAACTGGTGCTTCATAAATATGCTTAAGGAAAAGTCTCCCTAGAAAACCAAGGACAAATCCCATAGCAATACCTCCTAGGGCTTCCTGACCAAATTCCAACAGAATATGTGAAGGCTCTACTCCATGACCTCCGCTCATCGTAGCAATGGAAAGCAATGAGATGAAAACTACAATTCCCACCCCGTCATTAAACAAGGATTCGCCTACTATTTTTATTTCCATATCTGGCGGGGCCCCTGCTTTTTTCAGCAGCGCTAAAACCGCAATTGGGTCTGTGGGCGAAATCAAAGCCCCAAAAACCAAACAAAAAATGTAATCGATATGAATTCCTAAAGCTCCAATCCCATAAAAAAATAGTGTTCCGATAAGAAAAGTAGAAATCAAAACTCCCAAGGATGCATATATTAGAACGGGGCCTTTTTCTTCCAACAAGCTATGTATTTGTACATGGATAGATCCCGCAAAAAGCAAGAAACTCAGTAAAAAGTCGAATAAAATCGTCCTGAAGTCTATTTGCTCTATCACAGAACAAACGCTAATAAAGGCTTCTTGATTAATAAAACTCAAGGCTCCAATAAGTCCGGAAGCAATGATGGCCAAAACCATTACCCCAATTGTGTCAGGCAACCTCAAGAGTTTCTTGTTGATAAAACTCAGAAGAGAGGATAAAGCTACGATACCCGTGAAAATAGTAAACATTGGAAGTGATATAAAATCCTTGATCTAAGGATTGTGGATGCTATCTCTTATGTTCTGGGCTATCAAATCCAGCTTTGCAGCCAGCCTCCCATTCATCTGGTTGGTTGCCATAGGCAGGTACACCACCCTGATCTTTTAACATCCGAGCCAGATGCAGACAATTCCAAACCAGGAAAGTAGTATTTCTGTTGGTAAAGTCATTTTCGGGACCACCAGAACCTTCATCACGATAGGATGGGCCAGGCCCAGCCTCTCCCATCCAACCTGCATCAGCTTGAGGTGGAACTGTGTAACCAATATGGGAGAGGGAGAACAAAATGTTCATCGCGCAATGTTTTACACCATCTTCATTCCCCGTAATCAAAGTAGCACCTACTTTGCCATAATCTCTGTATTGCCCTTTGGCATTGAATTGATGTGTGTACCCATACATTCTTTCTAAAGTTCGGTTGCAAACGGACGATTTTTCCCCCAACCAAACTGAAGTACAAATTATGAGAATATCACAGGCATCGATTTCCTTCTGAATCATAGGCCAATCATCCTTGTCCCATTCCGGAGTTTTCGACATGTCCAAACCTAATCCAGCCGGAATCTCGTAGTCCACAGGTCTAATTACCTTCGTGGCCACTCCATTCTTTTCAAAAATGTTTTGAGCAACTTTTATTAGGCCTTCTGTATGGGACAAAACCGGTGTCCGATTCAAGGTACAGTTTAGAAAAAGAACTTTAAGATCGTCATACTTAGCTGGTGGATTGGCACAGTGTTTCTTGGTTATTTTTTGAAGTTGTTCTGTCATTATGTTTGTTTTAGTTAGAGTTGTCTTACATTATGTCGATGGTAAGAATTTAACATTACGCCTTAAGTTATGCTAAAATTTTCTTAAAGCAGGTGCAAGAATAAAAAAAGTCCAAAGGTCTGTGCCAATGGACTTAAAATCTTATAACAAAGCTTGTTTTCAGATGAGTCTATCTTGGTGGCGGCCCTCCTGGAGGAGGTCTATCACCTGGTGGCCCTGGCCTTAGAGCTCCTGATACAATACGTTGTAACTTTTGCTTTTGTTTAGTGTCGCAGATTTCTTCAATTTGTCTGAAGTACCTGAACACTTCCATCTCTCTTGCTTTTGACAATTCACTTATTCGTTTCGTAAGGGAATCCAGTTCTTTATCTGAAAAATCAGTGTCGCCCAAGTGTGAAAAAAGCACTTCTTTCCGGTCTCGTAGTTCATTATCGAATCCCCTCATTTTCCTGTGGTGCTCCCTATCCAACTCCATAAACCTTTCCGTTTGCACTTCGTTAAAATCAAGTTGATTGGATATAAACTCTCTTGGAGGCCCATGTCTTTGGTTTGGTTTTTTAACTACCAAAAACAGCAAAACGCCATTCATTACCATCAAAAAACCTAAAAATACAATCAGTACAATGTTCTTTTTCATCACACCTAGTTTAGAATAGACTTTTCTTGAGATGATGAAAGTCCATAGGTCTGAGCAAAAGTCTCCAATTCTTGGTCTTTGTTAGCACTATTATATTGGTATAACACTCCTAAATTTAGAAAAACAAACCCTAGTAATGCTGCAATTTGAAGTTTTGGGGTCAACCAATTCAAAACCAACAAGGGTTGTTCCTGATTCTCCAGCTTTCCCAGTTCGTTTAGTACCCTATCCTTAAAAAAAGGTGGTGTATCAACTGATTTAATATCAGAAACTGAGTCTATTAAATCATCCAGATGCTTAAATGTATTTTTCTTATCATTCATAACTTGTAATGGTGGTATACGTAATTAGATGTCCTTCTTTCCAAAAACTTGCGCTACCAACCTTCTTTTTTATAATATGTTGTCAAAATTTGTTTTAAGTTCTTCTTTGCCCTAAAAAGTAATGACTCTACCGAGGATATACTTTTTTGGGTAATCTCTCCTACTTCCTTATAACTCAGTCCATCAATTTTATGAAGGGTGAAAACCACCTTTTGCGCTTCTGGCAATTGATGAATGGCATTAAAGAGGGTTTCTTGCTGTTCCTTTAGTTCCAATTGCACCCCTGGGTGGTTAAATTCTGTGAAATAAGCCGTTTTATCTATGGGCACCGAACTTCCACTAAGCGAATGCATAAACCCAAATCGTTTTCTCGTATTTTTTTTACGAATAAACTCTAGACTTTTATTTACCGAAATCCTATAAATCCAAGTAGAAAGTTTGGAATTACCCTTGAATTTGGAAATAGACCGATAGATTTCGATAAAAACTTCTTGAGCAATATCTTCAGCATCCTCCGCATTAGGTACAAAAGACAAGCACGTATTAAAAACCAGTTTTTGGTATTCATCCAAAAGTCTGGAATACGCCTGTTGTTTTTGGGCTTTTAAATCTTCTAAAAACTGCTTATCGTCCAAGAAATTGAGTAAGTGAGTCCCTTGCAAAATAAGGGCAATTCAAAAAAAATTGATATTAAGCACAAGTTTTTTTTGCAATCCCCATCTAAACCTTCAAACAGAAATCAATAAACAATGAAAACAAACAAGCAAATCTTTTTCTTAGGAGCTGCGGCCGTACTATTAATCTCCTGCCAAATGAGAGCACAATCTGAGGACAACGAAAGACGAGGAAGAAAACCTCCAAGTATTGATCAATTGTTCGAGGATTTAGATGCAAACGAAGACGGAAAATTATCTAAAAAAGAAGTCAAAGGTCCATTAAAAAACCATTTTGATAAGGTTGATTTGAATGAAGACGGTTACTTGACTCGTGAAGAGTTGGAAAAGGCCCCTAAACCTGAACGAAGAGGATCAAAAAATAGAGAAAACTAACCATGTAAATGAATGTCATGAATAGAAATCCCATATTGAGTATTTCAGCGCTGATTATTCTAATGATCTTAGCGTGCAGTTCTGATGCTGATTCAGAAGTTTTTGACGATGACACTTTTTCTGAGGATGATGGCGTTGTCGCGAATTTAAGCTCAGCATTTGCCGAATTCGACTCGGATGAGACTACCATTTATCTGGATGGGAGCAATTTGGTAATTGAAACCACAGGATTTCCCAACCATGAAACGGTATATTGGGGACCTGGAAACGAATTGTATAGAGAAGAACCAGAAGTAGCTTTAACACCTAGTATTATACCTAATTTTGATGGTTCGGCTACCTTGGTAGTCTCTGCCAATCCCGAACTGGCTGCAAGTAGTACTTCTACCAATTTAGGAGCAATTGGGATTGCGGTTAGTGGCGCTGCCATTTTTAATGACCAAGAAGGCAATGGCCCACTTAGTGGGGCAGCAGCAAGTTTGGATTGGACTGGAGGACATATTGGTCCATCCGTATACCATTATCATCTAGAACCCAAAGCCTGGTCGGATGATGATGATGCGCTTATTGGAATTTTGGCCGACGGCTTTTTTATATATGGCAGAAAATGCTTCGCCACAGGTGATTACCCTACCGATTTGGATGCTTCAGGTGGCCATATCGGGATAACTCAACATTCATCCGAACCCGTTTATCATTATCATATTGAGAATGAGTTGTATTTAAATCAATATTATGTCATTTTTCCAGGCGACTATCAGGGAACACCAAGTAGTATCAACTAAATGGATTCAGGCATTTTTGTTGTTATCAATTTTCCTATTGATTGGAAACACAAAAAAAACAGTTCCATATCCCGTAGTAATCAAAAATGTAGAGGTTGAAAAGGAACTCTTAAAGTTAAATGTTGCTGAAGGTAGATGGTACTATGAAGAAGCTCCTTTTAACGGCTATTTGGTCGAGACTTACGAAAATGGGCAAATTGCCGAAAAAACTGGTTTTGTTTATGGAAAAAGGCAAGGACCCTCCTTAAAATGGTATAAAAACGGGAAGCTTTATAGCGAAAAGAATTATATGAGTAATAGGCTTGAGGGAACCTCCAAAACCTGGTGGCCCAATGGACAAAAGAGTTCAGAATCTAACTATATGAACAGACAACGCCATGGGTATCAAAAAAAGTGGTATCCCGACGGTCAAGTTACCAGTATTACACATTTTAATCAGGGAAAAGAAGAAGGACTACAACAAGCATGGCTTAAAACAGGAAAGCTCTATGTAAACTATGAGGCCAAAAATGGTCGTTTTTTCGGCTTGAGGCGTTCTAACTTATGTTATCAATTGAAAGATGAAGAGGTTCAAAAATAGTATTGCAGTACTTGGGAGCATCTTTTTTTTGAGTTGTAATCCAGCTACAAAAAAAGAAAAAGCAAGCAGGGTAACTACCTTGCCCTATTATACGGATGCATCCTTTACCCCAAAATGGATTGACCCAAAAAGTACAGGCTATGCAAAAACGCACCAAATCCCGCCATTTATGTTGTTAAATCAGCTAGGAGATACCATAACCGAAAAACTATTCAATGATAAAATCTATGTCGCAGATTTCTTTTTCACGTCCTGCCCTGGAATTTGTCCCAAAATGACAGACAATATGTTATTGATTCAGAAGGAATTTGAAGAAGACGAGGATGTATTACTTCTATCGCATTCGGTAACTCCTGAATATGACTCTGTACCTATTCTCAAGAATTATGCTGAAGCAAAAGGTGTGATTTCCAATAAATGGCATTTGGTCACCGGGAAACGAAAAGAAATCTATGATCTTGGGCGTCAGGGTTATTTTGTAGAAGAGGATTTGGGACTACCTAAGGGAAAAAATGATTTTTTACACACGGAAAACTTTGTTTTAATAGACCAGAACCGACATATTAGAGGCATTTATAATGGGTTGAATAAAACCGCTATTGCTCAACTGATTGCTGATATCAAAACACTAAAAAACGAAATGTGATTTTCATTATCATGAATTCAGCCACTGCTTGAACTCGGCAGCCCGATTCTTACTTATAATAATATCAACTTCGGAATTAGGGTTGACCAAAATTTTAAGTTGGTTATTTCCGTATTTAATAATCTTGCTAATAGCGGAAATGGCAACAATAAACTGGCGATTGGCCCTGTAGAAATGGGTTTCATCCAAATTGGAGAAAAGTTCATCCAAACTAGAGTTGGATGTGGATTGACTTCCATCAAAACAAACCACATAAGTTATGGTGCTTTCCATAAAAATATAGGCAATATCGTCTGTTGAAATGGGCCGCAGTTCATTGCGAACATAGGTAAGTATCCGTTTCTTTCCTTTTTCGGTATTGGCGCTTTGTATTTCTGGTTTGGTTTCAATTACCCTTTGTTGATAATTATCCAAATCCTTATTTAATTTAGCAAGATTTACCACCTCATCTTCCAGTTTCTGGTTCTTGGCTTCCAATTTTTTCTCATAAGAGCTACCTATTAATCGCACCATTATCACAGAGCAAAGGACAATGGAAAAACCCATGATACTAAATATGGTATAGAATTTAGTACGGAGACTATCTATCTGTTCTGTTATTTTATCCGTATTGGCATGAGCTGCAATAATCCAATCCGAATTTGGCACTGGGTTCAGATAAATGATTTCTGATTGCAGTTCATCTCCGTCTTCAAAGCTTCGAATACCACCAAAGGTTCGTTTGCTGGTAAGCAAATCATATAAATCTTCCGGACTCATTTCCCCATTAACTGAGGAAATTGAGGATTGGTCCGGATTTACTTGTTGTCCTACTTGAGTAATATCTGGGTGACACACCTCTCGTCCTGACCAATCAAACATGCAGATAAAACCATTCTCTGTATTCGTATTTTCTATACTTTCCTGTACGTTTTCTATAATGGTCTCTTTCTCTACCCCATTCTCTAATTGAAAACCTATCAATTTGGCCACCTCGTTTGCCTCTCTTTTACTGGCCTCCAATTGAGCTTCCAGAAGTTGACTTGCGCTTACTTTGATAAAAGAGCGAACAGATACTCCAGCAATTAATATGAAAATAGCCGTAATGGCCAAAAACGTAAAAAAATAAAGTCGGTCTTTACGCATGGTCGAGGTAGATAATTTTTAAACGACTAAGATAAGAGATAAGTTCCGCATAAACCTCACAATGTATTTCACCAAGTAACTTCCTTTTTATTCCCTTTTAAGCCCAAAAATTCCCTTTCACCAACATTTATAATGATGTAAAACGCTGATGTGCCTTGATTTGCAGCATAATTCATTAACCCTTTTAAAAAATTTAAAAATGAAAAAGTATGTATTTATTATCGCTTTACTTACCCTAGTTTGGAGCTGTTCTGAAGATGATGGCGAAATTATCATTGATGACCCTGTGGTAGATAATCCAACACCAACCCCAGATCCAACTGGGAGTGCTTCAGTAGTAATTAACGAAGTAGCTTATTTGGAAGGTTCCGTTGAACTCTTTAACAATGGAGACATTAATGTCGATTTGAACGATTATTTTCTTTGCCTAGGTCCAGGCACCTACCGAAGAATTGGTGATTTGGAAACCGAAGGAAACGTAGACCTAGCACCTGGCGAATATTTGGTAATTGACT
The DNA here is from genome assembly GCA_039184805.1 of Bacteroidota bacterium. Taxonomy (GTDB): domain Bacteria; phylum Bacteroidota; class Bacteroidia; order Flavobacteriales; family Flavobacteriaceae; genus Flagellimonas. The sequence goes on along the minus strand of JBCDAX010000012.1, from coordinate 28,803 downwards.
ATGACATGCCCAATGAAGAAGGTGGTATAGGTCTTTATGCCAATAATGACGGTTTCGGAGATGCTGCCAATATACGTTCTTTCGTACAATGGGGAGCCGCTGGAAGTCCAAGGGAAAATGTTGCCGTTGAGGCCAATATCTGGACAGAAGGCGAATTTATACCGGTTGTTGAAGATGAAGATAACAGTATAGCTTATGATGGCGAAGGAATCAGTGCTTCGGATTGGTCCGAAACCACTACACCTTCATTGGGTGCTGAAAACGTGTTCAACGCTCCGGTACAGAATGCTTCAATAATATTGAACGAAGTTGCTTATTTGGGCGATTCCATCGAACTATACAACAATGGAGCTATTGACGTCGATGTGAGCGATTACTTCCTATGTCTAGGTCCTGGGACTTACCGAAGAATTGGGGACCTTCAAACTGAAGGTGACGTGAACATGACACCAGGCTCTTTTTTAACCGTTGCGTATGAAATGCCAAACGCAGAAGGCGGAATAGGTCTCTATGCGAACAATGCTGGTTTTGGTGATCCCGTCAATATCAGTTCTTTCGTTCAATGGGGTGCTCCTGGAAGTCCAAGAGAAAATGTTGCCGTAGCGGCAAATATCTGGACAGAAGGAGAGTACGTGGAAGTTGTGGGCAGTGCAGATAATAGTATTGCTTATGACGGTGAAGGCTTTAGCGCTTCGGATTGGTCAGAAACTACTGAGACTACCTTTGGTGCTGCCAACATCTTTACTGCTCCTACAGTAAGATCTATTGTAATTAATGAAGTAGAATATTTAGTGGATGACCTTATTGAGCTTTATAACAATGGAACTGAAACTGTAGATCTTTCCGACTACTGGATGTGCCTTGGTCCTGGTCAATACTTCAGGGTTGGAGATGCAGCAGCAACTGAAATTGTAAGTGGAAACGTAAACTTAGCGCCAGGTGAATTCTTGGTAATAAGCCCAGTAACACTGCAAGCTTCTAATGACGCAGGAGGATTAGGTCTATATGCCAATAATAATGGATTTGGTGACGCGGCTAATATTAGAAGTTTTGTACAATGGGGTGCTGCAGGAAATGCAAGGGAATCCGTAGCTGTGGAAGCCGGAATCTGGAATGCAGGTGGCTTTGTGCCCAATGTTCCCTTCGGTGCAAGTATAGCATATGATGGTGAAGGCTTTACCTCTAATGATTGGGAAGGTACCTCTACCCAAACTTTTGGAAATGCGAACGTATTCAGAGAACCATTAGAAAAAAGATCAGTAATCATTAACGAGGTGGAGTACTTAATATATGACGAGATTGAACTATACAACAATGGTAATTTAACTGTAGATCTTTCCGACTACTGGATGTGTCTTGGCCCGGGTCAGTACTTCAGAATTGGTGATGCAGCTGCTACAGATATTGTAAGTGGTAACGTAAACTTGAATCCGGGTGAGTTTTTGGTCATCTCTCCAGTATCTCTCTCCGCTCCAGATGATGCGGGTGGTCTAGGACTATACGCAAACAACAATGGGTTCGGAAACTCTGATAACATAAGAAGTTTTGTACAATGGGGCGCCGCTGGAAATGCACGTGAATCTGTCGCAGTAGAAGCGGGTATTTGGAATGCAGGTGGGTTCGTCCCTAATGTTCCCTCGGGATCAAGTATTGCTTATGATGGCGAAGGGTTTACCTCAAATGATTGGAACGAGGATGATAGCCCATCATTAGGAGCATCCAACTAAAGCCATAGCTGATAAGAATTCAGAACATAATTTATTAACAACCATAAAACAAAACACCATGAAAAAAGTAAAATGGACAGCAACTATTCTGTTAAAGACCTTGGCCTTAGTATTACTGACTTCTGTATTCTCATGTGATGACGACTATGATGACGGTTATGAGAATACGGATGAGTCGACACCCCGCGAGGGCCTGGTTCATTACGAAAGGGAAATGAATTGCTATGTTTAATATTAGTTTTCCAGTTTAGTTGTTTACTTGCCCACGGGAGTATATATCGCATAGAGATATGGCTTCTGTGGGCTATTTTTGTAAAGTTGACACCCTAAAAACATTCGACAAACCTTTTGAAGATATAGAATGACATTGAGAAAAAGCGTCATATTATTTGTAATCCTACTTCTTGGTTTGTTTTTATTGCGCTACCTAACTGTTGTAACACAAAAAAAGCCCAATGAAAACTTTTTGGCCACTAAGGCCGAACTTCATGTGACATCTGAAGATTTGGTTACTTCCTTTCTCTCAAACGAGGAACTAGCTAATGCTACTTATGTAGAAAAGACCATCGAAGTTGAAGGTATTGTCAAGGAAGTGACTTTTTTGAACAATAGATATACTGTAATATTGCAAGGCAGTGGAGAATATATGTGCATCATGTGTGATATGAAGGAAGATCAGGTAGCACAGGTGCAAACACTAGCCAAAGGCAATTCAGTTGTTCTTAAAGGTATTTGTAAAGGCTTTTTAATGGATGCCATTTTATTGAATTGTGTACTGGTAAATAAAACAAATGAATAAACTTCTTTTACTTTTAACATTATCTCTTTCCCAATTCTGTCTGGGACAAACTGGAGAACGAATCATCACCAAACAAGGTCAGGTGAGCTTTTTTTCGCATACCTCTGTGGAAGATATTGAAGCCACCAACAATCAAGTGCTGAGCATTGTGGATTTTGCTTCCCAAGAAGTTGCCATTAGTATGTTAATGCGGGCTTTTGTCTTCAAGAAAGCCTTAATGCAGGAACATTTTAACGAAAGTTATATTGAGTCCGATATTTATCCCAAATGTTCTTTTGAGGGGAAAATTGTTGACTTAGAAAGACCCCTGCCTACCCAACAAACCAAACTCATAAAAGGTAACATTACTATTCATGGGGTTTCCAAAGAGTTGGAGATAAAGACTAAAATCGAAAACGACGAAGATAAAATCAGTTTTTCCGGGACCTTCAATTTGACGGTTGCCGATTTTAAAATCAAAATTCCTCCCATTGTTGCAGGAAATATTTCAAAGACCATAGAAGTTAATTTTAGATTTGAAGAATATCTACCCTATGAGAATTAAGATATATCCTTTGGTCGTTTTATGCGCTTTGGCGATATCCAATATGGGGTATTCCCAAAGTCTGTTAGAATCTTTGGAAAAAGAACAAGAAGAAACCAGTTACCCTGTACAAGCCACCTTTAAAGCCAATCGTATTGGTCTTGGACAATCCGTGGAGACACGAAAACAAGGAGGATTGGAAATTTCGGCCAACACCCGTTTCTGGAACATACGAGAAGAAACTCAAGCATTCATCGCGGACCGAGTAACATCAAGATTGGGTGTTTCCTATGCCTTTACGGATAGATTCACCCTAGGTGCAGGGGTCACTACTTTTGACGGTATTTTTGACGCCTTTGGAAAATATAGATTGGTATATCAAAAATCGGGAAAAGGCTCACCTATTTCGATTACTCTTTTCCAAAATGCGAGCTTGAAAACAAATCCGGATAGGTCTATTAATCAAGCTGGTTCTTTTTCTGAAAAACTGTCTTTTGGAACCCAACTCTTATTGGCGAGAAAATTCACAAGGAATTTTTCATTGCAACTGTCACCGACTTTCATTCACAGAAATTCGGCCTTGAGTCCAGAAGACCCCACAAATCATTTTGCACTGGGTTTTGGAGGTAGATACCGGATTGGAGGACATGTTTCGGTTACATCAGAATACTATTATTTAGCCAATCCCATTGAATCATCTAATACTTTTGACGCATTTTCTTTAGGAGTCAACTGGGAGCTTACCGATTTAATGCTCCAGTTTTACATGACCAACTCCCATAATATTGCCGATGATGTATTTATTACCCAAACCCGAAATAATTTCAATACGCGGGATGGTAATTTTTTCTTTGGTTTCAGTGCTACAATTCTTTTACACCTCAAACAGAATAAGCTGAAAAAAGTAAAATAGCAAGAATTGTTATTTGTTGACTTTTAACCTGATTTTTTGATACAGATTTTCGGAGGAGAGAATAAAGGGCATTTTTGAGGTCCGTTCCAACCATCTTTTGCCAATGCTATCATTTAGATGCAAGCGCGCGTCAATTCCTTTAAACGTTGGATTGTCTTTCCACATAGGATGCGAATCCCAGTGACAATTGATATAATGCACGGCCTTCACCACATCGGCATTTTTTTCAATGGTATTGAAAAAAGGCAAAAACCATTTCTCCCAAGCTTCTTTTGCCTGTTCCGCATTCCCGAGTTGTGTTTCTTTAGTAATGCCATATAATTTCCCTCCATAATCCGAAATAGTTGGGGTTGCTTCAGCAATAAAAACTGGTTTTCCCTTTTTTCGAGCAAATTCAAACATTTCAATTTCCTTCCAGCGATTGAAAAAGGATACCCCGCACCAATCTACGTAGTCGTTGCCAGGATACCATCCCTCCAGTTGCTCTTGGTTGGAGATATAACCCGTGGATTGCCATACGTAAGCCACATTGGTTACACCTCTTGCCCGAAGCTTGTCCACAATTCGCTTATAGGCTTTAACTGTAGCTTCTCTGTCATAATGATTCCACGGGTCTCCATCAAACTCATAGGCAATTCGCAAAAAAACTGGACGATTGTCAAGGGATAACAAAAAATTACCTAGTCGGTCGATGTATTTGTCATGTGTGCCATCTGCCACTTTTTCTTCATGGTTTATAAAACTTAGCCCTATGGCCATAATCATATTTGAGAAATCGGAATCTTTATGCTGCAAATAGGCATTGTACTCATTGTCTCCCCAATCGGCTGATTCCCACAATCCATCCAACCCTTGGAATCTGTGACCAAAAGAATATTCCCCAGGACTCATACTGGTATACGTGGTCCAACCGGCGGGTTTGGGAAAATGATTCAAATACCCGTCGCTATAGGTATCAAGGCCTCCGACTGCTTCCAATTCTTGACCTACAAAAAGCAGCACGCCTTCTTGGGGTTCAAATTTAGCCAACACTTCGGTGCCGTTCAGCTCACTTGATTTTTCTATATTCTTTTGTTGTCCAAAACATGTGATAGAAATAAGAAGTAGGAATGGTGGTATTTTTTCCATAGCATCTATTATGTCTTCAAGATATGAATTGTAGCCCTAAAAAATCCCAAGAAGTAAAATCAACTTCTTGGGATACCAACTAAACTTAAAAAAGCCAATTCAAGGTTTTAATTAAAGACAAGCCCTACTCTAAGGACCACAAGGGGTGAAAAAGTAACGTTGAAATCGTCATTGCCTCCAGCAGGTTGAGTAATGAATCCTACATCTAAGAAGGGAGTAAAATTTTCGGAAACATGAAACTGAAGTTCATTGGTAAGATTTAATCCCAAACCTTGTATTGTTCCTCCATCTTCACTTAGTTCTTCCGATGTAATAATTCGATAGCCAAGATTGAACCCCGGCTTATACGAAACCTTGTCACTTAGTTCAAATCGAGGTTTCAAGGAGAGGGCAAGTTCATAAAAACTCACATTTTCATCCAGCAATGCTAAAAAAGGGAAAGCTACATTACCATTCACTCCAATGGCAAAACCATTGGTGATAAAAAAATCGTAGAATGCGTAAATAGACACACCACTCTCCAAATCAAAGTTCTGGTCCAATTCGGCAATATAAACATCACCTCCAGTGAGAATTCCTACTGAGAATCCATATTCATTTTTAACCGATGTTTGAGCATTCATGCTCAGCGAGCAAAAGATAGTCAGACATGCGAAAAGAAGTATTGGTTTTACATTAGTTGTACTTGGTTGCATAATTTAAATTTTTTAATTCGCTATAAAGTTCTCAACGTGTCATAAGTAATGATATCCCAGTTTCATCAAGTGTACCATCTTCATCAAAATCCAATTCAAGGATTCCCCCTAGGCCCAAAACGTCTTCGTCGGACAAGCTTACACTAAAAAAAACTTCATCCCCGGGACTATCCCCATCATCTAAAATCACCAAGCTGTTGCCTGAGAATCCCATTTGTCCTGAAAATTCAATAATTGAACCTTGTGGCAATGAGAATCGAGCATTAAATCTTCCACTTTGCTGAATGTTTAGGGTAACTATGGCCCCGGCTGGTGCAAAGTCTATTACCTCTGTTTCATTGTCAGGAAGTTCCAAATCTTGAAATCCGACAAAGAATGAAGTCCAATTTCCTGATATATCAGCTATTGAAAGTGTATCTCCCTCTAAGGGAAAGTCAAATTCACCTTCATCTTCACTACAGGCCAACATAAACAATGCGGTTAATAGTGTAAAAAAATGGTAGGCTATGAGTTTAAGCCTTGAAAGGTCCAATACGTTAAAATCTGATTTCATAATGCTATGTTTTTTGGTGTGAGTAAAACTAAAACAGCATTATTCCTTTGTATAACAGCGTGGTTACCGTCTTTGATACTAGGGTTACATATACCCAGAACAATCGATTATCTGTTGCTGTCCATTAGCTGAAATAAAAGTGTGTAAGGATTATTTCAAAGGAATACCAGAGACAATTGAAACTATATTTTCAACTTGTTTTTTGGAGAATTTCAGAGGGTTTAAGATTATATGCCTCTTTGAAGGCCTTGGTGAAGTAGGACAAATTACTGAACCCTACATCATAGGCTATTTCGGAAACAGTACCTTTTCGATTTTCCAGATATTCATAGGCTTTTTTCAAGCGATACTGTCTTATAAAATCCGAAACACTATACCCAATAGTGGCCTTCATTTTCCGATACAATTGTACACGACTCATACTCATTTTCGTAGCAAATTCATCTACTGAAAATTCGCTATTATCCAGATTTTTGGCCAGAATATGTCCAATCTGTTGTAGAAATCGGTCATCACTTGAGGTAATGGCCTCAGCTTTTGGGTGTGTCAAAAACTGGGATTTATGATAATCCTGTATCCTTTTTCTTTGCTCTAAAAGGCTTTTAATTCGCACTCTTAACTCCTCGATTTCAAAAGGTTTCGTGAGGAAATGGTCTGCCCCTTTTCCAAGGGTGTTCAACTTGCTTTCCTGTTCTTTTCTTGCCGTAAGCATAATAACCGGGATATGTTGGGTTTTAGAGTCCGAACGTATTTTTTCAAGAAAGGCCTCACCATCCATTTCTGGCATCATCAAGTCGGTAATAATCAAATCGGGTAGTTCTTTCTCCGCAAGGGTCCAAGCTGCCTGACCATTTTTAGCTTCTTTTATGGTATATAGATTGCTCAATTGGACACTGACATAGTTCCGAAGGTCCGTATTGTCCTCCGCCAGCAATAGTATAGGAAGTTCAGCATTGCTTGCTCTCTCTGTAGATGGAACTTCTAGTGTGCTTACCAAATCGAATTTCTTTTCCTGTGTATCGACGCTATTTTCTATCTTACCATCATTGGCATAAACCGTATCATCCAATGGTAAATCCAAGGAGAAGCTAGTGAAACGGTCATTAGAATCTACTTTAATTGTTCCGTGATGTAACTCCACAAGTTCTTTCACTAAGGCCAAGCCAATCCCAGTTCCTTGCGAATTATGATGCCTATCTGCCTGGTAAAAACGTTCAAATATCCGGGCTTGGTCTTCTTTTGAAATTGGAGAACCCGTATTCCTCACCTTGACCTCAAGTTGGTTATTCTGTTGGCCCACAAAAAATTCTACCTGCCCCCCGTTTGGAGTAAACTTCATGGCATTGGATAACAAATTCGAAACGATTTGTTCTATTTTTTCCTTATCAAATAGACAACTGATAGCTTCCTCAGGAAACTTTTGGGTAAATGCTATATCCTTACTGTCTGCTAAAGAAATAAAGGAAGCTGAGATGATTCGCAGCCAAGAAACGATATCAGCTTTAGCAACATCTAACTTTAACTTTCCTTCTTCCAATTTGGAGAGGTCCAATATTTGATTAATCAATTTGAGCAACTTATTCGCATTTTGCTGAATAAGCCCTAAGGTCCAATGGGTTTCCTTTTCCTTACTATATTTTTTTTGCAGCTCTTTTACTGGTGCTGAAATCAAGGTCAAGGGCGTTCTAAATTCATGTGAGATACTAGCAAAGAACCTCGAACGGATTTCCTGGGTCTCACGCTGATTTTTTTCAATCAGCTCTTTGGCGGCTAATCTTTGCCTATAACTGTAAACAATAAGGAACACAACAATCAGCAGTACAGCCAGACCTCCAAATAATAGATTTCTAAGAATCTTACTAGATTTTAGTTGGGCATGTTGTTGTATGAGTTGGGCTTGTTGTAGCTCTTCATTTTTCTTTAACAACGTAATCTCACTTGCCTTCTTTTCACTATCGTAGCGTGCTTCCAGTTCCGTTATTGTCTTGGTCTTTTCCGCATTGAACATACTATCGTTCAACTTCAAAAACTGTTCATACGCCTGTAAAGACAATTGATACCTACCTTGATTCTTGTAAGACTTCGCAATCCCTTCGTAAGCAATTTTTGAAGACTCTAAAGACCCTGCCTTACCTCCATTTTCTAGGGCTGATTGATAAAACCGAAGGGCTCTCGAAGGCACGTCCTTTGCCAGATAAAGTTGTCCCAAATTGTTTTCCGTGGAACTTATACCGTAAAGGTCTCCCAACTCCTTCCGCATGATCAAAGCTTTGCGATAATAGTCTTCTGCAGTATCAAAATCACCCAACTCCTTGTATACCGAACCAAGGTTATTGTATTTTAAAGCGATGCCTCCTTTATTCCCGAATTTTTCTTCGAGCATCAAACTTTTTTCATAGAACTCAGCTGCTTTTTCAAATTTCCTTTGTTGAAAATAAATGGAGGCTATGTTGTTGTAGGCATAGGATATTCGTAGTTCCTGATTCCCCATGCGCTCACAAGTAGCAACGATATCCAAGTAGTATTTGATGGCTTTGTCATAGTTTTCTAGGTAAAAGTTGATGTTTCCGAGACTCATTTGCGATGAGAGAATACCTGGTTGATACCCTAAGGCCTCATCAATTTTCAAACTCCTTAAGGTATATGAGATGGCATCCTCATATCTCCCCAAATTGATGAGCACCAGTCCGGAATTATTACTGGCTGCAGAAATACAGCTAGAATCAGCCAGCTGTTCACAGTAAGATAGTCGCTCTAGGAAATGATACAAAGTTTCGTTATAGTCCCCCTTGTAGTAAAAGCCTGTACCAACATTATCATGATGACGGGCCAAGGCCGGTATCTTATTTCGGTCCTTATCTAAATCCAATGCTTTTTTAAAATACGCTATGGCCGAATCGTATGCACTGGTTTGAATTAAATAATTCCCCACTTTTTCATAGGCATTGACCTTACCATCCACTCCTCTCAACTGCTTAGTTATCGCCATGGCAGAGCGGAATAACGAATCAGCTTTTGGCTTATGGGTCTTCATATCCATTTTTGCCATTTCTATGAGGACATTTACTCGAGTCGTATCTGGCAATTCCCTGGTCAGCAATTGCTCAAGGCTATCACGCTTAGCTTCCTGAGCATGGGCACCAATACAAATTGCTATCAAAACAAAAATGAAATACCTGGTCATAGCTGGTTATTTGAAATGAATGGATAGTCAAGCACTGACTCTTAAAACTTGGTTATGCAGCTTACTATTCTAGATTATGTAACACCAAGCGAAGCCAGCCCAAACCCCTTCCCTTAATTCCACCCTTCAAATTACAGCTTTATATGGTCATTTCTGAATTAAATCGATATAAACCCAACAAATTTCCAATGCAACCGAGGTAACAGGACTGTCAAAATATGTAACGAGATTGACAACCCTTGGTTGTAATTCAAAATATCTTGATGAAAATTATAATTCAGATACCATGACACCTTTTCGGATTTTAACAGTATTCACCTTCTCTTTATTTAGTTTACACTCCCATTCACAGGAATTGTATGAGGACCCTGAAGGTACATTTGTAATGAACCTGTATGATGGATTAAAACAGTTGGAACAACAAAATGCCTTGGTTTATCAATTTAAAAACAACGGGTATTCCATATTGGCCCAAAAAACAGAAGACTCAGCTGATTTAGATGCGGCTTACGCAATCTCTGTCAACAACATAAGTGCTTCAGGCATGATTAATCTGAGACCACTGAAAGAAACCAAAAAAATGTCCGTAAACGGAAATCGGGTTATAAAATCTACCTATGAAGGTGATTATGTCTCCGAAGGGATTAAGGTTACACTTAAAGGAATTGCCTATGCAATGGTTTTGGAAGAACATACTTTGTCCTTAGTATCGGTACTGAATGAATCCAATTATAAAAAATCCATGGATTTGATTGATAGTACATTGTTCAGCATACGGATGCCTACCCAGGAAATTACGGGCATAACCCAAGAAGAAACCTTCAACCCGTCCTTGGAAGACATCATTACTGAACCTGTAAATGAGGTTTCTTCAGAACCTACAACGGTTATCTACGATGGAATATCCCTTACGCTTCCAGTGGGATGGGTCAATGAGGAAAAAAGTAGAAGCGATGCCGAAAACATTATTGGGAAATTCAAAAACGATACTTTTTCGGCCAGTTGCTTTATCATGGGTCTAAAAGGCATTATTTGGAATATGAAGAGAGCGAACCAAGTGGCTTTCGAATCGGGAAAGAATGCGCTTCCGGAATCTGAATTGGTGCGAAGTCAAGAAATTACCTTGGGTAAAAAGCAAAAAGGATATCTCTATGAGTACAAAGGCACTGTCATAAATGAAGGAGAAGAGATCCCCATGACCCTATTGAGCTTGGTGCATAAAGCAAAAAAGCAGTTTTTGATTTACTTTTTAAGTACTGGAAACTCTACCATTACCCAAGTTGAGAAAGATTTACTGTCCATAGCGGCTTCGGCAAACTAAATAGTCTTTCCAATTAGCCCGTATGAAGTTCAAAATCACTCTTTTATTTTGCCTTTTTTTGGTCGTTGAAGTTGCTTTTTCCCAAAGGGAAATGTGGATGTCTTCAACGGATAAAAACATTATAAAAAGAGCCCAACAACAACCGGAAGCAATTTTTCAGTTACCCTTAGGTCATCAACTTCTAGACCAAATGCAACTCATTAATGACAAAACTCTTTTAGTGGGTTTAAGGGAAAATACGCCACAGTTGCGTTCTTCTTCCTATATGGCAATAGCGTCAGATTCTGGTAAAATCTACTGGCAATATGTATGCGAAAAAGGAGATTACAGCACTTATTGGATATCGGACGTCAATATTGTTTTAAAAAGAGAGGAAAAGAAAAAAACATCATTTATCTGTTTGGATTTGAAAACGGGAAACCCAATCTGGGGGAAGTCCTATCCAAAAACTAAAACTGGATTTATTCTAGAGCCTGATTCTGAAGCTTTAATCATTTATTCTATTTTGAAGGGAGTCGTGTCACTCGCGGCTATTTCCCTAGAAAGCGGGGAATCCCGATGGGATGTAAAAATGCAAACCACGTGGACCAATACACCCTTTGTTCTATTGGATGAAGGAAAAGCTTATATTTTTTCCGATGAAATTAAGGTAGTAGATACCAAATTGGGTGAAGTGACTCTGACATTGGATGCGAAAAAGGCTGACGGAATGTCCCCATTCGTTCCAAGTTTTGATGAAACACATATCTTTTTCATCAATTCTGAAAATACCTTATTCTGTACTAATAAGCAAAGTGGTGAAATGCAGTGGAAAATTGAATTGCCTACGGATATCAAATTCACCAATATCACACCTCGGGAGGATACCATTTATATTCAAGGTGAAGGTGAATCCTCCCATTTTCATGTAGTATCCATTTTAAAAGAAAATGGGGAAATTCAATGGAGTCACTTGCAGGAAGAAGCTTCAACCAGCAACTTAATCGAAAATGAGGATTCTCTATATTTTGCCAGTTCCTCCTCCTTATTTGCTATGAACAATCAGACCGGCAAGGTCTTGTTTACAAAATCGGTTACGAAGACCGGACGCAAATTTCCCGTCTCTTTGAGAATTATTGAGAATCAAATCGTTTTCGTAAGCGAGCTGGTTATCGCAGGATATGATAAAACCACGGGAAAGTTAAGGTACAAACATGGTTTTTCTCCCATACATATCAATTTACACTATAACGGATTGGATAGTTCGCTTCCCAAGTTAAAACAGGAATTGGAAGGACAAGAAAATTATGAAAACAGCGGTGTTGCCCAAATGGCTTCAAATCAAAGAGCATATTATCAAAAAATGGCCGATAAGAACTATTCGGATTACCTGAAATATCGTTCTCAAAATAGACCTGGGCTGGGCTATAAAACCAATATGGCTCGATACCGTTCGAGAATGTACTCGAGTATGGCCAGAATGCAAGCAGGTCTCAGCGTCAGCTTCGCAATCTTGGAGTTGGGCAGTGCTTTGGAGCAGTTGTTACAAGCGAACGCTACCCAAGCTGAAATACGAAAGCAAGAGTATTATAGAAAAAGTATTTTGGACGTTTACACTTTGGCGTTATCCGAAAACTACGTTTTTCGCCCCAACTTGAAATACTATAGTTACGATGACCAATATGTTTGTGTGAGTATTGTAAACTTGACAACTGGAAAAAAGAAAAACCATTTAGTATCGCCACAATATCTGGAGTATGGATTGTGGAATCTAATAGATTTTGAAAAAGGCATCATATATCACCATGGAGTGGGTATGGACCCAAAAAAATACAAAATCAGTAAGTCTAGGCGAACTCCTTTGGTAAAGTTTAAAACTGTAGAAACATTTCTAGTAGCCCAACCTTTCTCTCTAAATTAGAAACTCAATTCCCTTTTTAAAAATGTCTTTTTAGTTTCAAGTAGGTCATCTTTATAATGCTTTACTTTAAAAATGACTTTTGCAGAAAAAACCTTGGCAAACTTGTTTTCTTCTCATTGTATTCGCTATTTAAAAACCCAAGAGAATCATATTTTATCATTTTCCCAATCGTATTCCATATAGTCTGCGGTTTGTTGTGCCGTTTTTTCTCCCAGAAGTCGTTCTACCATTTGAAAAGACAAATCGATTCCTGCAGAAATACCACCTGAAGTATAAATTTTTCCTGCACCTACATATCGTTTTTCACGTTGCGGGTTACCTGTAGGCACAAGTTCTTCTAAATCATCGTACACTAGGTGATGAGTACAATACGGCTGGTGGTCCAACAATCCTAATTTTCCCAATAAACGGGCTCCAGAACAAATACTTAAACTGAATTCTGTTTTTTGGTGAACCCTATCAATCCAGTTCAAAACATTTTTATTTTCCATCATTTTCCGTGTCCCATTGCCTCCAGCAATTATCAAAATATCAATATCGGGACACGTATTGAAATCAAATTTTGGGTTCACCGACAACCCATTTACCGCAATTATTGGTTCCAGGTTTTCACTTACGGTAAATACCTCGAAGAGTTCAAAGTTATTTAGTTCAGAGGTCACGGAGAACACCTCAAACGGGCCTGCAAAATCCAAAACCTCTGCATTATCAAAAATCAGGATTCCAACATTTCTTTTTTTGTTCATCTTTATTATTTGTGCTTAGGGTTTATGCCTTTTAAGTTAAAATACTATATGTGTGAAGGTTTATCGTCTATATCTCTTCCAAAATCGACATTCCTTTGGATTTGTCACCGGACGTCCAAATCCAATTCTCATGTAAGCGAATTTTACCATTTTCCATTAGTTCCGGAGTTGAAGTGCAAATACCTGTCATCAATTTTCCTTGTGTGTTGACCTGATGATAGCGCATGTCAATGTTACCTTCCCCATCAACCAATCCTAATAGATGGCCCGTAACGATTCTACTTCCTTCGTACCGACAGCTTACGATATTTCTTTTCTGCTGATATTCAAAAACGAGGTCTTCAGAAACCTCTCCATTCGATGTGTTAGTAACTGGTCTAAATTTCTTATTATGGTAATTCATCCAAGTATCTATTATTTGAATTCTTTGAAATGACTTATTTTCAGCTCTTCCCATTCTTCTCTAATGATACTGTAGTAAACATCATGTTTGCTTTTTCCACTTGAGTCGATATAGTTGTTTCTAAAAATGCCTTCCTTTTTTGCTCCCAGCTTTTCAATAGCTTTTTGCGATCGTATGTTTTCAAGGTCTGCGCTGAATTGTATGCGTCTAAATCCAATGGTCTCAAATCCATACTTTAATAGTTCATACTTACAAGCTTTGTTCAAGCCGGTGCCTTGAAATTTTGCCCCATACCAGGTCCAGCCGATTTCACATTTCTCACTAGCAATATTGATGTTCCCAAACCTAGTACTTCCCGCAACCTCATCTTTCATTTTGTCTATAATCAAAAACGGATAACAAACACCGTCTTCTTTGGCTTGGATAGTACTCTTGATATAAGCCTCTAGGTTTTTTTCGTTCCGGATGTACATTCCCATGTATCTCCATACATCGTCGTTAAAGATGATTTCTTTAAGTTCCTTGTTTCGGACATTTTCAAATGGCAACAATAAAACTCTATCGTTCTCCAAAGTTATTTGGGTATGGAACAGCTCTTTTTTTAGTTTCCGATATAACATCATTATACTCTTTCCCAGCTTTGTAATTCGATAAGATTTCCTTCAGGATCTCTAGCATAAATAAAGGTGAGCATCCCTACACCTTCTATGTTTCTTTTTGATACCTCCCCAGATTTTCTGCCACCATTTTTAATTAGTACCTCAAGGACATCTTCCACATTGTTTACCTCGAAGGCGATATGTCCATAACCTTTTGTATTTGGAGCAGGTATATCTTTTTCATCTATAGGTTGATACTGGTAAATTTCCAATGTTGGACCATTTTCACCATACCCCGGAAGCAAAAGATGGGCACCTTGTAAATTTGCATTCTTCAATCCTGTGCCTTGATCTAGCCATTCTCCAGACTGTTTGCGAATGGGAGGAACGAGCTTGCAGTCAAAAGTATCAATGTAGAAGTCCGAAAGCTTTCTCCAATTGGTACTGACTATATTGGTGTGCGCAAATCTCATACTCTACTCTTATATCTTATCTAAATCAGACTTAGTTAAATGATTATCCACATTTCCTGTGTTCAAAGTGGATGAAGGTTCAAACAACATCACATGAACCTCCTCTGGAGCGTAGGGTTTATGGTCGGTCCCTTTGGGGATGATTATAAAATCACCTGAACCCAAATGCAAGGTTTTATTTTTTAATTCAATATATAGCTCACCAGCAATCACGTAGAAAAATTCATCCTCATGTTTGTGATGATGCATAACAAATTCACCTTTGAACTTTGCTATTTTTACCAGTTGACCATTTAGTTCTCCCACTACTTTTGGGGACCAATAATCGCTGAACTCTCGGAATTTTTCAGTAATCTTTACTTTTTCTAGTTCCATGTATTTTCGTAAAGTATTTAATTGATTACTTCAGTTTTAGGTTGGTGTTTGATTTCAAAATTGCAGGAGTTGGCAATGAAGCAAAATTGATTCGCTTTTTCATGAAGACTGTTGGCTTTAGCAATCATATCCGCGTTTTTTACCTTAACATGCGGGTGTAGGGTAACTTCGGTAAAACGCCCACTACCTGTTTTGTCCTCTTCCATAACCCCAGTAGCGTGATCTATATACTCTAAAACAATTATTTTGTTTACCGAGCATAGATGCAAAAACCATAACATATGACAATTGGATATCGAAGCAAGGAATAACTCTTCTGGATTATAGCGTGAAGGGTCTCCCCGAAAAGAGGGGTCTGACGAACCTAAAATAGAATGCTGCTTTCCGTCAATAGTGACGCGATGGTCCCTGCTGTATGATTTATAGTTTTGAGTTCCAATATTCAAGTTTCCTGTCCACTCCAAGCGTGTTTTGTAATTATGTTGTTTCATATTTGGCAATTTTTAAGTTCTTCCGCAATGCGTTCTCCAAAAGATGCTTCGTGAAGATTGGACTCCAACCGCTCTAGATGCTCCATAATCTCAGTGTTTTCATCAAGGAGCTCTAGGGTGACTTTTTTTCCTATCTCCCATATTCTGGTAAACAAGGGCAATTTATTTTCTGCTTTTTTAGTCAGTTTAAAAATGGTTTTTCTCTTATCAATGGTGTCTTTCTTGCTTTGTAGGTAACCCTTGGCAATCATCTTATTTGTCATGGTCATCACTGACTGGTGCGTAAATCCTAGTCTTTCAGCTATTTCCATTACGGAAACATTGGGTCTTTCATTAACTATGAATAATACCAAGTACCAATTGGGTTCTGTATCTATG
This sequence comes from Bacteroidota bacterium, assembly GCA_039184805.1. Lineage (GTDB taxonomy): Bacteria > Bacteroidota > Bacteroidia > Flavobacteriales > Flavobacteriaceae > Flagellimonas. Next base: position 12,595 of record JBCDAX010000012.1, on the reverse strand, counting down.
TTCAAGTTTCGATACATGGCCCGAAGACTGTGGGACATATGATCACTGATTCGCTTCAACCTAGTATCCAAGTTGGCGTAACCCAACTGTTTGACTAAATCTTTATCCATCTATTCGAGTTTAATCAAATATACAAACATTACGCAGTTAACTGCATTTTTTAATATCATTTGAGAATTACTGATTCTTCAACTCCTTTGCTCTTTTTATCATTTGCTCATTATAATCGTATTCATTCTTCTCGTTGAGCTTAACCGACCTTTCATAATTCCTAATCGCATTCAAGGTGTCTTTCTGTTGGTCAAAGCTTTCAGCCAAAGCTGAAATTGACACCCACCAATCTGGATAAGTATGTGCATTTAACTTAAAAATTTCAAACCCTTTATCGAATTCTTCATTCCATGCGTAAGAATTCCCAAAGCCATTAATATTCCATTTTAGGTTATCAAATTTGGTATTCGGGTTTTCTTCGTTTAAAACTTTTAATGATTGCGAGGCCTCATCCAATTGATGATTCATGACAAGTTTCATTACCTCAGCTTCTAGAGTTGATTTCTTAGCTCTTAATTCTGGAATAGTAATTCGAGCAATATCATTGATGATTATATCGAAAGCCGGTGTTTGATAACCATTGGATAATAGGATTATCGTTGTTTTACTTCCAGGGAAATACCTGTAAGCAGCCACATTTCCACCTGAAAAACCATAAGATTCCAAATTGTTCACGTAATAAAGCCCCCAACCATGTAAAAAGTCATCTTTTTGGTAGGCAAACCTATTTGCAAATTTGAATGGAGACCACATTTGAGATTTGGTATTTTCACTCAATAGCTTATTGGTTTTTAATTTTTTGTCCCATTCCACGAATTTAGTGAGTGATATGTTCAGGCCGTTTCCAGAATGGCCTCTAACACCATCGTTTGAAGTGTGTTTTATCAGTTCCTGAGTCTTTCTACTAAAAACATATCTAGTAGCCCGTTTAGGAATAACTTCCAAAGCATTCGATGAAAACAGAACACCATTCCTAGAGCCGTCAAACTGATTGTTCCGAACATAATCATCAAACGGAGTACTTGTAATTTTTTCGATTATTTGAGCTAATAACCAATAGTTCGTTTGATTATAGGAGTGTTGATGCCCGGTCTTAAATTGCATCTTGTCTCGATACAATTTTTCCATTAGCTCTTTATCTGACAACGTATTTTTATATCGAATAAAATCCGGTAAACCTGAGGAGTGACTTAATAGATTTTTAATTTTGACATCTTGCCATTCAGTTGGCAAACCTTCCAGATATTTAGAAATCGAGTCCTCTAATTTGAGTTTTCCATCTTCAATGAGTTGAAACACCGCGGTCGTGGTGATGAGCTTTGTTGTTGAAAAAACTCTGAATATGGTTTTGTTATCGACTAACGTATTGTCTTCGATAGATGCTTTTCCAAAATAGTTTTCATACACCAAATTGTTTCCCTCAATGACCGCCAAAGCTAATCCGGGAATAGTATACAATTCCATTGCCTCTGTGAGATAACCATTAATTTCCTGGTCTATGCCAACTTTATTGGTCCCTTTATTTGAATTAAAGCAAGAAATACTGAAAAGCAAAAATAGAACAGTAGCAACAGCTCCTAATATCCTCATTTTATTGAATATTGATTTTAGTATGTACTGCAATTTTTCTTAAGGGTTACAGGTTTTGGTCCATACTATCTATTTTTCCAAGCTCTTTGCTTTGTTGAATGATGTTTTGGCTTTCTCTTCATCTCCCGCTTTTACATATGCACCGCCTAAGTTTTCCCATGCACTTGCAGAAGTCGGAAATAATCGGGTAACAAAAGAGAAAATGCCTATTCCAGCCTGAATCGCAGGTGGTCTACCACTCTTCACTAGATGGGACCCTGCCCTACTTATCTCGGTTTCAAAGTCAAAAAAATCATATCGTGAATCCTTTATCATTTTGGGAACTTCTTCATCCAATACTTGTATTTCACCTCGTACAAACATATCTGTAATAAACCTCATAGGATTGGGGATAAAATTGTTATCAGAAAAAGTGAGGGCAGCATCAAGCACAGGATCCCTATTCGTTGAATACTCCTTAAAGCTTAGTTCAATTGGAATAGAGGGCGCAAGCCATTCTGCAGTTTGCCAGGCAGGTTTGTCTTGCCACCAAGCAAACGATAGATAGACCGGATGACCCGTGTTCGGTAAAATTACAGGTCGGCTATCTCCGTAAAAGTTGACATTTTCGGCAGTGGGCTCTCCCAGAAATACTACATTGGTATAGTTATCCAACTCATTTACGAGATTTTGACATGCAGAAAATGTTCTCCTACCAATGATAACAAAAAGACTACCAACTGAATTTATCTTTTTGTTCTCAATGATTTTTGTGATTAGTGACCTATTCTTAAAGTTGTTGCCGCCGCCATTTAGTCTAACATCTATAATCAATTTCTCAACCTCTTCCTTTTGGACAAAATCAAATAAGCGCATATAAAAAGACTCCATTCTTTCCGTTGGGTCATCTTCTATTTGGCTAAGTCTAACAAATACTGCTTTTTCCTTTGGAAGATGTTTAAAGAAATACATTTTATCCAGTTGATCTAGATATAAGGGAATGGTATCCTGTGCCCGCGCCTCGGACCAGTTTTCGTCTTGAAACACATACCCATATTTACGGGGCACTTCTTCGCCTGCAGGGAGAGCCGAAAACATCTTCTTAAAGATTTTTCCATTCTTCTCTAGTGTAAACTCAACTGAACTCTCAAGTTTTTCAATAATTTTTTGGGCATGAAGTACCTCCATGATGGTTAGATAGTTTATTCCATAGCTTTTAAAGAACTGTGTGTTCTCTGCACTAACTACGGGATAAACCTTTTCCAGCGCATTCATAATAGGCATTCCATTGATTTCAATAACCTTGGTACCCACTACATCCTGATAATCCCTATGTACGCCTTGTAAATAAATTCCATCTGAAAACTGATATAAGTTTACTGGCAGATAGTGAAACTTAAAGGGTTCTAGATTATACCTAACGGCCATATGACCGTACTTAAACAGTCCTATAATCCTTGATAATCCAACTATTATTTCATGAGGTTCTAAAGAAGGAATTTGGTTGTACAACTTTTCAACTTCAGTATCAAAAGTTGCCTTCGTTGTCTTTACAAATAAAAAGGAGTAATCTTTATGTACGGTTTCTTGTAAAAATCTAAGATCCCTTTGCCAGTCCTCCACGGTTGGTATTTCTTGAGCGGATATTACCAGGGATAGTAGGATAAAAAATAAAATACTTAGCTTTTTCATGACTTGATTAATTGATTGTTATTTGAGATTGAATTAGCATTTAGTTTTTTTAATTGACTCTATTTTTCAAAAAAGATGAAAAGTAGTTTACGCCATATTTAATTACTTCTTCGTCTACTTCGAACTCCGAGGTATGTGGCAAAGCTTTGATTCCTTTTGCTTTATTTGAAGCTCCCAGAAGGAACATTACTCCAGGTACTTCATATTGATAATAAATGAAGTCTTCATTGAAATAAGGTGCCTGCCCATAAAAGCGTTTGACATTTTCTGCACCATACATGTCCTTCAATATGGATAGACATTCTTCGGTCAACTTTGGGTCATTGATAACGGTCGGTCTCTTAGCTGTAAATGACGTCTCGATATAGAACTCATTATATTCTGATTTGATGACATCCTCAATAATTCGCTCTGAAATCCCACCTAATCGGGCAAAATCAGTCTCATAATAGGTGTATTCAAACGAAGTGGTTTTATCCTCATGACGGGTAATGATATTCGGTTCGATAATGAAATAATCATCATACATCGTGTTAGGATTCATCAGTCCATATTCCGGATGGGTCAAATACTCCAGAGACCATGGTTCACTATTGACCTTATGGCGGACCAATCGATGCATGGTTTCTTTGAAAAAATCCTTGAAATCTTCTTTATCAATAGCATTGTCAAACGTTAATTTGATTCTACGCTGATAGGCAAACAATTCATTGGGTTTGGAACTTATAGTTCCTATTTCAGTTGGAAAAACATGAAGACCAAAAACTTCATCTGGTTGGATTTCTTTGAACAATCCATCCCCTATCATGGATTTTGCACCTTTGAACGACTCTTCAGCAGGTTGGAAAATAAAATACACTGTGCCTTTAAGGCTATCTTTCATTTTTGAAAGCATATTTGCCATACCAAGACCTATAGTAGTGTGCACGTCATGTCCGCAAATATGGGCAACTTGGGGTTTAAAGTTGAGTTTATTGTCGAATACATGAAGGGCAGCATCCATATCCGCTCGCCAAGCCACTTTTTTACCTTTTTTGTTCCCGTTCAAAATTCCGACCACACCATACCCACCAAGTCCTGTTTTGACCTCCAAGCCCAAATCCAATAAATAGTCCTCCACTATTTTAGAAGTCCTCTTTTCTTCTCCTGCAAGCTCTGGATTGTTATGTATATCATTTCGAATTGCCAAGAGCTCATCAAAAATCTCATCGGAGAGAAGGGTCACGCGTTCTTGATTCAAATTGTGTTTGGTTGAATCATTTGGAACAAGGGACAGGAGTAAACAAAAAGTAAGGACCAGTTTAAGTTTCATCTTTAATTCCTTTTAATGCGCTATTGACAGTATCTATTCTCTTTTTTAGGAATCAGTCAAAAGCGCCTTGTTTTGAAAGTACCTTCCAAAGAGAATTCAAATCTCCAATTGCACCTAAAAAGAGTGACGAATCAGTATTCTTGTTGATGAAGAAATATGATGTGGGCCCAAATCGTAGATTCTAGGGCTAAACCGATATTGAGGATTTTATGTTCTTGTAGTGTGTAGCTGATAAAGGAATCATCATATCACCATAGTGAAATTCAATTTTTGCATTTTGTGAATTCCCCTTTATTCGTTTTATACTAGAAACATTAACAAGATAGGACCGATGGCAATGGCTTAAAAATGGAGCTTGTTCCGCAACTGCGGTTAACGTGTTTCGAAAAGTATTTTGTTGTACACTTTGGTCTTTTTCATAAAAAATCTCAACATAATTCTCTAATGATTTCACAAACAATAGCTTATGCCTTTGAATTTTAAGTCTTTCGCCCTTGTTGGTACCAAATAACTCAATTTCCTTTAAAGCCTCTGGGGTTTCTACATGTCCGAATTTGTTCCTGAAATAAATGAAAAAGGGCAAAAGAGCCAACATTATGGGAATCATAGAAGTTCTAAAAAACCATAGTCCATGCCTAAAATAGTCACTTGCTCCATAGTCTTGACCAAAGAAATCATTAAGAAAAATCTGATTATAAAAATGAATAGGGATGCTTGCAATAACTACCAAAGAAATGAACGTGACAATTTCGTACTTAATGGTCCAATTTCTATTTTGATAATGATACCACCACGTCTCAAACCTTGAATTCACCAAATAAAATACGGATAAAAAAACCCCAAACCCACCTAAAATAAGATACTTGTAACTCGATTGGAATCTATCTGTATCAAAGGGTCCCAAAAAAATCATTACAAGAGCGAGTAGACAGCCCAAGACAATGGCAATTACCAGTTGATTCTTAAAACTGAAATTAAACGGGATGGTTTTGTTTAAAAATTTAATCATTTAACACTTCTAAACCACTATTGCTTTTTACTCCATGAATTTTACGAAGTGATGAATATAACCTTTTATCAAAAAATGATAAAGAGGAGGCGTTCAAGGGAACAATTAACTTTACAACCTAATGAGGGTTGCATATCCCGTAAAAACTGCTGTTTGAAAACAGTTTAAACAAAAAAAACGCTCAAGTAAACTTTGCGTTTTTTCTTTTCCAACGGCTTATTCGTGACCCAGGGAGGGTCATAACTCGAATCGCAATATCTTGATATTCAAAAAGTTACAATATTAAAAGATAATATAAGCACCGAATTGCTCACCCGATTTTGAACTTATATTAAAAGAACATATTTCAAATTAAAAGTACACATATTTTATGAACTCTAATTTCTAGATTTTATTTACCTCACTTGTCTGGTAAAACGTCAATTAACGAAATTAATAAATGAGAGTAGGAAAGGAACGCTCAAGTAAAATGTTCAGCTTTCCCCAGAATAGCGTCATAAAACGGCAGTTTTAAAAGACAGTATTTAAGCGTTTTTACAATTTTGTTTTAGAGTTTTCTAAGATGAGTTTTTAAACAACCACTCTCTCAATCTATTCTATTCCATTAAGTCAGCCAATAAGAAAAGGCCCAGCTTTTACTAGGCCTTTTTTATTATTTTCATAATCTAAATGGAACCTATCAATAACCGGGATTCTGCTCCACGAAAGGAGATAAATCTCTAACACGTTGAGGAATCGGGAAAATGGTCAAATTCTGTCCTGGCGCAGAAGCAGCCTCCTGAGGCTGTCCCGGTCTTCTCAAATTCAGACCATTGCGCAACAGGTCCATTCTTCTCTGGCCTTCAAAGGCAAGCTCTTTTCTTCGCTCATTTAAGATGATATCCAAATCAACAGCTCCCAAATCAGTTAGTCCAGCTCTAGACCTAAGTGTATTGATATCATTTACCGGAGTGTCCCCTACGTTGGTTCCAGCTCTAAGGTTGGCCTCGGCTCTCGTAAGATACATTTCAGTGACACGCATGACGGGGGCATCATCAGTGAGGTTGACCCCATCGGGAAACTTGTTCGTGAAAATGGCATTAGGACTGATTGCGCCAGGACCTTCCTGGTTAAGTTCGGAAAAACGAAGGTCCCCTGCTTCTTCAGCATAAGCATCCAACAAATTCTGCGTAAACGGTACGTCCCCACGTCCCTCTGGCACAGGGTTACTTATATTAGAGAACCCTTGATTAGTATCCTGGCCATCCACCGCGTTGTTCACAAGAGTGAATACGTGCTCTGCGTTATCAGGTGAATCGTAAAAGGTATAATCCGGTGCCAAGGTATAGAATGGGTCGCTTATGACCATATTGGCCATATTCGCCGCTTCGTCCCATCTTTCTTGGTACAGATATAGTCTTGCCAATAATGCCCTTGCAGCTCCTGGATTTGCCTTGATTCTGGTACCATCTACCAAAAGGGGTATCACGGCCAATAGCTCGGCTTCCACAAAGTCTTGGACCTGACCCAAGGTAGCCCTTGGAAGTTCAATACCAGTCTCAGAGGTGGTCACCAATGGGACACTCAAATTGGAACGCCCTTGCGCAACCTGCAATGGCTGTCCGAATACTGTGGACATGTTGAAATACACCAAGGCCCTCATGAACCTTGCCTCGGCAATGGCCTGGGTCCTTTCGGCATCCGTGAAATCCTCATCTTCTACAAGTGGTAGGTTGTCGATGACCAAATTGGCCGCCCCGATAACCTCATAGTTATCATCCCATATTCCAAATATGGACGTGTTCGTTGCCAAGGTGGCATACACACTGACCTGTTGAAAAGCATCGAAAGTACCCTCAAAGGCCACGTTGTCCGATTGCCACTCGGTCATGAACTGGAAAGTCCCGTTAAGCACGTCATCCTGTTGTGCCCTATTGTATATCCCGACAACCGCACCCAGGGCAGTGACCTCAGTGCTGAAAACAATCTCCTCAGCAATATCGTCCTCGGGCAAGAGTTCCAGTCTATTTTCGCATGAAACCATTACCAATACTAAAAGGGCCAATATTGCACTTAATTTATTTTTGTTCATCTTATTCATTTTAATTTTTAATAGTCCTAGAATGTTACATTCATTCCCAATGTAAATGTTGAGGCCTGTGGCACGGTAAAGAAATCCTGCCCCAGGGTACCTCCCCCATCTGCTCTGTTAGATGCTTCCGGGTCGTAACCGTCTAAATCGTCACTTTTGATGGTCAACAAGTTCGTGCCCGTTGCATAGAACCTGACATTGGTCAAGAATGTTCTGTCGATAAAGTCCCTTGGCAATGTATAGGCCAAGGTCACGTTCTTCAACCTTACAAATGAACCATCCGCGATCTGAGCTGATGAAGTTTGCGCAAAGGAATTGATGGTCGGGCTATTAGGGCTAGGAATAAACGCCTGATCACCAGGCTGCTGCCATATATCCAGCACTCTTGTGGTCTTGTTAAACCCACTGGTAGGATTTTCGATAAATTCTCTGGATGTCAACAATAGGTCGTTACCTATGGAATAGTTGAACAATGTGCTCAAGGACCAGTTCTTATAGGTAAAGGTATTTGAAAAACCACCCACGAAATCAGGGTTACCCTGTCCGACTATCCTTCTGTCAGCTGCCACAGGGGTTGTTGTCGGGTTGCCATCGGCTCCCAACCACTCAGCATCCCCCGTCTGTGGATTGACACCGATGTAAGGAATTACATACCATGAGTTTGCTGATTCTCCCAACACAGCTCTTTGTGGTGAGTTGGCCAAAGAACCACCTACCTGTTCAACGAACGGTCTTCCTTGTTCATCCAAACTTGCAGTTTCAGGTAAAGAAGTAACTTCGTTCTCGTTCCAGGCTATGTTGAAATTCGATGTCCAGCTAAAGCCTTCCGGGTTATCAAATATCGTGGCATCAACTGTAAGTTCGACCCCTCTGTTTTCCAATTCCCCAACGTTCTGCAACACATTGTTAAGACCATTGTTGAAGGTAGGGTCAACAGGAACAAGAAGAATCAAATCATCGGTCGTTCTGTTGTAATATTCAGCGTTGAAAGATAATCTTCTGTTGAAAAAACTTGCAGAGAGTCCAATATCCCAAGTCGTTGTGCTTTCCCACTGCAAATCTGGGTTGGCAAGTGCTAGGGGGGTAAGTCCAGATTCCCCATTGTAGTTATTGGTCCCGAAAGTTCCCAAAGAAGGGAAGAAGTTCAGAACACCGGTAGCAGCGGTTATCCTATCGTTACCCGTCGAACCAATACTACCGTTGATCTTAAGTCCCTGTATCCAGGACACATCCTCCATGAAAGGCTCTTCCGATACGTTCCATCCAGCAGCAGCGGACCAAAACGTACCAAATTGGTTGTTCGCCCCGAAAACTGAAGATCCGTCACGTCTCAAGGAACCTTCCAAAAGATATCTACCATTGGCATAGTCATAGGCAATCCTGCCTAAATAAGAAACCAAAGTTGTCTCATCACCACTGGAAAAAGTAATAGGGAAGGTAGATGCAGATTCCACATTACGTTGGGCGTCCGCCAAAAACCCTGTACCGTCTCCCCTTAAGATCCTAAACTTATTCTCCTCAAAGGAATACCCTACGAGAGCACTCAGATTGTGCTTTTCACCAAAGGTCTTGTTGTAGGAAAGCAAGCTGTTCACAATGACCCTGTTCTGTTGGGAAATCCTGTTTCGTGCAAATCCACCAGGCGTCAATAGCTCAACTTGTCGCTCTATTACATCATCAAGGTTTCTGTCAATGCCCAGTTCCTGCTTGAAACTAAGTCCGTCTATAAAAGAGGATAGGTCAAAGTTCAAATAGGCATTACCTATAATTCTGGTCGTGTTCTGGTCGTTCTGATTTAATTGCTCTTGAGCGATTACGTTACCACCACCTACGTTACCTGCGGTTGTGAAGTTGCCATTTTCATCAAATGGCTCAACGTCGGGTCTTTGCAATAAAGCAATTGTGTATGGAGCGGCAAAAGAGTTTTCTGCAGGGGTACGGTCGAAATTGTTTTGGGAAACGTTCATGTTTATCCCAGCGGTCAACCAATCGGTTGCTTTGGCTTCTACATTAGTCCTGAAACTTGTTCTATCCAAAGAGTTACCGTTCAAGACACCTTCTTGTCTTTCTCTCGTACCACCTATGAAGTAACTAACTCGATTGTTGCCCCCTCTTACACTGAAGTTACTATTGGTGGAAACAGCATTTCTTGTAACAAGGTCGATGAAATCAACATCTCCACCAGCATCGGTCAACAAAGTTGACCCTATAGCTGACCTAACAGTAGTTGTGAAATCAATAAACTCACTTGCGTTCAATAGCTCCGGTGAATCTGTTAGTCTGGAAAAGGATACGTTGGTGTTTATGTCAACGGTCACGGTTCCATCCGTTCTTCCTCTCTTGGTAGTGATCAAGACCACACCGTTACCACCTCGCGAACCGTAAAGTGCTGCAGCAGCGGCAGATTTTAGTACGGAAATACTCTCAATATCGTTTGGGTTGATGGTTGCAAGTGGGTTGATGCCCTGTCCAGTTCCCTGGGTAAGTGTATTAAATGTATCGCCCAAAACAACACCATCGATGACGAACAACGGTCTGGAACTACCTCCTAGGGAATTCGTTCCCCTTATCCTGACCTCCGGGGCGGCTCCAACAAGACCGGAGCTACTTACCACCTGAACACCGGCTGATTGCCCTTGAAGAATGTTCTGCGGTGAGTCCACCACCAAATCCTCAATGGATTCACTGTCTATCTCTGAAATACTCGTAATTACATTCTTCCTTGATTTCTCCCCATATGCCACCACTACCACTTCATCCAGGGCCTGGGCATCCTCTTCCATCTGCACATTGATGGTATTGGATGCGCCTATGGTCACATTTACCGTTTTTTGACCCAGGTAGCTGAAACGAAGTCTTTGACCTATTTCAGCAGAAATTGAGTAGTTACCATCAAAATCGGTTTGCGTCCCTGACGTAGTACCAACTACTACAACAGAGACTCCTGGCAGGGCTAGGCCTTGTTGATCAGAGACGTTACCTGTAATCGTTTTTTGCTGCGCCAGCATCGACGTTGTGAGCAACATCAAAAACACCGAACACATCCAATGAATTCTTAATTTCATAGAGTTTAAAGTTTTGTTAGAAATTTTAATGAGTCAATTCAATTGAGAAAGGCGGGCGGGAGATGTGTGATGACTAATCAAAAAAATCAAAATGAGATCAAAGCTTAGTGAATTGTCTCTTTTTGGTAAAGCGTCTCACCGCCCAACCTTTACAATTGCACCGCAAAAGAAATGAACAAGATGGGTTAACCGGTTACTACTTAAAAACCTTAACGACATGCGCTAGTATGCATAAAAACCTTAACAACATGCGTAAGCATGCCTAAAGTGATTAACAGACTTTTAGAATAAACCATTTGGTTTAAATTCTGATGGTAAAATAATTATCAAGTTAATTCTGTTGCTCAATAGAGTTAAATATTTATTGTGGGCATGTTCTTTTTCAACGATCAAAAAATTTGTTCTAAACAGTTGTTTGAATACATTTATAAAGTGAAAAATTCTTTTGTTTTCTGGATTTCCATTATCAATATTTTGTTTGCTTTTCAAGGATTGTTCTTGGCGTTCAATTACTTTATTAAATCCAATTCCCGAGGTACATTAACCTTCCATGTCGGAATACTCATGACAATTTGTTCAATGTTTTTGTTGAACACGTTTTTTGCCTTAAACAATGAAATTCACTTTGAAAGTTTTACCCAGCCTTTTTCAAATATGCTTATGCTTGCCATAGGACCATCATTATATATTTATTTACAAGCGACTATTGATGAAAATAATATAACAGCTAAAGCAATATGGCATTACTTTCTATTTTTCGCTGTAGTGTTGCTTTTCTTTATTCTTGAAAGGGAAACGTGGGAAGTTGTAGGGATGTTTATGAGTTTTTCTCAACTGGGTATTTATCTTTATATCTGTCTCAGGTTATCTTCCAAGAATCTGTATTCTCTTTGGATTAGGCCTATGTTGATAGCTTTTACCGTGGTATTTGTTATCAATTTAATATTAAAACTACTTCTGACCAGGTATGAAGTTCATTCCCTTATACCCCTAAATTCAACTTTGTTGTTTGGAATACCTATTTTCTGGATATCTTACAGAGAACTCAATCAAACATCCAACTTTTTTAGGAAAGCAAATGAATCAAATCAAATTGATGCTAAACGATTTAATAGATACATTGCGCAAATAGAATCAGCAATGAATAAGGACCATCTTTATCGCAATCCAAATCTTTCCGTCAAGATAATGGCCCGTCAACTTGAAATTCCTATTAATATGTTATCCCAAGTAGTCAATACCCATTATGACAGAAGTTTTCCAGACTTTGTCAATTCATTCCGACTAGAGGAAGTTAAAAGAAACCTTTTGGCAGAAGAGTTTAAACGTTACACCATTTTAGGAATTGCTGAGATTTCGGGATTTAAATCTGGAAGTCGCTTTAATACGCTCTTTAAGAAACATGTTGGAATGACCCCTTCAGAATTTAGAAAGACTAAACAATTAAAAGCTTAATATCAAAATTGCTATATATTCCAATATAGCATATAACTAGATTGCCTAACTCATCCGATGTTGTTTGTTTTACAGTAAAATCAAATAACGATGGAACTTTCAACAAGAAAAAAAAATACAAGAGAACTCGTTTACTTTTTTAGTCTAACATTTTGCATCTCTTGGATAGTCGCTTTGTTAATTATAAAGCAAATAATTCCCGAACTACCCTATTTCGTAGGAATCGTTTATGGCCCCTTTCTTGCCGCATTTATACTAACTGCCATTTTTGGAAAAAAGGAGGGTCTACGTTCCTTTTTTAAAAGATATTATCAGTTTAAAGGTAACGTTAAATGGATTTTTATCATCCTATTCGGCTTTTTTGCGATAAT